>JAISMX010000125.1 GCA_031276515.1 Eubacteriales Family XIII. Incertae Sedis bacterium | reverse complement strand
ATGCTCACCGAACCCGTGGGAATGGCCGCGATGTTCAGCTTGGCGCCCTCGTCGCCGAGCTTCATGATGGCCCCTTTCCCGAATTGCTTTTGAATCTGCGCCAGCGCCGCTTCCAGCGCTTTTTCCTTTTCCTCTTTGTTTATGCCGATTGCCATCTTTACCCTCCACAATTTGCGAACATGTGTTCTTGTTCGATCATACAGTATTTTTCGCGCGGGGTCAAGCCTTTTGTGATAAATTTTTCACCGCAATCGCATTATAACACATATGTCTATATTTGTAAATATGTTGAAATGAAAAAATCCATGCCGCTTCCTCAGTTCCGCATCAAATGAACCGGCCCCATGGCGATGTTCGGTATAAACGCCACCAGCAGCATGCAAACGATCAACGCCAAGAGAAAGGGCGCCACCGATTTTGCCACCGTTTCCACCTTCAGCCCCGTGACCGCGCTGGCCACGAACAGATTCGCGCCGTAAGGCGGCGTCACAAAACCGATGGAGAGCGCCATGGTCATGACCACTCCGAAGTGAATCGGATCCACGCCAAAGCTTTCCAATATGGGCAGAAACACCGGCGTCAAAATCAAGCACGATGAGATGTTGTCTATAAAACAACCCAAAATCAACAGAATGGCTATGATGATCAGCATCATCACCGCCCCGTTGCCGATGTGCGCTTTGAGGACGTCGCTGATTTTCACGGGCATTTGATCTATGGCCAAATAAGCGGAAAACGACATGGAAAAACCCAAAGCCAGACACGACAAGCCGGTCAAATCGGCCGTGGCTTTCAAAGAATCCAGCCATATCTTCCATGTCAGTTCTCTGTACACAAAGACGCCTATGAGCAGCGAATAGATTATGGCCACCACCGAGGCTTCCGTCGGAGTGAATATGCCGCCGTAAATGCCTCCCAGCACGATGACCGGGGCCAAAATCGCCCAAAACGACTCTCGCAAAACGGTAAGGAAGCCTTCGCTTTTTTCTCTTTCGGACGCTCCTCTGCCTTTATAGCCCCTTTTTACGGAAATCACGAAGCAGACGGCCATGAGAGCCACGCCTATGAGTATGCCCGGCAGAATGCCGGCTATGAACAAATCCCCCACGGACTGGCTCGCGACGACGCCGTAGATGACGAAAGGGATACTCGGCGGAATGATCACGCCTATGGTTCCCGCCGCGGCCGTCAGACCCGTGGCGAAGCCTTTGTCGTATCCCCTCTTTTCCATCTCAGGGATCATCATGGCCCCGATTGCCGACACCGTGGCGGGACCGGAGCCCGAGAGCGCGGCAAAAAACATGCAGGCCGCGGTGGTCACAATCCCTATGCCGCCCGCGATTTTGCCGAAGACCGCATCGGCGAGCCGCACGATCCTGCGCGCTATGCCGCCGAGGGCCATCAAATTCCCCGCAAGCATGAAAAAAGGTATTGCCATGAGAGCGAAGGAATCGAGACCGGCGAACACGTTTTGAGAAATCATCGCCACCGGGATGTTCGTCTGCGTGATCAGAACGATCAGCGTCGCCATCCCAAGAGCCACGCCCACGGGAAGGGTCAATGTGGCAAAGAAAAACAACAGGCCGAACAAAAGAAGAATACCCGTCATCGCGCCATCATCTCCTCCCTCTCAGGCCCTTTGAAAAGCTTGTACAAACATTCCGCGATCCGCAGATTCATCAATGTCGCGCCGATGGGCACCGAAACGTAAGCGTAAAACATGGGCAAGCCGAGCGCCGGAGATCTTTGCTTGGACGCAAGAATCAGCAGAGCGATCTTCCAACCTTGATATATGACGAAAACGCCGAAGCCGAACCACACGACGAGGGCAATTGCTTCCAATATTTTTCTTTGTCGTTCGTTCAGAACGTTTTCGATGATTTTGATGCGTATGTGGCTATGGTTTTTGGTCGCGTAGCTCACGCCCAGCCAAAGCTGCCATATGAATATGTATCGAGCCAGTTCCTCCGACCAGGACAGAGCGTTGGAGAACAAATACCGCATGATGATTTGAACGAATACCAATGCCACGGTGAACATGAACGACGGCAGCAAAATGTATTCTTCGAAATGGTCTATGAACTTCCTCAACAGTCTCATCTCCTTTCCGCCGACGGAAATTTTAAAACAGACAGGGACAAAACGCGACGACAGGGGGACGAAAAACCCAACGGACGAAAAACCCGGGTTTCCGGCAATCCGTCGAGTCCTCCGCCCCCCTGCGTTCCCAACGCGCGTCAAGCGTTGCGCGCGTCAATTTCCGTAGGTTTCGTTGATCGATTTGGCGGCGTCCATTATTTCGCTTCCGTATGTTTCGGCGAGCTCATCCCAGACGGACATCGCGGCTTCTCGGAATTCCTCTTTGGCTTCGGGAGACAGATAGTTGATCTGCATGCCTTCTTCTTCCATCAACTTTATGTATCGTTCTTCGTCGGATTGGTTGCGCACGCGAATCGTGTCGCTGCAATCCTTGCACACTTCTTCGAGAATGGTCTGCAATTCAGGGTCCAGATTCTTCCAGAAATTTTCGCTTGCCACAAAGGCGCACGCGGCATAGGCGTGTTCGGTGAGCGTATAGTATTTCTGCACTTCATAGTATTTGCTCAGATAGGTTATGTTGATGCCGTTGTCCTGACCGTCCACGGTTCCGTTTTGGAGAGCGGTGTAAAGCTCGCTGTAAGCGATCGGCGTGGGACTGGCGCCGAAAGCCTTGAACGTGGATATGAACACGGGGGACTCCATGACGCGAATCTTCATGCCCTTTATGTCGGACAGTTTCTCAATGGGCTTTGTGTCGTTGGATATGTTTCTGAACGCGTTTTCGCTGTAACTGAGAAGCCGCATGCCCATGTTCGGCAAATTCTCTTTTAAGCTGTCGCCCCAGGCGCCGTTGAAGGCGGCAATGGCCGTTTCCCTGTCTTTGTAAAGATACGGAAGATCGGTGACTCCGAAAATCGGATCGAAGTTGGATAGCGTGGACAAGGTCCCAAGGCATATTTCCAGGGTTCCGATTTGAAGCGCCTCATACATCTGCCTGTCGCCTCCGAGCACCCCGTTTGTGTACACCTCAACGGAGAATCTGCCGTTGGAACGCTTTTCGAGTTCGGGTTTGAAATAATCGTGCAGCTCGATGCCGAAAGCCGAATCGTCCGCCGCGATGATGCCAATTTTTACGGTGACCGGCTCCGCGGCGCTCGCGTCGGCGCCGTCTTCCGCGGCGGCATCGCTCGACGCCGTCGCATCGCCTTCCGCCGCGCCCTCCGTTCCGCCTCCGCAAGCGCTCAAGCCAAACACAATTGCGATAACCCATGCGAGCATCCATATCCTTTTCATAATCTCCTCCTTTTTCGGTAAAGAACTGTTCCTAAGATCGTCAAGCGACCAACAAACCGTAAAATATTGTGAACTCGGTTTTATGCGAGCGCCGCAATGCCGAGCTTGCACACGATTCAGTCGATGCCTCCAAAGACAAACCGGCCTCCCAAGATCGTGGCCGCAACCGACATATCCAAAAGCGCCTCGGCGTCGGATTCGGCGATTTCGACGGGATTCATGGAAAGGATCGCGAAATCGGCGTATTTCCCGGGGCTTATGGAACCCTTCACGTCCTCTTCAAAGCTCAGGTACGCTCCCGCGGACGTATAGGTCCACAGCGCTTGGATCATGTTGATTCTCTCGCTTTCGCCGCACGCGTTTCCTTTGCGGGTTTTGCGAAACACCGCGGCGTACAGGGCATATTTTGGATCGGCGCTTATGACGGGGCAATCCGTCCCGTTGCCGACGACAATTCCCATTTCAAGTGCCGTCTTCATGGGGAATTCAAGGCGCACGCGTTCTTCTCCTATGGCCGGAAAGTGGCTTTCTCCCATGTGATAGAGAAAGCCCGGGTTCATATTGACGCAGACGCCCAAGGATTTGGCTCGCGACAGCTGTTCGGCGCTCGCAAGGGAGCAATGCTCGATTCTATGCCTGTGGCGCGGCGCGGGCGCTTCCGTCAGAGCTTTTTCATAGGCGTCCAAGGCTTGTTCCATGGCCAAATCTCCGATGGCGTGCAAACTGCATTGCAAACCCAAACGATGATATCGCAAAACCTTGGCATTCAGTTCCTCCCGATCCATGCGGAGTATGCCTTTGCCATTGAATGGCGGCAGAAAAGATCGGCTGACGGCGGCGGTTCCGCCGGACACCCCACCGTCCAAAAGCATCTTGACGCAGCCAAAGCGATGCATGGAATCGCCGTAATGCGCGACTATGCCCGCGTCTATGAGCCTGTCCCAGCCGGAAGCGTAGAGCGAGGCGGCGATGCGGAGATTCATTTTGCCTTCGGCCCGGGCCGCCGTCCAACCCTCTATTTCATCCTTTACGGGCATACTGACTCCCGCGTCTTGACTGCTCGTGATCCCGAAAGCGTTTTGCTGCCGGGCGGCCGTCTCCAAGGCTCTCACAAAATCGTCCCTGTCATGGGGCGGCACGACCGCTTTCATCAAGTTCTGCGCGTTCTCTTGAAAAACGCCCGTCGCTCTTCCGCGCTCGTCGCGCACGATCTTTCCGCCGGCGGGATTTGGAGTGTCGTCCCCTATCCCGGCGAGCTTCATCGCCGCGCCGTTTGCCACGGCCACATGCCCGCAGGTGCGGATCAGAAAAACGGGATGCCCAAGCGAAGCCGCATCCAATTCGTCGACGCTCGGGAAACGCCCCTCCGTCAATCGGCTTTCGTCCCATCCTCTTCCGAGGATCCATTCGCCGCGCTTCGCTTTCGCGGCGCGTTCACGCAGCGCGCGAAGCACGTCGTCCACGCAGGCGCAACGATCCGGAGAGACGGGTACGCCCATTTGGGCTAAGCCCATATTCACTATGTGATTGTGGCTGTCGTTGAAGCCCGGGATCATGGTTTTGCCGCCCAAATCGCAGACCTTCGTGCGCGGCCCGATCAGGGTTTCCATGTCCTCGTTTCTTCCCACCGCCGCGACGATGCCGCCGAAAACCGCCACGGCCCGCGCCTTGGGCAAGGCGGGATCCATGGTGTGCACGACTCCATTTTTGAATACGAGATCGGCCTGAAACATAGATATGCCCTCACTGCACGCCTTTGATTTTCAAATACTTGGCGTAATCCCCGTCCGCGGATTCCGTCATGTAGATTTCCATCCTCTGCCGCGCGAATTCGTCGTTTTCCACCCGACCGTTCAGGCGATACAAAAGACCCATCACGAACCATGCCTGCGGCGGACAACCCGGAATGAACAGATCGGCTTCGTCCTTCCTGTCTTCCATGCATTTGCCCACAAGCAATTTTTTGGATTTGCATTCTTCGCCCTCTCCGGGGACCTCCGCCCGCTGGCCGACGACGATGGTCCAATCGTCGAGAAGATCCAGTTCGCCCAATTTGTCCAAGCGGAACAGCAGCGTGGCCACTACCGCGTTGCAGCCCGTACACGCGTCCTTCTCCACCACGTGAACGCCGTATCGGTCGTCCAAACGGGACGGAGGCATCTCAAACGGACAGACGGCGTCTTCGATGGGAACGCCCACGAGTTCATAATCTTTGAAATCAAGGGAATATCCGTACTTCTCCGCACCCCAGGTGAGATGGCGTATGCTTCGCGGATTCACGCCCATCACCTTGCAGCCCACGATATCGCAAGCGAACGCGTCCGCGGACGCGATGAGACAATTCGCCTCTTTCGGCCCTCCCGTCATGGGTCCCATGCCCTCGGAACCTATGGTGCCGTCGATGATGTTCAATTCCGGTTTGATCATCTCGGCGAGAGGCGCCAAACCGTAGTCGACGCCGCCCACATGGAGAGCTTTCATGGAAGACCTGGCCAAACAACCTTTCAGATTTTTTAAACAAAGGGTAATCGTGGTATGCAGATGGGTTTTCATCACCGGAACATTGATGAGCACATCGTATTCCATGGCGTCTCTGCCCACCTTGACTTCGCGCAGATTGGGATGATTTTCAAGGGGCAAAACATCCGTACGTCTGTTGGGCGGGAAGACCTCTATGCCCAATTCCCTGCCCACATCGTTCATGCCCGTCGCTTCGAATGTTTCTTCGTTGGAAAATCCAACCCCCGCGCAGTCGCATATGGAGACTTTGCCCGCCCCCGCTTCCATGGCCAAAACGGCGAGCGCCTTGATGAGCAAAGGGTGCGTGGTGCAGCCCTCCTCTTTCTTCGCCGGCATGACCAAATTCGGTTTCAACATGACAGACATACCCGGCTTGACGAAAGCTTTCATGCCTCCGAGCGGCGCCAGCACATCCAGCGTCGCGCGAAAAATCGACTCGTACGACCAAACATCCGTGCATTTCGCAACAGAAACCTTTGACATGTTCGTTCCTTTCCGGCGCGTTGTCCGGCGCTTGCCGCAGAACGCGTTCGTTTCAACGCATTACATCCGCCGTCCGCCATTGGGACTCAAAACCTGGCCCGTCATGTATTCGGACAGATCCGAGACCAAATACAGCACGGCCTTTGCCACATCGTCGGGATAGGCGGGCCTTCCCCATGGTATTGTCTTCGTTTCTTCTTCCAAATTGTTGTAGTTTGCCGAAAATATCATGTCGGTGACCGTCAAGGGCGCGGCGATGGCGTTTACGTTGATTCGATGCGGCGCCATTTCCTTCGCCAGAGCCTTGGTGAATCCGATCAAGGCCGCCTTGGCGGCCGAGTAATGCGTCAAGCCGGGCATTCCGACCACCCCGCCCCCGGAACTCACATTGACGATTTTGCCGGTCCCGCGCGCCTTCATCGCCCCGGCGAAAGCCTGGGAGAAATACACGGCGCCCATGAGGTTCACGTCGAGCATCCGTTTCCAACGCTCCTCCGTCAAGTCTTCGGCGTCGGCCTTATCGCCCATGATTCCCGCGTTGTTGACCAAAATATCCAAACGCGCGTATTTTTGAAGAATTTTGTGCGCGGTTTCGAAAACTTGGCTCCGTTCTCCCACGTCGCAGCGGAAATGGTCCGAGCGGCCCCCGGCGTTCCGTATTTGTTCCCGAACGGAGAGTCCTTTGGCTTCGTTGGTGTTCAAGACGATCGCGACGGCGCCGCAATCCGCAAGCAATTTGGCCGAAGCCTCCCCGATGCCGCTCCCCGCGCCGGTGATCAAAGCGATTTTGCCGTCGATTTGCAACAGATCTTTCTCATTCATCTTGTTCATCTTGCCGCTTCCCGCACACAATCGTCAAAACTTGATTTGTTCGGCCTGAAAAGCTTGAAAAGCGTCCGCGTTTTCGCGCCAATGGTCGGCGATTTCTTCTCCCGTGGCAATCCACACATCGGGAAAATCGCGGATGTGTTCAATCAGTTCCGCAAGCATCCGAACCCGGGAAGGTCTGCCCGAAAGCTGCGGATGGCAGGTCAGATTGAAAAGCCCGCCGCGCGCATAAATCCCGTCGAACTCATCTTTCCAGCCTTGAAGCACATCGTGATTCGGAACGATGTTGCGCGTCGGCGGTCTGACGGCAAACAAGAAATACGGAGCGTCGTCCAATATCCATTGAACCGGCAGTTCCACGATGGACGAGGCTTCGCCGCCGAGCTCTATCCAATACGGAAAGTAATCGGCCATCAAATTGCTGGAATAGCGTATCCCGTATTTTTTGAGAATGCCCAAGGCTTGGGCGTTCACCTCCCAAGCCGGCGACCTCCAACCCGCGATATCCTTTCCCGTGAATTTCTTTAAAATATGCAGCGTCTTCGCGAACGACGCTTCTTCGTCTTCAAGGGAGCCTTCCGCCTTCCATCTGTGATCGTAGCTGTGATGCCCTATTTCATGCCCGAGATCGACGATCTTCTCGATCACGGCGGGATATCTTTCCGCGGTTTGTCCGGGAACATAAAACGTGGCCTTGATTTCGCATTCTTTCAGCATGCGCAAAATATCGTGAACACCCCTCTTTCCCGCGTATTCTCCGTGGGAGAGCGTACCTATTCTGCCGGCGTTCTCCGGATCCCGCGCGGTCCAAAGCGTTTCCGCGTCAAAGTCGAAAGTCAACATGACCGCCGATTTCGCACCGTTTTTCCAAACACCCATCGCAACACATTCCTTCTTCAAATAAACGCGTTCCGCGATTCGTCGCCGCGACGATCCGTTTCGCGTTTCGCATTCGGGAAAATGAATAAATATTGAAATGTCAGAATTCTTTGTAATATTTAAGATATCACAGATGTTTTTTATTGTATATTCGAAAATACTGATAGTTCAATAAAAAAAATCTATAACCGCGAACGCAGGAATGCCCGCCGTTACCGCTTGGCTGTTTAAATCAAAGCCAAACTCGCGCCGCGTCGATTTTGTCTGCGCCCGTCCATAATTTTTTTTTATCTTCCAATAAACTTTTTAGAATATACATTGCTCCGCGAATATGTTATGTTAGCTTCGGAGTGATAATGAAAGCAATCATGAATGAACAACGCAAGAAAAGATTGAGAAATGATGCGCTGTCTTGCCGCATCATGGACGCGGAGGAGGCGGCGAAGCTGATTTGCGATGGGATGGTTGTGGGCGTGTCGGGCTTCACGCCATCCGGCTATCCAAAGGCCGTGCCTATGGCCGTGGCCGAATCGGCAATGAAAAAAAAACCGGAGGAGCGGCCAAAACTCACTTTGTACACGGGCGCTTCCACGGGCTCTGAGCTGGACGGCGCGTGGGCAAAAGCGGACATTGTCAAAAGGCGTTTTCCTTATCAGACAAACGACGCGCTGCGAGAGCGGATCAACAGGGGGGAAATCGCGTACGCCGACATGCACCTTTCCCTTTTCGCGCAGTACGTGAACTTCGGTTATATGCCCAAGATAGACGTCGCCATAGTCGAAGCTCTGGCCATCACCGAAGACGGAGGGATCGTGCCGACGAGCGGTCTCGGCAACACCCCTGCGTTTGTCCGAAACGCCGACAAGGTCATCGTGGAAATCAATTTGTTGAAACCCTTGTCGATGGAAGGCATGGCCGACATATATGCGCCGACGAACCCGCCGTCGCGTGAACCCATTCCCATCCTTCGCCCCAATGACCGGATCGGCTTGCCTTACATCGCGTGCGGCCCCGAAAAAATCGCCGCCGTCGTATTCACGGAGATGCAAGACGATTCTCGGCTCTTGAGCAAGCCGGGAGAGAAAGAATTGGCGATATCCCGCCATATCATCAGATTTCTTGAAGGAGAAGTCGAGGCCAAACGCATGGATCGCAACTTGCTTCCCCTGCAATCGGGCGTGGGCAATGTGGCCAACGCAATCTTTTCGGGACTTGCGGATTCGGACTTTGACGGTCTCACCTGCTACACGGAGGTGGTACAGGATTCCATGTTGGACTTGCTGCGGAGCGGCAAGGTGATCATGGCCTCGACCACCGCCATCAGCCCGTCTCCGGAAATGCTGCCGAGGTTTGAAGCCGAGATGAACTTCTTTCGCGACAAGATCATACTCAGGCCGCAGGAAATCAGCAACAATCCCGAAACGGCCAGGCGTCTCGGGGTCATCGCCATGAATACGGCCATCGAGGCGGATATCTATGGGAACGTGAATTCGACGCACATCATGGGAAGCCGGATCATGAACGGCATAGGAGGGTCCGGAGATTTCGCGAGAAACGCCGCCCTGACCATATTCTGCACCCTTTCCACGGCCAAGGATGGAAAAATATCTTCCATAGTACCCATGGTTTCTCATGTGGATCACACCGAGCACGACGTGATGGTTCTGGTGACGGAACAGGGATACGCCGATCTGCGGGGTTTGTCGCCAAGGGAGCGAGCGTCTTGCATCATCGAGAATTGCGCGCATCCCGCTTATCGCGAAAAACTTTTCGATTATTTCAGACGGGCGGCGGAATCCACGGGCGGACAGACGCCCCACCTTTTGGATGAAGCATTGAGCTGGCATTCGCGATATATGCGGACGGGAAGCATGCTTCCCGCATGATGCGGACAGCCCTGCATTTTGGATGTTGAAATAAGCCGCACGGCGGCGGAACGGAGAAAACAATGGAAAGAGACGAGAGAGATCGACAGGCGGAAGACGCAAGGGCATACATGAAAGCATATCTCGACCGAGCGCGAGATGCCCAAGCATTGTTCGAAAAAAAGAGTCAAACCGAGATAGACCGAGCGGTTATGGCCGTGGGCAAAACCGTCTTTGACAACGCCCGCATGCTTGCCGAGCTCGCCGTGAGCGAAACGGGTATGGGGAATGTCGAGGATAAGGTTTCCAAAAACGTCAACAAGGCGGGAATTATTTGGAACAGCTTAAAAGGAAAGAAATCTCTGGGGATTCTGCGGCGGGACGAGGCGACGGGCATTACGGAAGTGGCGAAGCCCGTAGGCGTCGTGGCGGCCATAACTCCATGCACGAACCCCATAGTCACACCCATGAGCAACGCCATGTTCGCGCTGAAAGGCGGCAACGCCATCATCGTCAGCCCGCATCACAGAGCGGTGAAATGCAGCGGAATGACCGTTTCGCTTATTCGGAAAGAATTGGAAAAATTGGGACTTCCGAAAGATCTGATTCAGATGCCGGACGCGCATTCCCGCGAAAACACGCGCGCGCTCATCGGCATGGCGGATGTGGTCGTGGCCACGGGAGGGAGCGGAATGGTGAAAGCCGCGTACAGTTCCGGCAAGCCGGCTCTCGGCGTCGGCGCGGGCAACGTGCAGTGCATCGTGGACAGGGACGCGGATATTTCCGAAGCGATCCCCAAAATCGTCGCCGGCCGCGGTTTTGACAACGGCATCATCTGTTCGGGCGAGCAATCGGTCATCTGCCCCGACGATATGTATGACGCGATCCTGGCCGAATTCAAAAAAAACGGCGCTTATGCGGTCACGCGCGCTTCGGAGAAAGAAGCTCTGCGGAAGGCGCTGTTCCCCGAGGGACAAATGAGCAGACACGCGACGGGCCAAAGCGCGGCCGCGGTGGCCAAGTTGGCCGGATACGAAATACCCGAGGACACGAAGATCATACTGGTGGAAGCGGACGGAGCGGGCGCCGCGGATCTGTTTTCAAAGGAAAAAATATGCCCCGTCCTTGCGACATACCGATATCGCGACTTCAAGGAAGCCGTGGAGATCGCGCGAGCGAATCTCGAGATCGAAGGCAAGGGCCACAGCGTGTCCATTCATTCGAATTCCATAGAAAACATCGAATACGCGGGCAAAGAGCTTTGCGTTTCCCGTTTCGTCGTCAACCAAGTCTGCGCCGAGAGCGCCGGAGGAAGCTTTCAAAACGGCCTGAATCCCACAAACACCCTCGGCTGCGGTTCCTGGGGAAACAACAGCATATCCGAAAATCTGACGTACACGCATTTGATCAACATATCCAGGATCGCCTACCATATGCCTCAAAACCGCATTCCCACAAAGGAGGAATTGTGGCGCCTGTGACGGCGTTCGCCCGATTTTCGGCGGCGCGCCGTGCGTCCGTCCTACTCTTGCAGCTTGGTTGCGAACGATATGAAGGATTTCATCGCCGCGTTGAGATAGGTGTTCTTTTTCCAGTTCAAACCGATTTGCGCTCTGATGGGTTTTGCCAAAGGTATGCGCCGAATGACGCCATAGGTATCGAAAACCTGTTTGTACAATATGGTCGCGGCCATATTGTTCTCAAGCATATACCGTATGGTCGATATCTGCGTGGAATAGAGCGTTATGTCCAAAGATACATCCTTAAACGCGTCCATGAGCAGTTCGTAATGGCGAGAACCTTTGGGAACGAACACAAAAGGCCGGCCTATGAGCATTTCGGAGGAAATGCTTTTTTCCTTTGCCAATGGATTGTCCTTGTGTACGAAGAGATCCAATGTGGTATCGAAGATCAGTCTGCGTTCGTGGTTGTGAGCGGGTTCGTCGTCCAATATGCCGATGAGAAAATCCAAGGACACCTCATCCAGCATGCGCAAGCCCGTCAAAGTGGGGACCTCGAAGATGACCAAATGCGTGTTCGGATGGCTTTCGTTGAAAGCCGGCACGATGCGCTTATAGAAAAAAGTGCTCAGAATGGCGGGCAATCCCAATCGAATCAGCGTTTTTGAGCGATTCCCCATATCCAGCGCCTCGTTATAATAGTTGTCGAAGCGATCCAGCATCCCGCGGGTCAGCTTTGAAAATCGCTCTCCGTTCTCCGTGAGGGCAATGCGGTTGTTGAATCTGTCAAAAAGCCGATAATTCAGCTCGTTTTCCAGCTCCTTGATGGCGGCGGTGATTGCGGGCTGCGATATATTCAGGGATTCCGAAGCTTTTGTGAAGCTTTGGTGCCTGCATACTTCCATAAAATATCTTAAATGGTTAACATTCATGGCAATTTCTCCGGGATGCGGCGCGATTCCATGGGACAGGGCGTGGGGTTTGCGCAGCAACATCCGCTTCCTTCTTTACGGAACAATATAACACATTCGCTTTTGTTATACAAGCAAACAATCGCGCATAAGCCATTGAAAAACAAAAGCTCCGATGATATACTGAATCACGGTGCGGCGGCGGCGCCGCACAAAACCGCATTTACCGACGATAAGGAGACAAACGCCATGGATGAACGATTGGAGAAACTGTCACGGGTGCTCGTAGGCTATTCCTGCGACGTAAAGAGGGGGGAAAAGGTTCTCGTTTCCTATGAAGGAGAGACCTGCAAGCCGTTGATCCGGCGGCTCATAAAGGATATCTACAAAGCCGGAGGTCTGCCCTTCGCGGAGATTCGCGACTCGTCGGTCACGCGCGAGATATTGCTCGGCTGCGAGGAAGCGCAAATCGAGTTCATGAAGGAATATCAGATGGCCCAAATGAAGGGCATGGACGCGTATATCGCCGTCCGCGGCGGGCTGAACAGCTCGGAGCTCGCGGACGTGCCGCCCGACAAGCTGAACCTGTACAACAGGGGGCTCAGACCCGTGCTCGATTACCGCGTCAACCACCCGAAATGGGTGGTGCTGCGCTATCCGAACCACTCCATGGCGCAGCTCGCCGGCATGAGTCTCGAAGGCTTCGAGGACTTCTACTTCGACGTCTGCACACTCGATTACGGCAAGATGTCGGCGGCCATGGAAGCGCTCGTCGAGCTCATGAACCGCACGGACGAGGTTCGCATCAAGGGTCCCGGAACGGATCTCCGCTTTTCCATCAAGGGCATCCCCGCCATCAAGTGCGCCGGTGAGAAGAACATCCCGGACGGAGAGGTCTACACCGCGCCCGTAAAAGATTCCATGACCGGAATCATTTCCTACAACACGCCCTCCGAGGAACAGGGCTTCACCTTTGAAAACGTCGTTTTCGAGGTGGAAAACGGCAGGATCGCGAAGGCGACTTCCAACGACGACGAGCGCATAAACAAGCTGCTCGACACGGACGAGGGCGCGCGATTCTTCGGCGAGTTTTCGCTTGGCGTGAACCCCTATGTGCTTCGCCCGATGAAGGACACGCTTTTCGACGAAAAGATCGCGGGCAGCTTCCATCTTACGCCCGGCGCGGCCTACGAGGACGCGTTCAACGGCAACAAGTCCGCGGTACACTGGGATCTCGTCGCGATACAGCGGCCGGATTACGGCGGCGGCGAGATTTGGTTCGACGGCGCGCTCGTCCGCAAGGACGGCCTGTTCGTGATCCCGGAGTTGGCTTGCCTGAATCCGGAAAACCTGAAATAGAACGCTCCGCGCGCGTTATTTCGATATCTCCGCGAGAAAGCTCTTGCCTATGGCACAGGGCGCGGCGCCGAGCGCCTCCGCCGCCGTCGCGCCGATGTCCGCGAAACTGCTCCGCACACCGAGATCGACGGGCTTCACGCCGCGCCCGCATATGAGGGCCGGCACGGCTTCCCGCGTGTGATCCCAGCCCGCGTGCACGGGGTCGTTTCCGTGGTCGGCGCAGAGGATCAGCATGTCGTCCTCCCCCATCGCCGCCATGAGCTCCGGCAGACGCGCGTCGAAGGCTTCGAGCGCGCCGCCGTAGCCGCGCGCGTCGCGGCGGTGTCCGAACTTCGAGTCGAAATCCACGAGATTCGTGAAGATGAGCCCGCCGAAGTCGCGCTTGAGCGCGAGGACGGTCTTGTCCACGCCGTCCATGTTGTCGTCCGTGTGAATGGCTTCCGTGATCCCCCGCCCGTTGAAGATGTCTCCGATCTTGCCTATGGCGCAGACCGAAAGCCCGGCCTCCTTGACATGGTCGAGCAGCGTCGGCCCGCCGGGCGACACGGCGTAGTCCTTCCTGTCGGAGGTTCTGATCCGCTTGCCGTTCTCCATCGCGTAGGGCCGCGCGATCACGCGGCCCGTCAGGAGATCCCCCACCAGCATCTCGCGCGCGACGCGGCAGATCTCGTAGAGCCTTTCGAGCGGTATCACCGCCGTGTTGGCGGCGATCTGAAACACGCTGTCCGCCGACGTATATACGATGGGCTTGCCCGTGCGCTCGTGCTCCGGCCCCAGCTCCTCTATGATCACGGTACCCGAGGCGGCGCGGTTGCCCAGCGTGCCAATGCCTATGCGCGCTTCAAAGGCGCGCATGAACTCGTCCGGAAAGCGCTCGCGCGTCTTGAAAGGGGTTTCCGTCAAAAGACCCGCTATTTCCCAATGGCCCGTGATCGTGTCCTTGCCCTTCGACGCTTCGAGCAGTCTCGCGTATGCGCCGCGCGGCGACGCGACGGCCCGGCGGCCGGCGGCCGCGCCGCTTATGTTGCCGAGGCCCAGCGACAGCAGGTTCGGTATTTGCAAGTCCGGCGAGGTCTCGAGGATGTGCAGCAGGGTGTCGGCGCCCGCGTCGCCGTAATCCGCGGCGTCCGGCAGCGCGCCGACGCCGAGGCTGTCTATGACGATGATCGTTACTCTTTTCATAATTTTTGTCACCTATCAAATTATTCTCAGTGGCGAACACAGCAAATAATCCAGCGACACCAGATTGTACTCCACGCCGTAATGATAGCCGCGCACGCTGCGCCCGAACACCTCGGCGCCGTGCAGATGACCGTAGACGACGCGGCTCACGCCGTAATCGCGGATCAATTCCGTAAATCCGGATTCTTCTTTCTTGTCGTTGGTGGGCGGAAAGTGCAGCATCGCGATCTTTTGCGCGAGTCCGGCCTTCCGGGCCGAATCCAGCGACATTTCGAGGCGCCGGAGCTCACGGAGGTAGATTTTCTCGTCCTCCTCCTTGAAATTGCCGTCGCCGGGGCAGATCCAGCCCCTCGAACCGCAGATCGCCACCCCTTCGGCTTCGCAATGCGCGTTTTGCAGGAAATACATGGATGGATCCAGCGCGTTCAGACGCGAGACGGAACTCCACCACAGGTCGTGGTTTCCCCGTATCAGCACCTTCTTGCCCGGAAGCGCGGCAATCCAGCGCAGATCCGGTTCCGCATCCTTCTGCTTGAGCGCCCAGGAGATGTCGCCCGCGATGAGAACCGTGTCGCCCTCCCCCACCTCGCGCCGCCAATTTTCTTCCGTCTTTTTCGCGTGATCCACCCATATTCCCCCGTATATGTCCATCGGCTTCTCGCTCGAGAGGGAGAGGTGCAGATCGGCTATGGCGTATATTCCCATGTAAATCTCATTTCTCCGAAGTCAACGCATTTTTACCGTCCGCGAGCACATCGTTAGCAAGCACATACTCCGAAGCGTCCAGAATATTCAGCGAACGCTCATGCTCCGAGACAAAATCGCTTGCCGGCATGCGTTCCCTCGTAAGACGGTTTATGGCGCGGCTGCCTTCGAACACGCCGTCGCGTGACATCTCGAGCATCACGTCGTCCGTGATGAAGGAACCCTTCCGCATATAGGATTGAATGGCCGCGAATCCCTTCTCCACGGCCAGCAGGTTGTGTCCGAAATGCACGTCCAGATCCGTTAGGCCGAGCAGATGCGCCATCGTCGGCAGGAAATCGATCTGCCCGCCGACCGTGTGCACCGTTCGCCGTATATCGGCGACCGGCGCGGCGGCGCGAGCCACCGCGGCCGCCGTCGTACGCAGTTCCTTGGGCGCGCTTTTGATGTCCGGCAGCGATAGAATCAGCGGCACATTCAGCATCTCGTCGAAATCGTAGGGTCTGCCGAGCAGACGCTCCATCTCGGCCGGCGTGTCTCCCTCCATCGTCAAGCCTTGATGATCGCCGTAGATCGCAAAGACGGAATTGTAATACAACCCGGCATCCTTGAGACCGTCAAAGAATATGCCCAGCGACCAATCGGTGTAGGCGGCGCTTTGCAGGTATTTGCCCACCAGCGTGTCCTCGTCCTCGGGCAGCAGCTCGATGAATTTGTAGTGTTCGAGCATCTCGAAGGGATGATGATTGGAAAGCGAGATGACGAAGCCGTAAAAAGGCTGCGGCAACTCCTCCATAAGGGGCAGCGTCTGCTTGTAAAATTCGGAATCGGGCAGACCCCAGCCCATCCACTCCGTCAGGTGATAGTCGCCATCGCGGTGGTCGTCAAGGCCGCCGTAGAACCTATCGAAGCCCTCGGCGGGATACATCTCCGCCCTGTTCCAGAACGAAACGTCCTCATACGCGTGAAAAACGGCGGTCGAATAGCCCTTCTCCTTCAGCAGAGCGGGCAGACCCCGAAACGTGTTCTCGGAAAACAGCTTATAGGTAAAATACCGGGCGCTGCCGCAGATCGAGTTGTTTATCGCAAATTCGGCGTCGGAGGTGTTTCCCGCACCCACCTGATGAAAAAATTGGTCGAAATAGATCGAATTTCCCGCTATGAGCGCGTTCAAATTCGGCGTGACCTCTTGGCCGTCGTAGGTCAGGCCCACCACGAAATCCTGAAAGGACTCGAGTTGTATAATGATCAGGTTGCGCCCCTCCGCGACGCCGAACAGCGCGCCGTCCTTTTCCTTCGCGTAGTTGTCGTTTTCGATCAGGCCCAAGAGGACGTCCTCTCGCGAAGACGTTTCTTCCTTTCCCGCACGCAGCGCGTCGCCGATGTGATAGGCGTAGATCTCACGGTTGGAAAGCGACTCGAGCAAGGGCGAAGCGCCGGGGTTCCACGCGAGAAGCGCGATCAAGGCGATGAGCAGGGCGGGTTTCCCATGGCGTTCGAGCAGATCGATCGCCGACTTCACGCGACGGCGGCGCAGGCGCTTTTTTTTTTCGCCGCGACCCGTAAAAGTTTTCTGTTGCGTATGGGATTCGTCCGGCATCGATTCCTCCAAGGCGGTCTCCGCGCTTTCCGAAAGCGCGTCGGCGCCGCCGGCCGAGGTCTCGATTCCCGTCGCGCCGTCCAAGAGCGCAATCCCGCCGACAGGGGCCGCCGCTCCGTCGACAACCGCGCCAATGCCATGCGCGGCGGTCTCGCCGCTCGCCGCCGCGATGAGATACGACCGCCGCTTCAGGATGCTTTGGGCCGTCAAAAGGCCCAGTATCGCGACCGCGTCGAGCGGCACGAGAAAAAACGCGGGCCGCAGCACCTCCGCGACGCTCGCGCCTATGTCGTCGAGCATACCGATCGCCCCGAACATATTGACGGACAGGTAATGGTTGAAAAAACTGTTGTAGGCCACGTCCGCGAACATGAGCAGGGACAGCGCGAAATACACCCCCGCGGGTATCCATTTATTTTTGAATGCGGAAAAAAACAAAAACGTGAACAGGCAGCTCAATAGCCAAACCGCAACGAAGTAAGAGCCCGCGTCTATCAGAGCGTAAAACAACAGCAGCTTCAGCGCGATCAAAGAGACCGCAGTCGCCCTGCCCGCGGCATAACGCCGTTCCGCTCTATTTTTCTCCATCGTCATCCGGTTTCTCCGCGTCGGTCTCGCTGAATTCCACGTCCGTAAACCCGCCCTCTTTCATCTCGGGGGTCTCGGCGTCGCCGTCTTTTTCGTCCGACCCTCCGTTGAAAAGGTAGATCACCTTGCCGTCGCCGGAGCGTCGTCTTCGCGTTCGCTCCCGCGCCGCGGGCCGCTTGTTCAGGGCGAGGTAGATCAGCAGTATGCCGCCGCCAAGCGCCAAGATTCCAAGTATTGTGAGTTGCATGTTATCCCTTATCCCTGTTCCTTATGTATTTGTGCGTAACGTGCGGATTGCTCGTCTTTCTCGATTCTATATCGAAGCTCCCCAAGCTTTCGATGAGCGGCGTCAGTTTCATGGCGCCGTAGTTTCGCGTGTCAAAATCCGGCAGTCTGCGATTGAGAATGCTGCCCAATTCCCCCAAAAAGGCCCATCCATCCTCATCCGATATCTCGTTGACGATCGTTCGTATCGTGCGAATCAACTTGGTGCGTTCCCTGTTGTTTGCGGGTGTTTTCTTCGCGGCGGTGTCGGCCGCGTCGGCCGTTCCTTTATCCTTGTGCGGCGTTCCGTCGTGCGACGCCTCCTCTTCGTGACCCTTGCCGTTGCCGACCACGCTCGCCAGCACTTCGAGGTATTTGAACATGTCGCAGGCGGCGCGGAAGGGTACGGGCGTCTTCTTCTCTCCCATGCCGATCACGAGCATGCCGGCTTCGCGCAGACGAGAAGCGAGCCTCGTAAAATCGCTGTCGCTCGAAACGATGCAAAATCCGTCCACCCTGCCGGAATACAGTATGTCCATCGCGTCGATGATGAGCGCCGAATCCGTCGCGTTCTTGCCCGTCGTATAGCTGTACTGCTGCATGGGAATCACGGAATGTTCGAGCAGCACGTCCTTCCAAGAGGTCATTTTCGCGGAAGTCCAATCTCCGTATATGCGCTTGTAGGTGGGCGTCCCGTGATTGGAAACCTCGTCCATGATGTTGCCGATGTACTTGTTTGAAACATTGTCCGCGTCTATCAGCACGGCTATCCGTTTGTCATCCATTGTTCCACGGCCCTCGTCCGGCCTTCATTCCGTAAGTTGATTGTTTATCGCGTCTCCGGGCGGCACGATGGGCCATACGTTCTCGTCAATGGACAGTTCGCAGGCTATGACGGCGCCGCGCCCAAAGGCGAGCGCGTCCGCTATGGCGGCCCGCAACCCGTCCGCGTCGGTCACATGCCGGCCGAACAGCCCGAAGGCGGCCGCCAGCTTTTCGTAATGCAGCACGTCCGGCAAATCCGTGGCGGAAAAGCGCTTGTCGAAAAAGAGCTTCTGCCATTGCCGCACCATGCCCAAGGTGTTGTTTTTCATCACGAACGCGATGATGGGCAGTTCCTGCGCGGAAACCGTCATGAGCTCGGCGCAGTTCATGCGGAAGCTGCCGTCGCCCGTGAAAAGGATCACGCGTTCGTCCGGATTCGCGATCTGCGCGCCCATGGCGGCGCCGAGACCGAAGCCCATCGTACCCAGCCCGCCCGAGGTGATGAGGCGCCGCGGCTTCGAAAAGGGCCATTTCTGCGCCGTCCACATCTGGTGCTGCCCCACGTCCGTGGACACGATGACGTCGTCGCCCAGCATCTCGCGAACGATGCCGAAAATCCGCGAAGGGCCGAAGCCCTCGGGGTCTTCGTTCGCGGCGGGATCGCGTCTGTGAGAGCGCACCTCATCGTTCCAAGCGCGGCGTTTGGCCTCCTTTACGAGGGGCAAGAGGCGCGCGAGGACGTCGCGCACATCGCCTATGATGTGGTCGTCGCTGAGCACGTTCTTGTCGATTTCGGAGCGGTCGATGTCCACGTGTACGACGGTCGCGCCGCGCGCGAAGCGCCGCAGATCTCCCGTCACGCGATCGCTGAAGCGCATTCCCATCGCAATCAGCAGATCCGCGTTGTGAACGGCCATGTTCGCGTCCCGCTCGCCGTGCATGCCGACCATGCCGAGGGAGAGAGGGTTCTTCCTGTCGAAGGCGCCGAGGCACATGAGCGTCGTGGCGACCGGTATCTGCGATTTTTCCGCCAATTCCGTCAAAAGCGCGGACGCCTCCGCGACGACAACGCCGCCTCCCGCGCAAAGGACGGGTTTTTTCGCCTCGTTTATTAGACGCGCCAATCGCTTGATTTGATCGTTTTCAACCTTGGGCGAAGGATCCGGGGGCAGGGGCGCCATGGGTTTGTAATCGGCCTTCTCTTGCATGAGATTCTTTGGAACGTCGATCAGCACGGGGCCGGGTCTGCCGCTTTTCGCGATGCGAAAAGCGTTGCGAACCGCGGGCGCGAGCTCGTTCACGTCCTTGCAGAGGAAACTGTGCTTCGTGACGGGAAGCGTGATGCCCACGATGTCGACTTCCTGAAAGGAGTCCCGCCCTATCTGGGATACGGGAACCTGCCCCGTTATGACGACCATGGGCGAACTGTCCATATAGGCCGTGGCGATGCCCGTCACCGTGTTCGTGGCGCCCGGGCCGCTCGTCGCAAAGCAGACGCCCACCTTGCCCGATGCGCGCGCGAAGCCGTCGGCCGCGTGCGTCGCGCCCTGCTCATGGCAGGTCAGGATATGACGTATGCGGCCGGTCACCGTATAGTCGTAGAGCGCGTCGTAAAGCGGCATGATCTGCCCGCCGGGAAAGCCGAAGATCGTATCCGTCCCCTGTTCCAGCAGACATTCCATAATGATTTTTGCCCCGCTGAGCCGCATTTATTTCTCCTTATTCCAAGAATACATTTTTCTGAGCTCTTTTCCCACATTCTCCAATTCATGCGAAGCCTTGATGCGCCGCGTCGCGAGGAAATGCGGCCTGCCCACCGCGTTCTCCGTGATCCACTTGCGCGCGAAGGTGCCGTCCTGTATCTCCTCGAGAACCTTGCGCATCTCGGCCTTGGTCGCGTCCGTGACAATGCGCTTGCCCGTCTCGTAATCGCCGTATTCCGCCGTGTTGGATATGGAATAGCGCATGCGGCCGAAACCGCCTTGATAGATCATGTCCACGATCAGCTTCATCTCGTGAATGCATTCGAAGTAGGCGCTCTCGGGCTCGTAGCCCGCCTCGACGAGCGTTTCGTAGCCCGCCTGCATCAGCGCGGTCACGCCGCCGCAGAGCACGGCTTGCTCGCCGAACAGATCCGTCTCCGTTTCCTCCCTGTAGGTCGTCGCGAGCACGCCGGCCCTCGATCCGCCTATGCCGGCCGCGTACGCCAGCGCCATGTCGCGCGCCTTGCCCGTGTAATCTTGATGCACCGCTATCAGGCAGGGTACGCCCTTGCCGGCGACGTATTCGCTGCGAACCGTGTGGCCCGGCCCCTTGGGGGCGATCATCGTCACATCGACGTCGTTTGGAGGAATTATTTGCTTGAAATGGATGTTGAATCCATGCGCAAACATGAGCATCTTCCCTTCCGTCAGGTTCGGCGCTATGCTCTCCGCATAGATTTTCGGCTGCATCTCGTCGGGAACGAGCATCATGATCACATCCGCTTCCTTCGCGGCTTCGAAGCTCGTTTTGACCTTCAAGCCCTCGCTCTCGGCGTCCTTTCGGGATTTGCTGCCCTCGTACAGTCCGACGACCACGTTCACGCCGCTTTCCTTCAGGTTCAGCGCGTGCGCGTGTCCCTGGCTGCCGTATCCGATGATCGCCACCGTTTTTCCGTCCAAGAGCGCCGGATTGCAATCGTTTTGATAGTAGATCTTCGCCATGTTCCATCTCCTTGTTTGTTTTATTGCCGCGCACACTCTCGCGGCGCTTGCGCGGCTTCCGTTTCGTGCTTTTTAATCGGGTTCGCAAGCGGCGTCCCGGCCGATTGCAACACAATCTATATTATTTTACTATTTTGCCCGTTCCGGGTCAATCACAATTCAAAAAAATATCAAGGTGTCGAGCAGGAACAGCGGCACGAGGAAGCACAGCGACCAACCCATGTAGCCAAAGAAGCTCGGCATTTTGACTCCGTTCTCCTCGGCTATCGAGCGAACCATGAAGTTGGGCGCGTTGCCTATGTAGGTGTTCGCCCCCATGAACACCGCGCCGGCCGATACGGCGAGCAGGAGTTTGGGCGCTATCAAGCCGGCCGCCGTCATAAGGCCCTCCGCCGCGCCGAGCGAACCGGCCGTGGTCATGAACACGAGATAGGTCGGCGCGTTGTCGAGAAAGCTCGAAAGCGCCCCCGTCGCCCAGAAGAACTGCCACGGACGCGTGAGGCCGAGCTCCGCGCCGTGCGCGTTCAGGAGGGCGAGCGCGGGTATCATGGTGATGAATATGCCGATGAACAGGTGCGCGACCTCCTTGATCGGCCCCCAGGTGAACAGATTTTCCTTGCGCAGCTCGCTCTTTGTGGTCACGATGGAGAATATGCCGGCGAGGACGATGAGCGCCATCTGCAACACGCTGTTGTAGGGCAGGATCACCCCATCGTACACGGGTACGCCGAACAGCACGCCCAGATTTTCGTCGTAGAAGGAGGGGTGCGTCGACGTGATACCGCTCAGTATGACGCTGCCGACGATGACGGCGATGAAGATCAGGTTGTGCGCGCCGGCCAGGCTGAGCGGAACCCTTTCGCCGGTTTTCGCCGGCTCTCCGCTCTCGCGCAGCTCCTTCTTGTAGAGCCGCGTGTCCATGAAGAAGAAGACCGCGAGCAGCACGGCCGCGTTGAAGAGGAGCAGGGGCAGAAGCCGCATCGTCCAGAAGAAGGGTACGCCGCGCAGGAAGCCGAGAAAGAGCGGCGGATCGCCGACGGGCGTCAGGCAGCCGCCCATGTTGGAAACGAGGAAGATGAAGAACACGACGATGTGCGCCTTCTTCTTTCTGTGGGCGTTCGCGCGAAGCATGGGGCGGATCAGCAGCATGCTGGCGCCCGTCGTACCCACCCAACTCGCGAGCAGCGTGCCGATGAGCAGCATCAGCAGGTTGACCTTGGGCGTTCCGGCCAAGTCGCCGCGCAGCACGATGCCGCCCGACACGGCGAACAGGCCCCAGAGCAATATGATGAAGGGCAGATAGTCAAGCAGTACGATCTCGATCAACTCGAAAAAGGCCGGTTTTGCGCCGAAGGCGATCAAAAACGGCACGAAGAACAGCAAGGACCAGAAAATCGAAACCTTGAACAGATGCTTTTCCCACCAGTGAGGTTTCACCAGCGGAAATATCGCTATGGAGAGCAGGAGTCCGGCAAAGGGCGCGACGCTCCAAAACGGCAAGGCATTTCCCAGCGCATGAGCGCCCTCCGCAATTTCATCGCCGCTCGCAAACGCGCGATACGGAAAAAGCGCCAAGGCAAGAACGAATCCCATGGCGGCAAGCGAACCGACGCGGCGTCTCGCCCTCCGCGCGACGGCAAACCGCTTCTTCGTGAGCATGTTTTTTAAACTCACCCCTTTCGTCATCGTCGGCCGAATGGTCTCGACGGATTTCGTTGGCGCCGCCGCAGGATCAGCGGATTGCGTCTCTGATTCCCGAAGTCCGCAGGATATCGCCGACATCCTCATGCTTGTTCATCGTATATATGTGCAAACCGTCGATGCCCGCCTTTATGAATCGCTCCATCAAGCCGATGGTGTACTCCTTGCCGGCCTTTTTGAAACTTTCGGGGTCATCGCCGTATTTGCCGAATATGGAAGCCAATTCCGCGGGAATCGAGCAGCCGTTGAACACGGTCGTCCGTATCGTGGGTTCTTTGAACAGCACGGGCATGATGCCCACGACGAGGGGCAGTGTCACGCCCGCTCTGCGTATGCGTTCCGCGTAGCGGCCGTAGGCGTCCGCGTCATAACAGAGCTGTGTGACGACAAAAGCCGCGCCCCTGTCCTGCTTGACGCGCAGGTACGCTATGTCCGAATCCAAGGATTCCGCCGCGATGTGTTTCTCGGGATAGCCCGCGACCGAAATGCACAGCTTTGGAAACGCGGCGCCCAAGAAGGAGAGCAGTTCGTCCGCGTGATCGAAATCGCCGCGCGTCCCCTCCCAGCCGGAGGGAAAATCGCCGCGCAGCGCGAGCACGTTTTCTATGTTGAGATCTTCGCATTTTTTAATGTAATCGCTGACGTCCGCGCGCGTGTTGCCGATGCAGGTAAAATGCGTCATGATCTCGTGTCCGCTCGCCTTCACGGCCGCGCAGACGTCCAAGCTTCTCCCCTTGTTGCTGCCTCCGGCGCCATAGGTGCAGCTGATGAAATCGGGTTTGAAGCCATACAGCTTGGACAGCGTCGAAAGCAAGGGTTCCATGGGTTTGTCGGGTTTGGGCGCGAACACTTCGAACGAGAAGGTCTTTTTGCGTTTTAAAACATCTGAAATTTTCATAAGAAATCCTTTTTTGTAAAATCGGCGCATGGAACCGGCATCCTGCCGGAGGCCAGGCCACAGCGCCGCATTTGCGGTCAAAACCCGCGCTTAAGCGCGCACGGCGCGCAAAACCTCGTCATACACCGCATCCGCCAAGGCGCCGTACTCCGCCAACATGCGTTCCGCCTCGCCGTTCACGCGGACGGCATGATCCGCGTCGGCCATGGCCGCCGTATTGACGAACACGTTCAGGCTCGCGCCCGAGAGCGCGGCCTTGCACAGGAGCGCGCCCACGCCGGCGTCGCTTACGGCGAGCGCGCTGCCCTTTTCCGCGAAATCCTTTAAGAGCTCTATGGCTTCGCAGCATTTTCGCATGATGTCGAGCGGCGGCGCGCAGGCGGCCTTCAGAGCGTCCTCCATCAGCGCGCGCCGCGCCGCTTTTTCCCGCTCCGTGCCGTTCGGCATGCGGTAGACGCGCGTTAGAGGCTCGAAGCCTTCCGCGTCGCGCCGCACGAGATCCAGAAGCGCGAGACGCAGCGTCTCGGCCTCGCGGGAAAGCCGCCGCATATCCTCTTCGACGCCCGCGTACTTCTTCTTGCCGAGGGTCAGCGACGCCACCATGCCGCCGAGAGCGATCCCGACGGCGCCGGCGAGGGCGGAAGCGCCCCCGCCGCCCGGAACGGGCGCGGCGCCGGCGAGTTCCGCCGTGAAAGCTTCACAGCTCAATTCCGTCAAACGCATTTCATCTCACCTCCCGCGCAGGCCGCGGCGGCGCGCAGCGTTTCCAGCATCTTCTCCATATCGGCGGGCAGGGGCGCGGTGAAGCGCAGCGTTTCCTTCGTCCTCGGATGACGGAAGACCAGCTCCGCCGCGTGCAAGGCCTGCCTGTCTATAAGCCTCGGCGCCGCCCCGCCGTAGAGCGCGTCGCCCGCGACGGCGTGGCCGATGTGCGCCATATGGACGCGTATCTGGTGCGTTCGCCCCGTCACGAGCTCGAGCGAGAGCCGCGTGTATCCGCGCCCGCGCGCGAAGCGCTCCAGCACGCGGTAGCGCGTTTCGGACGGAAAGCCGTCCTCCCGCACGACGCGTCTCAGCTCGTCCTCGACCGCCTTGCCGATGGGAAGATTGATCTTCCCCGCGTCCTCCGGAACCAAGCCCGTCACGATGGCCTCATAGCGCTTCGCGACGCCGCCCGCCGCCGCCTGCCGCGCGAAATCCTCCTGGCAATACGCGTTCTTCCCGACGACGAGCAAGCCCGTCGTGTCCATGTCGAGGCGGTTGACGAAGCGTATCTTGTAGCGCTCGCCCCGCTCCTCCATGCGCCGCGTCAGTCCGTTCGCGAGCGTGTGCGCGGGATGTCCCTTCGTCGGATGGACGACGAAGCCCGCCTGCTTGTCGATCACGAGCATGTCCGCGTCCTCGTAGACGACGCAAATCGGGATGGACTCGGAAGCGAAGCCGCTCTCCTCCTCGGGAAAGGACACCGTGATCGCGTCGCCCCGCGCGGCGCGCGCGTTCATCCTTACGGGCAGGCCGTTCAGGCACACGCCTCCGCCGTATTGCAAGCGGCGCCGCAGCCGCGCCGAAACCGAAAGCCGTCGCTTCAGTATCTCGCGGATTTTAAAGCATTCGTCGGCCTCGGTCGCCCTGTACAGAAGATCGTATTCCTTCATCACAGCAGTTTTTGCTTCACCTTGTTCCAAAAATCGTACTGCGGGAGACGCAGAAGCCGCACCGTTTCGCCGGAGAACGCGACGTGTATGCGCTTGACCCCCGTGTAGGTATGCTCCGCGCCGTCGGCCGCGACCAGAATGTCGGGCTTCCGCACGAACTCCGGGAACACGTTGACGGAGAGATGCGGCGGCAGCAGCACGCTCGACGTGAAGGAGCGGTAAGCGGAATTGTTGATCGGCGCTATGGGCGTGATCTGCAAGAGATCGAGCCTGGGATCCACGATGCTGCCTCCGAGCGCGTAATTGTAGGCCGTGCTGCCCGCCGGCGTCGATACGAGTATCCCGTCCCCGCGAAAGGTCTCGATGAAGCTGTCGCCTATGAATATGTTCAAATTGGCCACGTGCGAATGCGCGCCGTGGATCGCGATCTCGTTCAGACCCAGAAGCTCGTCCTCGCCGCCGTCCTCGGAGGCGATGCGCGCGCGCAGCGTCTTCAACTCCTGTATGACATAGCGCTTTTCCTTGTACCTGAATATGAACTCGTCGAGCTCACCGGGCTGCAATTCCTGAAAGAATCCGAGATGCCCCGTATTGACGCCTATGATGGGCGTATTCGGAAAGCGCAGCGCGGCCAGCGTGTTGAGCAGGGAACCGTCGCCGCCGATGCAGACGATGAGTTCAACCGTCTCGTCAAAATCCGAAACGATTGTAAAGCCCGCGTTCGCGAGCTTTGTCCCGAAAGCGCCGCAAATCTCCGCCGAAGCGGCGTCGCCCTTCGCGAATACGCAAATCTTCGCACCCTTCATGCGACCGATCCCATCACGGCATCGCCTCCAATTCGTTCACCAGCGCCTCAAAGGCGTCCATGGCCTTGTCCACGGGTTCGGGTTCGCTCATGTCGACGCCCGCAATCTTGAGCAGCTCGATGGGGTCGTCGCTTTCGCCCGTTTTCAAGAAGGCGATGTAGGCGTCGCGCGCCGCCACGCCGCCCTCGATCAGGTTCTTCGCGATGGCCGTCGCCGCCGAAAAGCCCGTGGCGTATTTGTATACGTAAAAAGCCCGGTAGAAATGCGGTATGCGCGCCCATTCCAAGGCTATGGGGGCGTCACAGGCGACGGCCCCTCCAAAATACTTCTCATTTAAGGCAAAATATTCCCGTGAGAGCATGTCCGCCGTCAGAGCCTCGCCGCGCTCGACGGCCGCGTGCGTCAGACGCTCGAACTCCGCGAACATCGTCTGGCGAAAGAGCGTCGTGCGAAATTCTTCTATGTACATGGACAGCAGGTATTTCTTTTCGTCCGCGTCCTTCGCCTCGGATATGAGGTGGCGCATCAGCAGCGATTCGTTCACGGTGGAGGCCACCTCGGCCGTGAAGATCGAATGCCCGCCGTACACGAAGGGCTGCGCCCGGCGCGTGTACAGGGAATGCATGGAATGGCCCATCTCGTGGACGAGCGTGAACAGATCCTTCAGCTTTTCGTTGTAGTTCATGAGGATGAAGGGCTTGCTGTCGTAGCTGCCGAAGGAATAGGCGCCGCTCGTCTTCCCCTCGTTCTCGAAGACGTCGATCCAGCCGTCCTCCGCGCCCCGCGCGGCCGCGTCGAGGTATTCGCCGCCCAGCGCGGCGAGGCCGGCGCGCATGACGCGCAGGGCTTCCTCGTAGGGCAGCTTTTCCTCCCTGCGGTCGGCTATGGGCGCGTAGACGTCGTACATGTGCAGCTTCTCGACGCCCAGCAAACGGCGCTTGATCTCGAAGTATCCGTGCAGCGCGCCGAGCCTGTCGTTCACGGAGCGGATCAGGTTGTCGTACACCGAGAGCGGAATGTCGTCGCCCGCGAGCGCAGCTTCCAGCGCGGAAGGATATTTGCGGATGCGGGCCATCACGACGTCCGTTTTCGTGTTGAAGGCGTAGGTGGCGGCGAGGGTGTTGCGCTGCCTTTCGTAGGCCTCGTACATCTTCTCGAAGGCTTCCTTGCGAACCGAGCGCTCGCGCGACTCCATGAAGCCTATGTAGCGCCCGTGCGTCAGCTCGACGGATTCTCCGTCCTCGTCCGTGACGAAGCCGAACTTCATGTCCGCGTTGTTGATCATGCCAAAGATGTCGTTCGTCGCCCCCGTAACCTCCGAAAGCTTGGCCAGCAGGTTTTCCTCGGCCTCGGAAAGCACGTGCGCCTTCCGGCGCAGCATCACGCGAAACAAATGCGCGTACACTTTCAGGCCGGCTTCCTCCGCCGCGTAGGCTTGCAGCGCTTCCTCCGGGATGGTCAGAAATTCCGGCGTGAAGAACGAAAGCGCCGCCTCCACCTTGGACATCAGCGTCTGCGCCCTGTCGCACATGGCCTGGCGGCGCGCGTCGCGATTGTCCTCATCCCTGCGCATGCGCGCGTATACGAACACGCGTTCGGCGAGCCGCCACAGCGCGTCCTTCTCCTCGAGCGCGGCCAACAGCGTCGCGGCGCTCTCGCCGAGCCCGCCCGCAAAGCGCGCGCAACGGACCGCGCCCTCCTCCGTCCGCGCCGCGTCGGCCTCCCAGCTTTCGTCGTCCGCATACATGGACGCGAGATCCCATTTGTAGCGCGCGGGTATGTCTCCCCGCTTTCTCGTCTCCTTGCTCATGTTCCTCCTCATCCGGCGTTCGCGCCGCAGCTCGCCGCGCAAACGGCCCCGGGGCCGCGCGGACGCAAGTCGCGCGAGTTCATATGACAATCATACCGGCAGACGGGACATAAAGCAAGAGCGCTTT
>JAISMX010000117.1 GCA_031276515.1 Eubacteriales Family XIII. Incertae Sedis bacterium | reverse complement strand
AAGTGCTACGGCGGCGACATCTCGCGGAAGCGCAAGCTTTTGGAAAAGCAGAAGGAAGGCAAGAAGCGCATGCGGCAGTTCGGCTCGGTGGAGGTGCCGCAGGAGGCGTTTACGGCGGTCTTGAAATATGATGAAAACAAGTAAAAATGCAAAAATTGGGATTATATATTCATATTCCCTTTTGTGAGCGCAAATGCCTCTATTGCGATTTCCTGTCCTTCGGGGGCGCTGACGCTTCCGCGCGCGAGGCCTACGTGCGCGCGCTCATCGCGGAGATCGCCTCGCAGGGAGAATCGTACGGCGGCGCATTCCGCGTGGATTCCGTGTTTTTGGGCGGCGGAACGCCCTCCCTGCTCTCGGCGGAGCAGTTGACGCGCATTCTGAGCGAGCTGTCGCGCCGCTTTTCGATGACGCGGGATTGCGAAACGACGATGGAGGCAAATCCCGGCTCCTTGGACGCGCGCAAGCTCGAAGCCGCCCTGTCTTGGGGGGTGAACCGGCTCAGCCTCGGCGCGCAGTCGCTCTCCGACGAGCTCCTGCGCGCGCTCGGCCGCGTCCACGCGCGCGCGGACTTCCTCGCGACCTATGAAGCCGCGCGGCGCGCGGGTTTCGCGAACATCAACGCGGATCTGATGTTCGCCTTTCCGGGACAGACGCGCGCGGACTGGCGCGAAACGCTGGCGGAGGTCATGGATCTGCGGCCCGAGCACATCTCCTTCTACAGTCTGCAAGCGGAGGAGGGAACGCCCATGGGGGAAGCGCTGCGGGAGGGCCGGCTCACCGCGACGGACGAGGAGACGGACAGGGAGATGTACCGCTTCGCGCTGCGGGCGCTCGCGGACGCGGGCTACGAGCGCTACGAGATATCGAACGCGGCGAAGCCGGGCTTCCGCTGCCGGCACAACCTGAAATACTGGTCGATGGACGCCTATCTCGGCCTCGGTCTCGGCGCCCATTCCTATGTCGATGGCGTCCGCTTCTCGAACGTCGAGGGCATGGATGCCTATCTCGCGGCGGCGCGGGGCGACGGCGCTTTCAGGGAGAGGACGCATGTGAATTCGCGCGAAGATCGAATTTCGGAATACATGTTTCTGGGCCTGCGAAGGGCGGATGGCGTCTCGGAAGCGGATTACGCGCGGGAATTCGGCGAGGATGTGCGCGCGCGCTTCGGAAAAGAAATCGAGCGCTTGGCCGGCGAAGGGCTTCTGGAGCGCCGGTCCGGCGCCCTGCGGCTGACGCCGAGGGGTATAGACGTTTCAAACAGGGTGTTTGTGGCTTTTGTATGACGCGGCGTTTGAATCGTTTTGATTTAAGTTTTGATTTGGATTTTGCGCGACAAGTGTGCGGGTTTGCCGGATGCTCACAAGCAAATGAGAGACAAGGAAATCAGAGTTATGAAGATGATTGTGAAAAAACGGATAAGCGCGTCGCTGTGCGCGCTTCTCGTCTTCCTGCTCGCCGCGACGGTTTCGGGCTGCGGCGGCGCGCGGACGGCCGGCGCGGCATCCGGAGGCGCGGAAGCGGCCGGCGGCGGCGCCGAATCCGCCGGCGGCGCGAACGCCGCAGAGGAAGCGGAGGCGGGCATCGATATCGGCCAAATCGCCCCGAATTTCACGCTCGATCTGCGCGGAGGCGGCACGGTTTCGCTGTGGGATCTGCGGGGCAAGCCCGTATTCCTCAACGTGAGCGCGACCTGGTGTCCGCCCTGTCAAAAGGAATTCCCCGAGGTGCAAGCGGCGTATGAGCTGTACGGCGAGGACGTGCATTTCCTCGGCGTCGACATCGGCGAACCCGAGTCGGAGGTGGATGCCTATTTCGACGGCTTCGATTGCGATTATCCGATGGCCTATGACCCCTCCGGAACGATAAGCGCCGATTACGGCATCGAATTCATACCGCAAACGTGGGTGCTTGACGCGGACGGCGTCGTCGTGGACTACATATCCGGAGGCGCGACGCTCGAAACCTTCCGCGATTCGATAGAAAAGGCATTGGATCGATGAAAGCGATGCGGGCGAAACAAATCGCGATCGTGCTGCTGGCCTTGGCCGCCATGGCGGCAGGCATCGCGCGCGGGGAGCCGGACGACGTATTCAGAAAGGCGGCGCTTGTATGTCTGGAGTGTATCGGAATTGGTTAGGAAAATCGTTCAAATCGCCGCCGCCGTCATTCAAAACGGATATCTCTTGGGCTTTTTGTCCGGCAGCCTGTACGGCGGCGGGCTCAAGCGCCTGTGCGCGCCGGGCCTCAACTGCCATTCCTGCCCCGGCGCGCTCTTTGCGTGTCCCATTGGCGCGCTCCAAGCGCTGGCGGCCAACCCGAGGCTGCAGGTTTCCCTCTACGTTTACGGCTTCGTCGCGCTCATCGGCGCGCTGTCGGGGCGCTTTGTGTGCGGCTTTCTCTGCCCCTTCGGATTGTTGCAGGAGCTGCTGCACAAAATACCGCTCAAAAAAATCCGCGAGCGGCGGGTGTTCAAAACGCTGGACAAGCTCAAGTATGCCGTTCTCGCCGTTTTGGTGATCGGCGTTCCGACCTTTGTCGCACTGGGCGGCGGCATCGGCTTTCCGGCCTTCTGCCAATGGCTGTGTCCCGCCGGCACGCTCGAGGCGGGCGTGCCGCTCACCTTGCTCAACGAACGCATTCGCGGTGCGGCGGGCTTGCTCTTGCTGTGGAAAGGCTCTCTGCTCGTGCTGACGCTGTGGCTGTCGATCAAGATGTTTCGGCCGTTCTGCCGCTTTCTCTGCCCGCTCGGCGCGCTGTACTCCCTGTTCAATCGCGTGTCCTTAATCCGCATCCGCACGGACAAATCCGTCTGCGACGCCTGCGGCACGTGTGCGGCGACCTGTCCGATGCGCGCGGAAAGCGCCGATTCCGCGGAATGCGTCCGCTGCGGCAAATGCGTCAAGAGCTGCCCGAAGGGGGCCTTGCGGCTGAGCCTCAAGGGCGACTGTGCCGCCGAACGCGAAAAATCATTGGAAAAATTACATTGAATGACATTGTGAAAAACGTCCGGGAGCTTGACGCGCGGCAATCGTAAAAGCCGGGATCGACGCTTATCGAAGGAAACGCGCGACGCCCTCTATCGCATAGAGCGGAAGATTGAGCAGCTTGTCTTCGCGCTTGTAATTCGACATGGATGCGCGTACGGACAAGGTTGGGCGATATCTCTCGGCAAATGCTTTCAGGCTTTTGCTTTGCAGGTTGACTTCCGCCTTGACTTCAAGCGGGAAAATGTCGCCGTTCACGTCGAGCAGGAAATCGATCTCGGAGGTGTTGCGCGCATTCGTCCAGTAATACGTTTCTATATCCGGCAGGGTTTTTAGCTGTTGCAGAACGTATTGCTCCGCCAATGCGCCCTTGAACTCCACGAAAAGCGCGCTGCCGTCAAGCAGAATGTCCCGGCGGAGCCGCGTCATGCACGAAAGCAGCCCGACATCCACCAAAAATAATTTAAAGGCCTTCAAATCTTCGTAGGCTTTGAGCGGCAAATTCGGCGCTGTGACGCGATGAACTTTGTGGACAAGACCGCAATCGCTCAGCCACATCAGAGCGTATTCGTATTCCCGCGCACGCGCACCCTCTTTGATGAGACCATAGATAAATTTCTTGTTCTCTTTTGCGATCTGCGCCGGGATGCTGTTCCACAGCATACGGATGCGCGGAACAATCTCGTTTGGCGCGTGCTTGGAAAAATCCTGCTCATAGGCCGCGAGAATCCGCCGTTGAATCTCACGCACTTCGTCGAAATCGCGGTTTGTCGCAAACGAAAGCACCGCTTCCGGCATGCCGCCCACATAGCAATAGCGCTTCAGCAAGTCGATGTATTCTTGCTTGAATGCGGTCGCCATGGCAAAATCGCCCTGTGCGAGAAGCGACGCAAACCGTTCCTTGCCGCAGGCTTGCATGAACTCCGCGAACGAGAGTGGGAAAAGGTCTAAAAATTCGACTTTGCCGACGGGGAAAGAAGTTCCTTGCCGGAGTGCGACGCCGAGCAGGGAGCCCGCGCAGACGATTTGATATTCCGGGGCGTTTTCGTTGAAATATTTGAGAGAAGTCAAAGCCCGCGGCGCTTCCTGCACTTCGTCGAACACAAGGAGCGTGTTTGACGGATCGATCTTGTGTCCCGCATACAGTTCCAAGCCCTCTATGAGGCGCGTGACATCGAGGTCGAGCGAAAAAAGTTCCCTCATTTGCCGATTGTTGTCAAATGCGACATAGACGGTGCGCGCAAACGCCGTTCGTCCGAACTCTTTCATCAGCCATGTCTTGCCGACTTGACGCGCTCCTCGAATGATTAAAGGCTTTCTCGCGATTTTCGATTTCCACTTGTGCAGTGCTTCAATTGCCGTGCGATACATCGGACGCCGTCTCTCCCTCTCGTGCGATAAGTTAAGAATACTATAGCCCAAAATCACAAAACATGCAATGACTTTTTGTGTTAAAATACATTTTATTCATATGATTATTGCGGAGTGCCGTGGTTCCGGCGGCGCGAGGCGGGGAAGATGTCCGTCGCTTGTGGCATGAAAATCGGCTGTGCGTTGCCGGGGAATGTTGCCGAGGCAATGGATTGGCCGAAATCTTGTTGCAATTTCACAACAGCCGTGATAAGCTCTGCATAAAGACCGAAGGAATTTCCAATGACTGTTGTAAAGCTGAATCAAAATAGCCAATTGATGCAGATGATATCACTTTTTGATAAAAATTCCAAGTTTATTTTAGAGTCTGCGCTCAAGCACGGGTCGCTCGAATTGAATGACCGGATTCAGAAAGAATTGAACGGCGGCGCTGTTGCGCCGGCAGCTCTTGCGGCATCCACCGAGGATCGCTTGCAGTCCTGCGGCAACACTTTCAAGAAAGCCGGATAGATCAAGAACATCGCCGCCAAGGTGGTCTCGGGCCAATTGGACATCGCGGCGCTTCACGGCATGCGCGATGAAATGGAAAGGGTCGCACATGAAACAGTACATCATGGCCATCGATCAAGGCACGACGAGCTGCCGCTGCATCCTGTTCGACGAGCGCGGCGAGCCCGTGAGCTTCGCGGGCAAGGAATTCCGGCAGATTTATCCGGCGCCGGGATGGGTGGAGCACGATCCCACGGACATCTGGTCGACGCAGATCGGCGTCGCGCAGGAGGCCATGCTGAAGGCGCGCTGCAACCACAGGAACATCGCGGCGATAGGCGTCACGAACCAGCGCGAGACGACCGTGCTCTGGGACAGGCATACGGGAGAACCCGTATGCAACGCCATCGTGTGGCAGTGCCGCAGAACGGCGGACATCGCCGACGAGCTGATCGCGCGCGGCATGGCGGAGTTCTTCCGAGAGAAGACGGGGCTGCCTGTCGACGCGTACTTCAGCGCCACGAAGCTGATTTGGATGCTCGACCGCGTGGACGGCGCGCGGCGGCGCGCGGAAAACGGCGATCTGCTTTTCGGAACCATCGAGACCTGGCTGATCTGGAAGTTGACGCGGGGCCGGGTACACGTCACGGATTATTCCAACGCGTCGAGAACCATGCTGTTCAACATCCACAGCCTGCGATGGGACGAGGACATATTGAAGGAGCTCGACATTCCCGCCTCGATTCTGCCCGAAGTCGTGCCGTCGAGCGCGCGCTGCGGTGATTCGGATCCGGACGTCTTCGGCGGGCCGATCCCGATCTGCGGCGCGGCCGGCGACCAGCAGGCGGCGCTTTTCGGACACGCGTGCTTTGCGGAAGGCGAGGCGAAGAACACCTATGGGACGGGCTGCTTTCTCCTGATGAACACGGGAGAGAAGCCCGTGCGACCGGGCGGCGGTCTGCTCTCCACCGTCGCGTGGGGTCTGCGCGGGCGCGTCAGCTATGCGTTGGAGGGTTCCGTGTTCGTGGCCGGCGCGGCCATACAGTGGCTGCGCGACGAACTGAGGCTCATAGACACGGCCGCCGAGTCGGAGCGCTTGGCCGCCTCGGTGGAGGACACGGGCGGCGTGTACATGGTGCCGGCCTTCGTGGGGCTGGGCGCGCCGTATTGGGATCCCCACGCGCGCGGCGCCATCACCGGACTCACGCGCGGCACGAGCCGCGCGCATATCGTGCGGGCCGCGCTGGAATCCATCGCCTACGCCACGGCCGATCTGATAGAGGCCATGGAGAAGGAGTGCGGCGTGAAATTAAAGTCGCTGAACGCGGACGGCGGCGCGTCGGCGAACGATTTCCTCATGCGCTTTCAGGCCGACATCATCGGCGCGCGGCTCGCGCGGCCCGCGTGCACGGAGACGACGGCTCTGGGCGCCGCCTATCTGGCCGGACTCGCCGCGGGTTACTGGGCGGACGAAGCGGCCATAAAAAAGCTGCACGGGATTTCCGCCGCGTTTGAACCGCGCATGCCGGAAGCGCGCAGGGAGGCGCTTATGGCCGGCTGGCGCCGCGCGGTGCGGAGCGTGACGCGCCGCGATTGACGCTTCAAACGGAAACCCCGGAACTTCTTATAAGAAGCAAAGCTTGGCTTGCCAATCGTCCGCAGTCCAATATTGCTTTTTCTCATGCTTGCCGGTATGATTATGATAAAGAAAGCGGCTTTTCCGTGCGAATTCCCGAAAGGCGGTGATGAAGATGCGCAAAATGCCCATAGGCATACAGACCTTTGAGAACCTCATAACGGAAGGATACGCCTATGTCGACAAGACGGAATGGGTCCACAGTCTGGCGAACGAGGGCAAGTATTTCTTCCTCGGCCGGCCGAGGCGCTTCGGCAAGAGCCTGTTGCTCTCCACGCTGCGGGCCTATTTCGAGGGCAAGAAGGAATTGTTCAAAGGCCTCGCGATGGAGCGGCTGGAAAAGGATTGGACGACCCACCCCGTGCTGCACATCGATTTGAACGTGGCTTCTTACGGGAACGTCGCGGATTTGGAAGAGGGCCTTGACACGAATCTGTGCATGTTTGAGGAAGAATGGGGGCTTGACGGGCAAAGCGCGGGACAATCGCCGTCCGCGCGCTTCCACAAATTGATTCGAACGGCCTATGAGAGGTCGGGCCGCAAGGTCGTCGTGCTGGTGGACGAGTACGACAAGCCGCTCTTGCAGACGATGGAAAGAAACGAAGCCAACGACGATATCCGGGCCGAGCTCAAGGGTTTTTACGGTGTGCTCAAGAGCGCGGACAGGTGGCTGCGCTTCGTCCTCTTGACGGGCGTGACGAAATTCTCCAAGGTCAGCGTTTTCAGTGATTTGAACATGTTGCGCGACATCAGCATGGAAAAAGCGTACGCGGGCGTCTGCGGCATTTCCGCGAAGGAGCTCGCGGCGAGCTTCGGCCCGGAGCTCGTCGCTTTGGCAGAGAACAACGGCATGACCTACGATGAGGCCATGGCCGAAATGAAGAAGCGCTACGACGGCTATCGTTTCTGCGAAGATGACCGGGAAGGGATGTTCAATCCGTTCAGCGTGCTGAACACCTTGGCAAAGCGGAAGTTCGATTACTACTGGTTTGAGACGGGCACGCCGACCTTTCTGATCGAGCAGATGAAGCATGAGAACTTCGACCCGCTGCGCTTCGCGGAGGGCGTGACGGTTTCCGCGCGCTCGATAGACGACTACCGCATGGGCGGCGGCAATCCCGTGCCGCTTCTGTACCAGAGCGGCTATCTGACGATAACGAATTACAAGAACGATCGATACACCTTGGATTTCCCGAATGAGGAGGTGCGTTACGGCTTCCTCGAAGAGCTGTTGCCGTACTACACGTACAGGCCGCCGGGCGGAGATTTCTTCGCGGATTATTTTCTGGACGATCTGCGCGCGGGCGACGCGGACGGCTTCATGAAGCGGATGCGCTCGTTCTTCGCGAACATCCCCTACGATTTGAACGAGGACACGGAGAGGCATTACCATCTCGTGTTTTACCTCGTGTTCACGCTTCTCGGGCAGTATGCGCGGGCGGAGGTTCACAGCGCGAAGGGCAGGGCGGACGCGATTGTGGAGACGGAGGACGCCGTGTACGTGTTCGAATTCAAGCTGAACGGCACGGCGGAGGAGGCGCTCGCGCAGATCGACGAAAAGGGCTACGCGATTCCCTACGAGGCCGGCGGCCGCAGGGTCGTGAAGATCGGCGCGGCGTTCGACAAGGGCGAGCGGAACATCGGACGCTGGCTTGTGGAGTCTTAGCCGTAAAACATTCTAAAGAAAGCCCGGATTGTTCCGATAAAGGAAAAGAACGGGCTTTGTCCGCGCGCGGCGAAGCGAACGCGGTCGAATCTTGAAAAATTTGGAAATTCCCAAGTCTCCCTTGCGCTTCCCGAACAGGTATGATATAATGCGTATGGATTTTTACGCCAAATCCGCGAGGTGGCGGTAGCAGTCGTCCAAATCGTCCTGCGTGATGCCGAGGTATCGCTCTGTGACGGCGAAGGAGCTGTGATTGTAAATTTTCATGATCACGGCGGGCGAGCGGCCGGCCTTCCATGCGAGATAGCCGAAGGTCTTGCGGAGCGAATGGCAGGACACGCGGGAGGCGAAACCGAGAGCTTCCGCGCTTTCGCTGACGATGCGGTGCGCCTGTTGGCGGCTGATGGCCTCGTTCGTTCCCTTGCGGCTCAGGATGAGCGCTTGGCCCCGCTTTGCGGCGAATGCGTAAGCCGTGAGCGCGGCGACGA
>JAISMX010000060.1 GCA_031276515.1 Eubacteriales Family XIII. Incertae Sedis bacterium | reverse complement strand
GCTCTATGGCGGCGCGCGCGGAAAGGGGAGCAAGTATTTCTTCTACATCTTCTATCCCGCGCACATCTACGCGTTTTACGCGATTACGTGCCTTATGGCGCAATAAAGGGATTCGTTGCCTATAAGGGCTCGTCGCCGCGTTTTTCTTCGCTCTCTTTTGTGGGCGGGCGAGACGACCGAGAGGAAACTTTGTCAATCGGCGCGCAGACGAACACGAGCGCGTCCGCGTCCCTTTCTTTTGAATCGTGGGCGACGAGGTCGCGGATCAGCGGGTCGCGGATCAGGCGCCTCCATACGGTATGCGTGGCGCGTATGAAATCCGCGCGCAGAGGGCGGCGCTCCGAGATCAGCGGGCAGTCGTAGGGCAGGTGCTCCATGGGAAAGAGGATGAGCTTCAGGCTCCCGTCCGCGAGCAGGTGAGGCGCCAGCGGATAGAAGCGGCATTGCAGCGGCCGCATGCGCCTCTCGCAGCGGGGCGGCGTCTTGCATCGGATGAAATGGACGTCGCCGCGCCACGAATCCGGAAAATCCCCGTCCTCGGCCTTGGACGCGCTCCACTCAAACAGGCCGCCTTGCCGCGCGAACAGCTTCTCCTCGCCGGGCAGCAGATAGATGCCCAGATCGAAGCCCTGCGCGGCCGCGTCCTCCTCTCCGGCGCAGCAACATGCGCTGCCGCACAGCCGGCCGCAGTCGCCGTCCGTGGGCGACACCCGGTCCAGCAGCCGGTAAGCGGCCGCGAAGGTTCGTTTGCGAATCGTGCTTTTCATATTTCGGATTTTACCACAGGCGCGCGGAAAAGGGAAGCCCGGCGCGTATTCTCAGGACGATATTGTGTACGGCATATTGTGTACGGATACATCGTTGACCGCCGCCTACGAGGGCCATCCGCCGGATAGACAATTCGGAAAATCCAAAAAATCTCGATGAAAGTGCGCGTAATACCGCCGTGGAAGGGGTATGAATATATCTGTGAAAATAGCGCGGAACGTACCGGAAGGGAGAATTTATGCCTACGCATTTCAAATCCGACATCGAAATAGCCCGAGAGACGCCGATGCGCCATATACGCGAGATTGCAAGCGCGGCGGGCATAGATGATGTCCATGTCGAGCAATACGGGAATCACAAGGCGAAGATCGACGCGAAATTTCTGTCCGCTTGGGCGGACAAACCCGACGGCAAGCTCATTCTGGTGACGGCCATGACGCCGACGCCCGCGGGCGAAGGCAAGACCACGACGACGGTGGGTCTCGCGGACGCCCTGCGCAAGATCGGCAAGAAAAGCGTCGTGGCGCTGCGCGAACCGAGCCTCGGCCCCGTGTTCGGCATAAAGGGCGGCGCGGCGGGCGGCGGCCGGGCGCAGGTGGTTCCCATGGAAGACATCAACCTGCATTTCACGGGCGACTTTCACGCCATCGGCGCGGCCAACAACCTGCTGGCCGCCATGCTCGACAATCACATTTTCCAAGGAAACGCGCTCGGCCTGGACGGCCGCCGCGTCACATGGCGTCGGGCCGTCGACATGAACGACCGGCAGCTTAGGCACATCGCAAGCGGTCTCGGCGGGCGCGTGAACGGCGTACCGCGCGAAGACGGCTTCGACATCACGGTGGCCTCCGAAATCATGGCCGTACTGTGCTTGTCGAGCGGCATAGACGATCTGAAAGCGCGGCTCTCTCGCATGGTCGTCGGCTACACGCGCGAGGAAACGCCCGTGACGGCGGGCGAACTGAATGCCGCGGGCGCGATGGCCGCGCTTTTGAAAGACGCGTTGAAACCCAACCTCGTGCAGACGCTCGAGGGGACGCCGGCCTTCGTGCACGGCGGGCCGTTCGCGAACATCGCCCACGGCTGCAACAGCGTGACGGCGACGCGCATGGCGCTGAAGCCGGGCGACTACGCCGTCACGGAGGCGGGTTTCGGCGCGGATCTCGGCGCGGAGAAATTCATCGACATCAAATGCCGCATGGCGGGTCTCGCGCCGAACGCCGCGGTCGTCGTGGCGACGGTGCGGGCGCTCAAGCATCACGGGGGTGCGGGCAAGGAAGATTTGAACGGCGAAAACCTCGCGGCGCTCGGAAAAGGTCTGCCCAACCTGCTCCGGCACGTCGAAAACATGACAAAGGTGTTCGGCCTTCCGACTGTCGTCGCGATCAATCGTTTTCCCGGCGATACCGAGACCGAACTCAAACGCATCGAAGCAAGCTGCCGCGAGCTTGGCGTCAATGTGGCGCTGTCCGAGGTTTGGAGCGGAGGAGGGGAGGGCGGCAAGGCTCTGGCCGAAGAGGTCGTGCGTCTTTGCGACCGCCCGAGCGAGATCGCCTACGCCTATCCGCTCGACGCTTCGATAGAAGAAAAAATCGACGCGATCGCGCGGAAGATCTATCGCGCCGACGGCGCGGATTTGACGAGCGACGCGCGGAAGCAAGCGAAGCGCTTGACGGATTTGGGTTTCGGCGGTCTGCCGATCTGCATGGCGAAGACGCAATACAGTTTTTCCGACGATCAAAACCTGCTCGGCGCGCCCGAGGGTTTTCGCGTCACGGTGCGCAATCTGAAGGTCTCCGCCGGCGCGGGCTTTATCGTGGCGCGCACGGGCGACATCATGACGATGCCCGGTCTGCCCAAGGTCCCGAGCGCCGAAAAGATCGACGTGGATTCGGACGGCAGGATCAGCGGCCTGTTTTAATTTGCTCTTGATGAGGAAAAAACGGCCGTCCCGTCTTTGCCGGGGTGGCATTTTGATAAAATGTGACGCCCAAAACTTAAACATTTCTTTATCTTTTCTTGCGCGCGTTTTGAAATCCGGCCCTTATACTGAAGCCTGTCGGAAAATGCGGAAAGTGCTTGAAAGGAGCGGAAAATGAGCGAATACGTGTTGCGCACGCGGGCGATCGGCAAGAAATACGGGGCGAACTTCGCGCTCGACAACGTGAGCGTGGAGGTGAAGCGCGGCTGGATCTACG
>JAISMX010000057.1 GCA_031276515.1 Eubacteriales Family XIII. Incertae Sedis bacterium | reverse complement strand
TCGTCCGGGCGAAGCGGGAATTTGCCGAACAGGAAGTCTATCATGCGCTTGTCGGGCGACAGCAGCGTGGAAAAGGGCATGGCCTTGTTGACGTCCATGTCCAGAATGGGTTCCAGCTGTTCCAGCGCGAGGGACATATCGCCCGAGGCCGCCGTGATGCCGAAGTCGTCGCCGTAATAGAGGCGGGCGGCGGACTCGAAGCTCGGCGCGGTCAGCGAGGCGTTGCGGTTGATGATCTGGAACACGGACGCGTAGCTCGTCTGCATCGAGGAGAGGAGCGCGCTCGCGAAGCAAAACAGGGAAAAGGGCGCGAAGCCGAGCTTTTGGCTGAGCGCGTGGATCGGCAGCGGAACGCTCGCGAGATCCGTGGCGCGCGCGCGGCCCTCCACATAGGCCATGAGTTCGTCGGCGCCGATGTCGAAGGAGGGCCGCGCGGCTTCGCTTCCCGCCCCCTCGCCGGAAAATTCGGCGAACAGCTCGTTCAGGTCGTCGGGCATGGCCGGAGTCTGCGCTTCCGCGCCGCCCGCGCCCGGCCCGCCCGCTCCCAATGCCGGCGTTCCCGTGAAGTCGGAAAGCTGTCGCTTGCAGAATTCGTGCGCCGTTTCGATGTCCGGATAGAGCACGTTTTTGTAGGCGCCCTCGTCGCTCATGAAGAGCGGTTTCATGTTCGCGATGCAGGCGTCCATGCGCGCGTTGACGCAGGCGAACAGGCAGTCCGCGTACTCCGCGTGGTTGTTGAAGGGCTTGTCCTTCAACTCTTGGGGAAACAATCCTTTTGTGGGCATATGGCCGCACCTCCGTGTTCGTCGCGCCGGTTCGCGCTTCCGCGCCGCCGCTTATTGAGAATGGATTTTCAAACAATCCTTCAAATTAAAGGGAATCGTTTTGATTGAGAAAGCGGCTTGGGCGCTGCCGCGTCCATGGGTGTATCCGTCACGCGTCCGGCCGCGCTACCGCTGCACGGTCTTTTTTTGGCTTGTGTCCACGTCGCAGAAGATATAGCCCGCGTTGCGGACGGTCTCGATGAGGCCGGCGTGATCCGGGTCGATTTTTTTGCGCAGGTTGGAAACGTGAACGGCGAGCGTGCGCAGGTCGTCGAAGCCGTCCACGCTCCATATGCTGCGATACAGATCGTTGTAGAGGATGAGCTCGCCGCTGTTGGCGCAGAAGTGTTCCAAAATGGCGTATTCGATGGGCGTCAAGTCTATCGTCTCGCCGCCGCGCCGCACGCGTCGCCGCCGCTTGTCTATGGAGAAGGATTTGAGGCGCGAAACGTTCGCGTCGAGCGGCGGGGTTTCGCTGTCCGCGTAGACCGTGGCGCGGCGAATGTGCGCCTCTATGCGGGCCAGCAGTTCCTTCCAGTCCACGGGCTTCGTCATGTAGTCGTCGCCGCCCGACCGCAGGGCGGAAACGATGGAATCGCCGTCGTCTATGCAGCTGATGAATATGATGGGGCAGCTGCATTTTTCGCGTATCACGCGGCAGAGCTCGAAGCCCTCGCCGTCCGGCAGCATGATGTCGAGCAGGATCAGCGCGTAGGCGCGCTCCTCGATCAGGCGCACGGCGTCCGCGAGGGAATAGGCGGCGTCCGCCGCATAGCCCGCGTTTTTCAGATGGATGTGGGTGATCTCCGAAAGATCCCTGTCGTCTTCCACGATCAGAATTCCGCCTGTGTTTTGCATTGATTTTCCCTTGATCCGGCGTTTCGCGCCGCACGCGTCGCTGTAATATAGAAACTTTAACACAGTATCGAAACAATGTCAATGAACAGAAGATTTGAAAATGCCATATGAATGCCGTCAAAATTTGTGTATAATAGCCATATGATGTTTGTCCGTTTTGCCGCGGGCGCTTCCCCTTTGCGCGGTTTGGCGCGCGGCGGGCTTTGCGCCGCGAGAGAGTTCGCTTTTTTAAGGAGGTTTTCACATGTATACCGTACCGATCGACCAAAAAAACAAGGAAGCTTTTTTGCCCCTGATGGATCCGTTTTTCGCCGAGGCGCTCGGGGATCCCGACGTCGTGGCGCTGGGCGCCGTGGAGAAGAACGACGAGGCGGCCGACGACGAGGCGGCCGGCGCGCTGCTCTGCCGTCTGCGAGAGGATTGGGCGGACATCATCTGGCTCTACGCGGATCCGCGATTCCGGGGCCGAGGCATCGGCCGGATGCTCTTGCTCGAGCTGATTTCGGCGCTGCTCAAGGAGCCTGAGATACGCGGCGCATTCGCGGAATACGAGGACACCAAGGAGAACATCAGCCTGACGCGTCTCTTTTCCCAAAGCGCTTTCAGCATCGAAGACGACAGCAAGGCCATCTACGCGGTCACCCTCGCGGACGTGGCGGAAAGCCCGCTGTGGAAGCGGGATCTGGACGATTCGCGCGTGTTTTCGCTGGAAGACGCGGATGAGGCGCAATGGAAGGCCTTTCAAATCGAGCTCATGGAGAACGACCAGCCGGTGGCGGCGGCCCTGCCCATCGACCGGCGGGACTTTCACCCGCGCCTTTCCGCGGTGTACGCGAGCGAGGGCAAGATTCGCGGCGTCGTTCTGATGCGCGAGAACGAAGGGGCGCCGGAGCTTTCCTACGCGCACGTGCTGCCGGGGAACGAGGCGGCGCTCGGCGCGATGCTGCACAAGGTCGGGCGGCTCGCCATGGCCGCTTTCCCGCCCTCGACGCCGATTCGCTTCACGCCCGTGAACGGGTCGGGCGAGGGAATAGCGGAAAAGCTCTTCCCCGCGCTGGAGAAAACGCCCTTCCGCCGCGCCGTGCTGTTCACCTCGGCTATCGCCCGCAGCTCCGAGGCGTGAGTAGTGACGGGTTTTTAAAGAGTTTTCAAAGAATTTGAAAATCATATATACAAACGCGAAAACTTGTGTACAATAACCATAGAATAGCGGTTTTATGAAAGAATTGTTGCCTCGCCGCGGCGTTCGCGGGGCGGCGGGGAGACGAAAAGGGCAACTGTCGTTTTAGCCGGGGTTTGCGGCAATCGAACGGTTGCAATGGTGGCAAAAATGGGAAAAGAAGAAAATGCTTTGACGCAGCGGAACGCGCAGGCGCAGATCAGCGTCTCCGAACAACAGCTGGACGCGTACAGACAGCACGGCGTTTCGGAATACAGCGACGAGCGGATGGCGGAGGGCGAGCAAAAAAAGGAAGAGGCCCGCGCGCGGCGTCAAGCGGAGCGGCTGCGTTTGCGCTTTGCGGGGCTCGGCGAAACCGTCGAAGAACCCGAGGAAAGCGTCTCGAACGCGAACGCCGGCGAGCAAGCCGTGAACGCGCCGCAGGAAATGTCCGAGCGCCAAAAGAAAAAGCGGGACAAGCGAAGGGAAAAGACTCTGCGCCGGAGCAGAAAGCAATACGGACCCGGCGCCACGGAGAACACCCTGCCCATGGCGCGGCGCGTGGCGGAATACCACAAGGAACGCGAGAAGGCGGGGG
>JAISMX010000054.1 GCA_031276515.1 Eubacteriales Family XIII. Incertae Sedis bacterium | reverse complement strand
TTGCCGTTGTGCGCTATGGCGAGGTTGCCCTTGTTGTGGGTCACGACGATGGGCTGCGCGTTTTCCGCGTTCGGGTTTCCCGTGGTGGAATACCGCACGTGGCCTATGGCGGCGTTGCCTTTCATGGCGCGCAGCGTGCGTTCTTCGAAGACGTCTCGCATGAGACCGAGCGCTTTGCGGCACGATATGACGCCGGCGTCGTTTACGGCGATGCCGCAGGATTCCTGTCCCCTGTGTTGCAGCGAAAACAGTCCCGTAAAGGTTTCATAGGCGGGGTCGATGGGGGAGTTGGGCGTCGCGGCTATGCCGAATACGCCGCATTCCTCGTGCAGCTCGTCAAACATGATTATTCCTCGTAGTTGTTGATGACATAGGTGCCAATGACGCGGCGCGCCACCTCTCCCTTGGTGATGCGGCGTTCCATGGCCTGTTTTTCTATGAACCTGTGCGCCTGCGGTTCGGACATTTTGAGTCCCGTGATCAGTATTGATTTTGCGCGGCTGATGTGCTTCGCGTCTTCGAGCTTCTGTTTGAGATTCACGTTCTGCTCGCGCATGGCAGACATGCGGTTGTGCGCGATGGACATGCCGTGAACCGCGCCGAGGAGGGCGCCGCGCCGCAACGGCTTCACGACGACAAAGACTCCCGCGGGTTCGACGGCCGCGCGCGCGTCGTCGGCGCGATCCTCCGCGACGATGAGAAGCCCTTGACTGTTCCCATGTCGCACCGCGCGGAGCGCGAGGTCGACACCGCCGGCGTCCGGCAGTGGAGCGTTGATGATGCACAGATCGTATTCGCGGGCATCCATGAGCGCGAGAGCTTCCGCCGCGTTCTCCGCCAAGCTTATATCCTCGTATTGGCAACCGCGCAGAAACTCGAGGAAATACGCGCGGCTTTTTTCCGTTGCGGAAATAACAAGCACGGTTTTCATAGAATATATATGATATCACAGATATTCCGCATTTGGGACGATTTTTTCAAAAGAAACAAAAACGTAAAATTAACCAAAAACGCTTGACGCGCGCGCGCGAAATAGGGTATACTTGCTTTCGTAAAAGTCGTGCAGCAATGGCGCTGAGGGGGACTTCTCCCTTGGCGTCTTTGTTTTTATGCGGATTGCGGATGAACGGGTTGAAAGGAGGCCAACGAAAGATGTTCAATATTACTGCGGATTTTGGCAGCCTTGTCTTTAACGACAAGGTCATGAGGGAAAGGCTCCCGAGGGAGATATACGTGTCGCTGCGCAAAACCTTCAGGACGCTTGCGCCCCTCGACATAGGCGTGGCGAACGTGGTCGCGAACGCGATGAAGAACTGGGCGGTCGAAAAAGGTGTCACGCATTTTACGCATTGGTTCCAGCCGATGACGGGCGTGACCGCCGAGAAGCACGAATCCTTTCTCGCGATGAAATCCGACGGGCGGGTGATCATGGAGTTTTCAGGGAAGGAACTCGTCAAAGGCGAGCCCGACGCGTCGAGCTTCCCGACGGGCGGCATCCGCGCCACCTTCGAGGCAAGGGGTTACACCGCGTGGGATCCGACCTCCTACGCCTTCATCAAGGCGAACGTGCTCTGCATACCCACCGCGTTTTATTCGTACAGCGGCGAAGCGCTTGACAAGAAAACCCCGCTGCTGCGCTCCATGATGGCGCTGAACAAGGAGGGCCGCCGCATTCTCAAACTGTTTGGCGAAAGCGACGATGTGGAAGTGCTGGCGAACGTGGGCGCCGAGCAGGAATATTTTCTCGTGGATCAGAGCGTGTACGACAAGCGGCCGGATCTCATCTACTGCGGGCGCACGCTGTTCGGTTCCAGGCCTCCGAAGGGCCAGGAACTCGACGACCACTACTTCGGCGCCATAAAGCCGCGGGTCGCGGCCTTCATGCAGGATCTCGACGAGACGCTGTGGCGGCTGGGCATTCCGAGCAAAACGAAGCACAACGAGGTGGCGCCGGCGCAGCACGAACTCGCGGCCATCTACGAAACCGTGAACATCGCGACCGATCACAACCAGCTGATCATGGAGGTCATGAAGATGATCGCGCCAAGGCACGGTCTGGCCTGTTTGCTGCATGAGAAGCCCTTTGCCGGCGTCAACGGCAACGGCAAGCACAACAACTGGTCGATTTCGACTTCCGCCGGCGAAAATCTGCTGGATCCGGGCAGCACGCCCGCCGAAAACGCGCGCTTCCTGCTCTTCCTCTGCGCCGTGATCAAGGCCGTGGACGAGCATCAGGATCTGCTGCGTCTGTCCGTGGCCACCGCCGCCAACGACCACAGGCTCGGCGCGAACGAGGCGCCCCCCGCGATCATCTCCATCTTCCTCGGCGAAGAGCTCACGGATATATTGGAAACGATCAAAAGCGGCAGCAGCTACAAGAAGAAGGACAATGCCCCCGTGCGTCTCGGCGTGGACGTGCTGCCCGCGTTTCCGCGCGACACGACCGACCGGAACAGAACCTCGCCCTTTGCCTTCACGGGCAACAAATTCGAGTTTCGCATGGTGGGTTCGTCCCTGTCCATATCCGGCCCGAACTTCGTGCTGAACACCATCGTAGCCGACGCGCTCGCGGGCTTTGCCGACGAGCTGGAAAAGGCCAAAGATTTCAACGCGGCCCTGCAAACGCTCGTGAAGAAGACCATAGAGAAGCACGATCGCATCATATTCAATTACAACAATTACGCGCAGGAATGGGTGGAAGAAGCCGAGAAACGCGGGCTTTTGAATCTTCTGTCCACGCCCGATGTGTTGCCGCGCTTCACTTCCGAGGAAAACATCGCCCTGTTCGAGAAGCACAGCGTGCTGTCGCGCGTCGAGATCGTCTCTCGGACGGAGCTCCTGCTGGAGAATTACATCAAGACCATCCACATCGAGGCTCTCACGATGATAGATCTCGTACATCGCCGGATCATTCCCGCCGTGCTCTCCTATACGAGCAAGACGCTGGCGAACCTGAGTCTCAAACAAAATGCAGCCGTTCAGCTGGACGCGTCTCTCGAAAGCAAGCTGGCGGAAAGGCTTTCCGGGCTTGCGGGTACGCTTCAGAAGGATTTGGATAATTTGGAAGATGCGATCATGCGAGCCGCCGATTGCGGCGAGACCGCGGATTGCGCCGCGTATTACGGCACGGAGGTGTTTTACAGCATGCAGGCTTTGCGCGGCGCCGTGGACGAGCTCGAAACCATCGTCGGCGGCGAGGATTGGCCTCTGCCGTCGTATGCGGAGATACTGTACAGCGTGAAGTAGAGACTTCAAAAAATCGCGCAGACAATTGAAAAACGCCGAATGAGGAGTTATAATGATAGATATTGTGATTCCAATGTTCGGCGTTTGTTGTTTTGGGCGGATTCGGGAGCGGAGGCGGATATGACGAAATATATCTTTGTTACGGGCGGCGTGGTTTCGGGTCTCGGTAAGGGCATTACGGCGGCTTCGCTGGGGCGCCTTTTGAAAACCCGCGGCCTGAAGGTCAGCGCGCAGAAGCTCGATCCCTACATCAACGTGGACCCCGGCACCATGAGCCCGATACAGCACGGCGAGGTCTTCGTCACCGAGGACGGCGCCGAGACGGATCTGGATCTGGGGCATTACGAGCGCTTCATAGACGAGGATTTGAATCGCTATTCCAATCTGACCGCCGGAAAGGTGTACTGGAACGTCTTGCAGAAGGAGCGGCGCGGCGAATACCTGGGCGAGACCGTTCAGGTGATCCCCCACATCACGAACGAGATCAAAAAATTCATATTCGCCGTCGGTGAGAGCAAGGGTTGCGACATCGTCATCACCGAGATCGGCGGCACCATAGGCGATATCGAGAGCCAGCCGTTTTTGGAGGCCATACGGCAGATCGCGCTGGAGCTCGGAAAGGCCAACTGCCTGTACATTCACGTCACGCTCGTGCCTTTTATAGAGGGTTCGCACGAATACAAATCGAAGCCGACGCAGCATTCCGTCAGGGAACTGCAGTCCATGGGCATATCGCCCGATATCATCGTCGTGCGCTCGGCCGGTACCGTGAGCGACGACATCCGCAATAAGATCGCGCTTTTCTGCAACGTGAAGCAGGACTGCGTCATACAGAACAGGACGCTCTCCATGATCTATGAGGCGCCGCTCATGCTGGAGGAACAGCATTTTTCGGACATCGTGTGCCGCGAGCTCGGCATACACGCGCCGGATCCCGATCTGTCGGACTGGAAGGACATGCTGAAGCGGATAGCGAGCCGCGAGAGAAGCGTGCGCATCGGTCTCGTGGGCAAGTACGTGAAACTGCACGACGCGTATTTTTCGGTTGCGCAGGCGCTCAGCCACGCGGGCTACGAAACGGGCGCGAAGGTGGAGATCGTCTGGATAGAGGCGGAGGACATCACGGAGACGACGGTCGCGCCCGCGCTTTCGGATTGCAGCGGCATATTGGTACCCGGAGGCTTCGGGGAGCGAGGCATAGAAGGCAAGATCCGGGCCGCCAAATACGCGCGGGAGAACAACGTACCCTATCTGGGCATCTGTCTCGGCATGCAGATCGCCGTCATAGAGTTCGCGCGGAACGTGCTGGGGCTTGAAGCCGCGCATTCCTCGGAGTTCGACGGCGAATCGCCCGATCAAATCATCGGGCTGATGGCGGATCAGCATGGGAACATTCCCAAGGGCGGCACCATGCGTCTCGGCGCGTATCCTTGCGAGGTGCTTGCCGGTTCCGCGCTGCACAGGGCCTACGGCAAGGAGCTGATATACGAGAGGCACAGGCATCGCTACGAATTCAACAACGATTACCGCGAGGCCGTGACGAAGGCCGGGATGACGATCTGCGGTCTGTCGCCGGACGGCAGGCTCGTGGAGGCCGTGGAGCTCGCCGCGAACGACTTTTTTGTCGGCGTGCAGTACCACCCGGAGTTCAAGAGCCGTCCGAACCGCGCGCATCCGCTGTTTCGCGCCTTTGTCGAGAAGGCGCTCGAAAGACCGTCGGCGCGCCAAATCGAAACGCTGTAATCGTTATTCAATCGAAACCACTCAAACGCCGTGGGGGTTTGAACGGCAACCTGTAATCTAAATGTAAAATGAATTCATATTGCAAAACGGCGCAAATGCATATAAACTGTTGTTGTGAGGTGTGTAAAATGAAAAAGAAAACAAAAACCTTTGTCCTTGTCGCGGCCTGTATCCTTGCGGCCATCGTCTTTGCGGCGGCGCCGGCTTTCGCCGCGAGTCCGAGCGATACGTCCGGGCATTGGGCGGAGGGCCAGATACTCGCCGGCATCAACTACGGCTACATCAACGGCTATCCCGACGGAACCTTCGTGCCGGACGGCACGATCACGCGGGCCGAGTTCGTCACCATCATCAACAAGGCCAGAAATTACACGGCCATGACCAACATTCCCTTCCGCGACGTCCCCGTCAACGAATGGTATTTCGCGGAGGTGCAGCGGGCGTACAGCGCCGGTTACATTCAGGGCGACAGCGAAGGCAATTTCAAACCGGGCGCGCAAATCACGCGTCAGGAGGTGGCGGTCATCCTGAATCGCATCGCGCCGGGCGGAGACGCCTCCCAAGCGTTGACGGGCGTCCGCGACGCGGCCCTGATAGACGCTTGGGCGCTTCCGGCCGTCAGCGCGGCGTACAGCAAGGGCTACATAACGGGCGACGCGGAAGGCAACTTCAATCCGCAAAGCCCGTTGAAGCGCGGCGAGGCCGTGACGATCGTGAACAGGGTTCTCGGCATCACGCCGCTGTCGCCGGGCGCGAACCTTGCGGCGCTGAGCGTATCCAACATCAGCATCACCGACGTCAAGGCGGACGCCGCCATACTCAACCTCACGGCGACGCGGGACGGCAACGTGTACTGGGTGGTTCTCACGGGCGAGAGCGCGACGACGCCCTCGGCGGAGCAGGTGCTGAACGGCAGAGGCGCCGACGAACGCAGCGCTTACGGTTCGGGCAGCAGGAACGTATACGCGAACGGCGTGATTACCGCGAACGTCACCTCGCTGCAAGCGGAGCAGTCGTATAAGATATGCGCCGTGGCGCGCGACGCCGCCGCAAATCTTTCTCCCGTGGCCATACGCACCTTTACGACTTCTTCGTCGGGCGATACCGGCGAGGAATGGCTGAACAGCAATTTCAGCGTGAGCAACATCGGCAACAACGCGATCACGCTCACGGTCAATTCGTCGCGGGCGGGCAACCTGTACTACGTCGTGGTGGAAGATCCGAACAAGAACGTCAAGACGCCGTCGCAGGCTTACATCCGAAACGGCAGGGATGCGAACAACAGCTCCGCGAACGTTTTTTCGGGCAATTTCGTCGTTTCGGCCGGCGTCAACAGATCGTTGGAGATCACGGGGCTCAAATCCGGCACGAACTACAAGATCTTCGGCTGCGTCTATGAGGGTACGAGCACGAACAGCCTTTTTTCCAAGGTAAAGAGTTACGCGTTCACGACGACGGGAAGCAACGCGAACTGGATCACGACGTTTGATCTGCAGTCGAATACGGTCGGCGCGACGAACGCCACTTTGAACGTGCGGACGGATCGCGCGGGTACCTTCTACTATGTGGTGACGACGGAGTCCAGACAGCCGACCGCCGACAGAATCAGAAACGGCCGCGATTACAACAACAGCGCTTCCATCGCGAACAGCATCTACATCAACTCCGCATCGAACACATATCCAATCGGCCTGACGAATTTGCAAATGAACACGCGCTACTATGTGTTCGGCGTGCTGTACGTGAACGCCAACGATTACTCGGAGATCAAAACTTTCTACTTTACGACGGGAACGGGAACCGCGGCGTCGCCGTTGTCAAAAGTTTCGTACAGCCTCAGCGCGACCACCTCGGGCGGGATTAATTTTACCAATTCGGGCTATAGCTATACCGCCACCGAGGGAATCAAACTCGACGGCACAAACGCGGGCGCTCCCACCACGACGATTACCATCGAGAGGTCGAGTGCCGCGAGTTCTGTTGCGGTAACGTTGAATGGAGCGAATATTTATTCCGCGCAACAAAACAACGCAACGGTTTCCATAAATAATGGCAGTGACTTGAACGCCGGGAAACAGAATCCCGTTGTGATCACCGTAACGGAGCCGGGCAAAAGCACTTTGACATACACGATTAACATTTACAAACCATAAGAAATAAGAGTAAGATGACGCGACAAAAAACCGGCCCATGGCCCGGTTTTTTGTCGCGCGCGGCGGCCGGCCGTTGTCCGCCCGGCCGCCGCCGCTACGCGGTCGCCGCTTCGAGCGCGATGCGCATCATGTTCGTGAAGGTCTGCTCGCGCTCCTTTGCCGTGGTTTCATCGCCCGTGACGAAGTCGTTGCTGATCGTCAGCACGGCGAGCGCGTTCACGCGGTTGTACGCGGCGTTCATGTAGAGCGCGGCGGCCTCCATCTCCACGCAGAGCACGCCGAGACGCGCCCACTTCTTCCACCAATCCGGTTCGAGCTCGTAGAATACGTCGCCCGTCAGGATGTTTCCCGCGTGGACGCTTACGCCGAGCCGATCCGCCGCCTCTTTGGCCTTGAGCAGCAGGGGCCAGCTCGCCGTCGGCGCGAGGTTTCCGTTCAGCTTGTATATGTGCGCGTAATTGGAATCCGTCGAAGCCGCCAGTCCCAGCACCACGTCTTTGACCTTAATGTCCGGGCTGATGCCTCCGGCCGTGCCGACGCGTATCAGGTTTTGCGCTCCGTACTCCGTGATCAGCTCCCAGGAGTAGATGCCGATGGACGGCGCGCCCATGCCCGTACCCTGAACCGAGACGGGTACGCCCTTGTACGTACCCGTGAAGCCGAGCATGCCCCGTATCTCGTTGTAACATCTCGCGTTTTCGAGAAAGTTTTCGGCTATGAATTTTGCGCGGAGCGGATCTCCGGGCAGCAAAACCGATTCGGCGATGTCGTTTTTGTTTGCGGCGTTGATGTGTGTGGACATTGTTTTTTCCTTTCTCCGTGTGGCGTTGTAAAATCGCGCTTCCGCGATGCCGGTTCGCGCGCTTTCGAAATGCTTTTCCGTGCCAGTATATTCTAACATAAATCGAAAACAAAATCATAAAAAAACGCTTGACAAGCACAAACTGATGTTTTATTATAAATATATGAACAAATGCTCATATATTTATATATTCATATGAAAGGGGCGGATTGCGGTGGCCGGTTTAAAGATTGAGGATATCGAAAGCGGAAGGGCGCTTCCCGAACGGAGCGTCGAAGGCGACAGCTGCGAATGCCGCGTGGTTCACGTGGACGCGGTGCGAAAGGTGCGCGCGTCGATGCCGGCGGAACCGGCCATGGACGCGATGGCGGAGCTTTTCAAGAGCTTTGGCGACGGAACGCGCCTACACATATTGTACGCGCTGACAAAGGAGCGGATGTGCGTGTGCGACATCGCGGCGCTCGTGAACATGAGCCAGTCGGCCGTTTCGCATCAACTGCGCGTACTGCGGGGCGCACGGCTCGTAAAGTATGAGAAGGAGGGAAAATCCGTGTATTATTCACTCGACGATGATCATGTAAAAAAGATTTTTGAGATAGGGCTTGCGCATGTGAAGCACACGAGGTGACGTTTCAGGGAATATTTATGGCAATCGACGATTAAAATGGAGGCAAATCATGTACGGCTTGGAATCAAAAGGAGTATCCGAAGGGTGCGAATCGGGGATGCGTACGGCGGCGCATGAGGCTGCGGCGGCTTGCGGCCACGCGCACGATGTCGAACGCGCGGCGGCGAGCGGCTGCGCCCACTGTCCCGCGCACGGCGGGGAGAGCGAAGAACCTGCGGGCGGCAATCTCAAATCGCCGCTGTTCGTGGCGGGCGTGCTTCTGTTCGCCGCGGGGCTCGTCCTGACCTACGGCGGCTTCGCCACGAATATATACATCGCGTTCGCGGTGTTTGCGGCGGCCTATCTCGCGGTCGCCAAGGACGTGCTGCTCTATGCCGCAAAGAACATCGCGCGCGGAAAAATCTTTGACGAGAACTTCCTGATGACCATCGCGAGTCTCGGCGCCTTCGCCATAGGCGAATACCCGGAGGCCGTGGCCGTCATCCTGTTCTACAACGTGGGAGAATACATGCAGGAGAGGGTGGTCCGCAGATCCAGAAAATCCATAGAGAGCCTGATGGACATCCGCCCCGACGTCGC
>JAISMX010000149.1 GCA_031276515.1 Eubacteriales Family XIII. Incertae Sedis bacterium | reverse complement strand
AACACGCTGCAGACCGGCTTTGAGAACGCCGACGACCACGCCTTCATCGAGAGCGTCGCGAAGCGGCACGGCATCCTGTTCTCAAAGCCCGGAAACGGCATCTGCCACCAGCTGCACTTAGAAAATTATGGAATTCCCGGCAAGACGCTTCTCGGTTCGGACAGCCACACGCCGACGGGGGGCGGTCTCGGCATGCTCGCCATCGGGGCCGGCGGCCTCGACGTCGCCGTCGCCATGGCGCGGGGCGGCTACAGCCTGATCGTCCCCAAGGTGCTCAAGGTCGAGCTTGTGGGGCGTTTGCGCCCCTGGGCGTCCGCGAAGGACGTGATCCTGCACGTGCTGCAACGCCTGACGGTAAAGGGCGGCGTCGGCAAGGTGATCGAATACGCGGGCGAGGGCGCGCGGTCGCTCTCCGTGACGGACAGGGCCACGATCGCGAACATGGGCGCGGAACTCGGCGCGACGACCTCCGTGTTCCCGAGCGACGAAAACACGCGGGCGTATCTGAAATCGCAGGGCAGGGAAGGCGACTTCGTCCCGCTCGCCGCCGACGCGGACGCGGTGTACGACGAGACGCTGCAAGTGGATCTCTCCGCGCTCGTGCCCTTGGCCGCGAAGCCGCACAGCCCCGACAACGTGGACGCGGTGTCGAACATCGGCGCGATCAAGGTGGATCAGGTGGCGATCGGAAGCTGCACCAATTCCTCCTACACCGATCTGATGAAGGTCGCCGCGATCCTGAAAGGCCGCAGGGTGCATCCCGGCGTCAGCCTCGTAATCTCGCCCGGTTCGAGCGCCATCCTGCGCGTGCTCGCGCAAAACGGCGCGCTGGCCGACCTCATCGCGGCGGGCGCGCGCGTCATAGAGAACGCCTGCGGCCCCTGCATCGGCATGGGCCAGGCCCCGCGTTCGGGCGGCGTGTCGCTGCGCACCTTCAACCGGAACTTCAAGGGCCGCAGCGGAACTCTCGACGCGGAGGTGTATCTGGTCAGCCCCGAAACGGCCGCCGTCTCCGCCGTCGCGGGCGTGCTGACCGACGGCATGAAGAGCGGCGTCGCGCTCGAAGCCATCGCGCCCGCCGACTTTCCCAAAAACGATCACTTCATCGTGTCGCCCGAAGGATTCGACAAGCGGAACACCGCGGTCGCGATGGGGCCGAACATCAAGCCCTTCCCGCAGAACACGCGCCTGCCGGACGCGCTGGAAACCGTCGTGACGCTGCGCGCGGGCGACAACGTCACGACGGACGACATCATGCCCTCGGACGCGCGGCTTTTGCCCTATCGCTCCAATGTGCCGCATCTCGCGAATTACTGCTTCGAGAAGACGGACGCCGGTTTTGCGGATCGATGCCGCAGGGCGTCCGCCTCCGCAATCGTCGGCGGCGAGAATTACGGCCAGGGTTCGAGCCGCGAGCACGCGGCGCTCGCCCCCCTGCACCTCGGCGTGAAGCTCGTGCTCGCCAAATCCTTTGCGCGCATACACCGCTCCAACCTCATCAACAGCGGCATTCTGCCCTTGACCTTCGACGACCCCGCCGATTGGTCCGGGCTCGCGGAAGGGTTGACCCTGCGCATAGCGGACGCGCGCGCGCAAATCGCCGCGCCCGTCGTGGAAATCGCGGTCTTGGAGAGCGGCAAAATCATAAAGGCGCGCGCCGGCTTCTCCGCGCTCGAACTCTCCATGCTGCGCGCGGGCGGAAGGATCAACATGCTCAAGGACGCGTCCGGCCCGGGCGCGGACGCCGAGGAATCCGCCCGATGAGGGTCGCGGAACGCGCCGAGGAAGGAAATTCTCGGCACGCCTTATCCGACGACCTCGTTTCCAAGCTGCGGGAGGACATTTTGGCGGAGCGGCTGCGGCCGGGCGAAAAACTGACCGAGTCGCGCCTGTGCGAGACGTACAAGGTCAGCCGCACGCCCGTGCGCGAAGCGCTGAAACAACTGGCGGCGGAAGGGTTTGTGGAAATATTTCCGAACAAGGGCGCCTTCGTGTCCCCCGGCCTGTCGCGCGGCGACATGGACGACATATTCACGTTGCGCGGCCTCTGCGAGCTGCAGGCCGTGCGCTGGGCCATAGAGCGCGTTACGGAGGAGCGGCTCGCGGAGCTCGATGAAATCATGGAATTCATGGAGTTTTACACGGAGCGGCGCGACACGAAAAAAATGATGGAAATCAACGCGAATTTCCACCGGCTGATCTACGCCGCGTCCGAATGCCGCATACTGCGGCACATGCTTTCCTCCCATCGGGTGTACATACGCCACAGCCGTCTCACGAGAGCCTATCGCGAAGAGGATTTACCCGCGATTCTCGCGGATCACAGGCGCATATTCGACGCTTTTCGCGCGCAGGACGTCGAAGCGGGCGTTGAGGCGATGCGCGCGCACATCGAAAATTCGCGCCTTCGCGCCTTGGGCGAGGAGTAAGCGCAAATCCGGTTCACCGTATCGGACAGACACCCGTCTCGCAGCCCTCGTCGCCGAGGTCGTACTCGACCTCCTCTTTCTCGTACTTGGAGATCAGAGAGGGGATGAATGGCTTCATCGCGGCCGCGCGCCGCTCGTATTCCTCGCGAGAGATCTCTTCGTAGGGCAGAAGTTCGTAGAAACTGTCCTCGAAGGAGAGGAAGGAGAGCGCCACCGTGTCGTCCCAGTTCTCGAACACCCATTCCTCGACGGCGTCCCATTCGTCGTCGCGCACGTGTATCGTGACGGAGCAGTTGTGATCCACGTAATGCTCCATGAACATCTTGTATATCTCGAGCTGTTCGATGGCGGAGACGTCGCGCTTGATCGTTCCCTCGGGGGCCTTAACGGGGAATTCTATGACCTTTGTCGTGCAGTTTTCTTCGTTTTGCCCGACCTCCGGGAAGATGGGATAGCCCAGCTCTCCGCAGACTTCGGCGAGCGGATCGTCGCTGCTGATGCGTATCCGGCGGATGTAATAAGGCGCGTGCGAGAAGTGGACGCCGCTCGACACGACGGGCAGCAGGCTGAGGGTACCCTCCGGCTTGATCGTGGTGACGAGCAGTGGCGCTTGCGTGCCGAGTTCCGCCGCGTATTCCGCCGCCGCGTCCTTGGCGGCGCTGCGAAGCGCGGAGAGGAGCTCCGCTTGGTCATCGCGCGTCAATTTCAGCGCGTTGACGAGGTCCTGCCAGCCCGTCAGCGAACAGCCGAGCAGCTTATCGCGCTGCTGGACGGCGTTCCACTCCGGTATCTCGAGCTCGGTGCAGGTCATCCTGTAACCCGCGCGCGCCGAAAGCCGCTGCGCCGCGAGCAGACCGTCGCGGTCGAGCTTTCCGTCCTGTACGAAGGCCATGACGTTGACCGTGGTGAGGTTGCAAAGCCCTTTCGAGTCCAGCAATATCTCGGCGCAGGGGTTCACGCCTTGAAAATTCGGCCGCCGCTTGCTGCCCGCGCCCTCGTTGACCCAGCCCGGCTCGCCCGAATAGCGCATCTGCTTCAAGTGCAGATGCAGCTCCTCGCGCGTCGGCTTCCGCCTGTAATAAATGGAATTGTTGCTCATCTGCCGGTGCGCGATTTCGTTGTCGATAACCCATTTTCCGTCAAGCTTCTTGTACAGCTCGCTCTTTGCCTGCACGCATTCCTTGTCGTCCTGATCGATGAGGACGATCTCGGCCGTGCGCCTGACGCCGCCCACGACGACGTTTTCGCCTATGATGTTCGCGATGTCGAGACAGTCTATGGGCCGCAGCCGCGCGACGCCGCCGACGGCGCGGGCGCCCGCTTTTTCGACCACGCGCGCGATCTTCATGAACATGTTGTTCATGCTCCGATGTCCGCTGGCGGTGCCGCCGAAGGTGCGCAGCTTTTCTCCCTTGGCGCGCACGTGATTGTAATTCAGAAGGATGGTGTTGATCTTGCGGTATTCCGTGCTGTAAAGCGCCCGCAGGAAATAATCCATGGATTGGACCCAGCCCTCCTTGCTGTCGCCGATGGTGATCTTCATCGTGTCGTTGTGGCTGAATTCGACGGATGTGTTGTCCTGCCGCAGGGCCTTCGGCACGGGCGTGTAGGATTCGTGTATGATCTCGACGTTCGTCCTGATGGCGGGCAGCTTCTCGACGTCCGAGCGCAGAACGCGCACGCCGACGCCGGAGCCGACCATGAGCAGGTAGAATATGTCGCGGTAGGCCGAAAAATTGTCGATGACTTGGAAGGAACAGTTGAAATTGGACATCGGATAATGTTTGGAAACATCCGTGCTGCCGACCCAAAGCGTCCGTCCCGACAGGAACTGCTTCAACCCGTATACGTTGGCGTAAAGCCGTTCCGCCTCATCCCTCGATGTGGGAACGAGGCCGCAATTGTATTCTACGGAACGCCTCACCGTCTCCCACCAGTATTCCCGCCGCATTTCTTCGGGTATCCAGCGCGAATAGGTTCTGTAATACACGAAGCTGCCGAGCTGATTCATCGGAGACGGCGCGTGCTTGAAGCGGCTCACGAAGTCGTCGGAGATGATGCGTCCGTCGCGGCGCTTGCGCGCGTCGCGCGTCTTGTCGCGCTCGTAACGGTAGATGATGAACTTCTTCGCAACCTCCTTGCGGTCGCCGGACATGAGAAAATCTTCCACCATGTCCTGCAAATCCTCGACGTGTACCGGCCTGTCGGTTTTTTCGATCAGCTTTTCCATTTCGCGGGCGATGTTCTCCGCGAGTTCCCCGTCCACGCCGCGCGGCGTTTCCATCATGGCGTTCTCTATGGCCAGCTTGATTTTGAGGCCGTTGAACGCCACCTGCTTGCCGTCTCGTTTGATCACAATTTTCATAAGGCGTTGTCTCCATATGTAGTTATAGCTTTTCGCAATTACACATTATATAGTACCGTATTGCCGTATGCAAGCGATTTTTGAAATTTAATCAATTAAAAAATCGAAAAAAAATCGATTCAAAAATTGTGAGACTTTCATCTTGACACAACGTCAAAATGTGTTAAAATAGAAAAGCTGAACGGTTGTAGGGGTATAGCTCAGCTGGTAGAGCGATAGTCTCCAAAACTATGCGCCGTGGGTTCAAGTCCTACTACCCCTGCCACACGATCGAGGCGCAAAGCGCTCTCGAATTTCAATTGCGGGGTGTAGCGCAGCTTGGCAGCGCAACTGGTTTGGGGCCAGTGGGTCGCAGGTTCAAATCCTGTCACCCCGACCATTCCAAAGCCCAAGCGACTCCCCCTTGCGGGCCATTAGCTCAGTTGGTCAGAGCGTCCGGCTCATAACCGGCAGGTCCCGGGTTCAAGTCCCTGATGGCCCACCATCACAATTCACCGCGATGCGGATCGATTGCGCCCGAACGCGCTCCGTGTCCGCGCATGCCCGGATAGCTCAGTTGGTAGAGCAATGGACTGAAAATCCATGTGTCCTTGGTTCAATTCCGAGTCCGGGCACCACAGATAACCCCCGACGGTTTTTCGATGCGAACCCGCGGGGGTTTTTTGTTGCGGTACATTGAATACCCCGCCGCGATGTGCTAAAATACACTTGGATGCGCGCAGCGACGCATCGAGATTTTGCGACGAACCCCAACGACGGCAAAACCCGCGCTTTCGCGGCCGCGGACTTTGCTTTGCCGGTCTGCGGCCGCGGACGCGTTTCCGGCCGGCGCCATGATTGAACGGAGGCGATGGTTTACATGACGGGAAAAGAGGCGTACAGCCATATCGATCATACGCTGCTCAAGGCGTTTTCAACATGGGAGGACATAGAAAAGCTCTGCGAGGAAGCCCTGCGGCTCGGCGCGGCTTCCGTGTGCGTGCCGCCCTGCTATGTCAAGCGCATACGCGACGCGTACGGCGCCGGGCTCAATGTCTGCACCGTCGTCGGCTTTCCGCTCGGCTACAGCGTCACCGCGGCAAAGCTGGCCGAGGTGAAACAGGCCTTGAAGGACGGCGCGTCCGAAATCGACGCGGTCGTGAACATCGCGGACGTCAAAAACGGGGACTACGCCCGCGTGCTCGACGAGCTCAAGCGGCTTCGCGCGGCGGTCGGCGAGCGCGTTCTGAAGGTGATCGTCGAGACCTGCTACCTTTCGAAGGAAGAAAAAATCAAACTCTGCGAGTTGGTCACGGAGGCCGGCGCGGATTACATCAAGACCTCCACGGGCTTCGGCACGGCGGGGGCCGAGCCGGCCGACATCGAGCTGTTCAAGTCGCACATAGGCCCCAAGGTCAAGATCAAGGCTTCCGGGGGCATTCGCACGGAGGAAGCCTTGGAGCGATTCATCGCCCTCGGCTGCGATCGCGTGGGCGCCAGCGCCGTGTTCGATTTTGGAGAGAAAACATCATGACAATGTACGACATCATATTGAAAAAACGCAATGGAAAATCGCTCGCGAAGAGCGAAATAGAATATTTCGTCAAGGGCTGCACGGACGGATCGATTCCGGACTATCAGGTGTCGGCGCTGCTGATGGCCATATTCTTCAAAGGGCTTTCGCGCGATGAGACCTTTCTGCTGACGGACGCGATGGTGCGCTCCGGCGACGTCGTCGATCTGTCGTCGATAGAAGGCGTCAAGGTCGATAAGCACAGCACGGGCGGCGTCGGCGACAAGACGACGCTCATCGCGGGACCCCTGGCCGCCGCCTGCGGCGTACCCGTCGCCAAGATGTCGGGCAGGGGTCTCGGCTTCACGGGCGGCACGGTGGACAAGATGGAAGCCATTCCCGGCATGCGCACCTCGCTCGAAGCGGAGGAGTTTTTCTCGCTCGTGAACCGCGCGAAGCTCGCCGTCATAGGCCAGACGGGCCACATCGCGCCCGCGGACAAAAAGCTCTACGCGCTGCGCGACGTGACGGCCACCGTGGACAACCTCTCGCTGATCGCGGCCAGCGTGATGAGCAAAAAGCTCGCCTCGGGCAGCGACGCCTTTGTGCTGGACGTCAAATGCGGCAGCGGAGCCTTTATGGAGACCGTCGAGGATGCCAAGGCTCTCGCCGAGCTCATGGTGGAGATCGGGGCCGCGAGCGGCAAGAAAACCGTCGCGCTCGTCACGAACATGGACAGGCCGCTGGGCAGGTGCGTGGGCAACGCCATCGAGGTCATGGAGGTCATCGAAACGCTGAAGTGCGCGGGTCCCGCGGACATCACGGAACTTTCCCTGCGGCTCGCTTCTCACATGATCTGCGCGGGCGGCGCGGCCGCTTCTCCCGACGAGGGCCGCGCGGCCGCCGAAAGGGCGCTCAGGAGCGGCGCCGGACTCGAGAAGCTGCGCGAGCTCATCGCGGGGCAGGGAGGGAATCCCGCCGTCATCGACGACTTCTCGCTGTTTCCCTCGGCGGCTTTGTCTCTCACGGTGCGCGCCGAAGCGGACGGTTATGTCGTCGGCGTCGCGGCCCGCGACATAGGGATAGCGTCAAGGCGTTCGGGCGCCGGCAGGGAAACAAAGGACGAAGCGATAGATCCGGCGGCGGGCGTCATGCTGCACAAATCGGTCGGCGACGCGGTGAAGGCGGGCGACATCCTCGCCGTCGTTTACGGAAACGACGGCGCCAAACTGGAGGACGCGGCGGCGATCGCGCGCTCCGCCTTTGAGATCGGCTCGGAGAAAGTGAAGCCCGCGCCGCTCGTATACGCCGTGATTGCGTGATAATAAATAGTAAAAGAGTTTATATATGGAGATATTTGCGATAATGCTTGACGAGACGCCCGTTTGATGGTACATTATAACATGGTGCCGGATGGCGCGACAATGGATGGACGCGCATCCTGCGCATGAAAAACAAAAAGGAGGAATCAAAGAATGAAATTCAAAAAGATTTTGGCGGTGCTTATGACGGCGGGCTTGCTGCTCACCTCGTTTGCGGCTTGCGGAGGCGGCGCTTCGAATTCGAGCGGCGAGGGGGAAGGCGAGGCTTCGACCGAAGCGGAAGCGGAAGCCGAGGTTGCCGAGACCATCTCCGTGGGTCTTGTTACCGACGTGGGCGGCGTCAACGACCAGTCCTTCAATCAGAGCGCGTGGGAAGGCTTGCAGCGCTTTCGCGCCGACACGGGTTCCAAGGTGAGCTACATCGAATCCAAGGATGAAAGCGGCTACGCGCCGAACATCGAAACCTTCATCGATCAGGGAACCAATCTGATCTGGGGCGTGGGCTTCATGCTGGGCGACGCTTTCGCGCAGGCCGGTTTGGACAACCCGGATCAGCAGTTCGCGCTGGTCGATTACGCTTACGCGCCCGAGGACATTCCGAACAAGAACGTCACAGGCGTCGTGTTCGCGACGGAGGAGTGTTCCTTCCTCGTTGGATACGTTGCGGGCAAGATGAGTGAAACCGGCAAGGTCGGACACATCAACGGCATAGCCTCATCCACGATGGAGACCTTTGCCGTGGGTTACTACGCGGGCGTGCTGACCGCGAACCCCGACGTGCAGATTATGGGGCAGTATTCGAATTCGTTCAGCGATCCGGCCGCGGGCAAGAACATCGCCAACCAGTACTACGCGGACGGCGTCGACATCATCTTCTCGGCGGCGGGCGCGACGGGCAACGGCGCCATCGAGGCGGCCAAGGAGCAAGGCAAGTGGGCCATCGGCGTCGATATGGATCAAAACTACATTGCGCCCGACAACGTGTTGACCAGCGCATTGAAGCGCGTGGACAACGCCCTCTATGACGTTTCGACGAAGATGCTCAACGGAACCTTCGAGGGCGGCGGCACGGAGATGTACAATCTGAAAAACGACGGCGTGGGCTACGCCACGACGGGCGATCACATCCCCGCGGACATCCTCGCGGAGGTTGAAGCCGTCAAGAACGACATCATCGCCGGCAATCTGAAAGTTCCCGCCACGGCCGCGGAGCTCGAAGCTCAGTTCCCGGGCAAATACGACATGCCGCCGGTGGAAGAGCAGTAGATTCAAATCGTAAAACGCAGGGGCGGTTTCCAATAAATGGAAACCGCCGCTTCTGCAATTGCGTCAAATGGCAAAACGCCGGCAATACGGATAAACACAGAGAGGACTTTTCCATGGATGACAGCCTTAGCGGCACGGTCGCCGCATCCGAATCCCCTCCCGCGGTGGACATGCTGAACATCACGATGATGTTCGGAGCTTTTAAGGCCAACGACAACGTGTGTCTCACGGTACCCCGGCGTTCGATTCACGCCATTTTGGGTGAAAACGGCGCGGGCAAAAGCACGCTGATGAACGTGCTGTACGGCCTTCTTCAGCCCACGTCGGGCGAAATCCGCATCAAGGGCGAACGCGTCTCGATCGACTCACCCTCCCGCGCGATAGAGCTCGGCGTCGGCATGGTGCATCAGCACTTCATGCTCGTCCCGCCTTTCACCGTGGTCGAGAACATCATACTCGGCCGGGAGCCGATGCGCGGCGCCGGGGTGATGGACATGGGCAAGGCGCGCGCCGACGTGAAGGAACTCAGCGACCGCTACGGTTTGAACGTCGATCCGGATGCCAAAGTGGAAGATATTTCGGTCGGTATGCAGCAGCGCGCCGAGATATTGAAGGTTCTGTACCGAGGCGCCGACATACTCATCTTGGACGAGCCCACGTCGTCCTTGACGCCGCAGGAGATCAAGGATCTCGAACGCATCATGAAGAACCTCGTGGCCGAGGGGAAAACCGTGATCATCATCACGCACAAGCTTGCGGAGATCAAAGCGATCGCCGACCTCTGCACGATCATACGCGCGGGCAAGACCATAGACACCGTCCGGGTTTCGGATGTGAGCGAACAGGAGTTGGCCTCCATGATGGTCGGCCGCACCGTAGAATTTTCCATCGACAAGAAACCCGCGACGCCCGGCGAGGTCGTGCTGAACGTCGAAAACCTCGTCGTGCGCGATTATTGGGATCACGAAGCCGTAAACGGCCTGAATCTGACCGTGCGCGCGGGCGAAATCGTCGGCATGGCGGGGGTGGACGGCAACGGGCAGTCCGAATTCGTCGCCGCTCTGACGGGTCTGCGAAAGGCCGAATCGGGCGTTATAACGATATCCGGCGTCGATATGTTCAACAAATCCCCGCGCACGCTCTTTGAACACGGGGTTTCCTCCATACCGGAGGACAGACAGAAACACGGTCTCGTGCTCGATTTTTCCGTGGCGGAAAATCTTGTATTGCAAAATGTGGGCGAACCCGAATTTTCGCGACACGGTTTTCTGCGCAAGGACAACATAATGAATCACGCGCGCGAACTCACGGAAACGTACGACGTGCGCCCCGCCGGCTGCGCCGCCGCCAAAGCGGGCAGCCTGTCGGGCGGCAATCAGCAAAAGGTCATCATAGCGCGGGAGGTCACGAACGACAAAGAGCTTTTGATCTGCGTGAATCCGACGAGGGGTCTCGACGTGGGCGCCATCGAATACGTGCATCGCCATATCGTGTCCCAGCGCGACGCGGGCAAGGCGGTGCTTTTGATTTCGTTTGAGCTCGATGAAATCATGAAGCTCTCCGATCGCATAGACGTCGTGTTTCGCGGCAAAGTTGCCGGCAGCGTTGAAGGCGGCAAGGCGGATCAGGCGATGCTGGGCCTGATGATGGCGGGAGGTGAAGCGCATGCGGCAAACCGCTGAAGGATCCTTGCGCGCTCGTCTGCGCTCGGTTTGGAACGATACCTTTCTCTATACCTTGCTTTCCATCCTGATCGGGCTTTTGGCGGGATCGGTCATACTGCTCGTCACGGGTTTCAACCCCATCGAAGCCTACGGCACGCTGTTCGGCGGCGTACTGGGTACGGGCAAGACGCGCATGTACGCGGTGCAGTACGCGGCGCCCATCATCTTCACGGGCCTTTCCGTCACCTTCGCCTTCAAGACGGGCTTGTTCAACATCGGCGCCGAGGGACAGTATATCATGGGCGGCCTTGCGGCGCTCGTCGTCAGCGTGCTCATGCCCTTGCCGGCGGGCTTGCACGGCGCGGTGGCCGTGCTGGCGGGCGGCTTGGCCGGCGCCGTATGGGGCGCCGTCGCGGGGCTTCTGAAGGCCTACAAAGGCATACACGAAGTGATCGTGACCATCATGCTGAACTGGATCGCGTTCTATTTCTCGAATTTCATCGTCATGACGCCCATGTTCAAGAAACCCAATTCCACGGCTTCCGTGGAGGTGAGCGAGACCGCGCGCATCTATACCGACGCATTCAAGGAGCACTTCGGTTCCGTACACATACATTGGGGCATGCTGCTGGCGCCGGTGGCCGTCGCGTTCTGCTGGGTGATTCTGAACAAGACGACGCTGGGCTTCCGGCTTCGCGCCGTCGGTTTCAACCGCAACGCGGCGGAGTACGGAGGCATCAATGTCGGGCGCTCCATCTCGCTGAGCATGGGCATCTCGGGCATGCTCGCCGGCTTGGGCGGCGCCGTGCAGGTGCTCGGCGTCGTGGGGCGCATTACGCAGCTCGCCGCGCAGGAAGGTTACGGCTTTGACGGCATATCCGTCTCGATGATCGGCGGCATAAACCCGATCGGCGCGCTGTTCGCGGGTCTCTTCTACGGCGGTATGAAATACGGCGGCAGCAAGCTGAACATCATCGGCGCTCCGAGCGAGTTGGTCAACGTAATCATCGGCGTGATCATCTATTCCATTGCGATCATGGGCGCGTTCAGGGCGCTTGTGTTCTTTTTCCGCGCGAAGAAGGAGGGGAGACCGCTATGATGTTCGGAGCTTCGGATATCGGACTGCTCATCAGTTCCACGCTCACATACGCCACGCCCCTGATCATCGCGGGCATGGGAAGCATCATGAGCGAAACCTCGGGCGTGGTCAATATCGGAATAGAAGGCAAGATGGTGATCGGCGCCTTCTCCTGCGCCGCGGCTTCGACCCTGTCGGGCAGTCCGTGGATCGGTCTGTTCATTGCGATTCTCGTCGGCGCGCTCTTCGGCCTTTTGCACGCCTTGGCCTGCATCACGTTCAAAGCCGACCAGACCATCTCCGGCATCGCGATCAACCTGCTCGCGCCCGGCGCGGCCATATATTTCTGCAAGGCGCTGTTCGACGGCTCCACGCAGACCCGCCCCGTCGAACTGACGGGCAAATTGCCGCTTGTCCTCGGCGGCGTGTTTCCGGAGAATTCCTTTCTCGACTTTACATTTAAGAATTACGTTTCGGTTTACGTTTGCCTGTTGCTGGCGCTTTGCATTTGGTTTCTGCTGTTCAGGACGCGTACGGGACTCCGCGTCCGCGCCGTCGGCGAGCACCCGCGGGCGGCGGCTACGCTCGGCGTCGGCGTGTTCCGCATCCGTTATTTCTGCGTCGTGCTGTCCGGCGTGCTGGCGGCGCTCGGCGGGGCGGTCATACCGCTCTCAACCGTTTCGTACTTTTTCCCCGCGATCATATCGGGTCAGGGCTTCATCGCCATCGCGGCCGTCATATTCGGCAAATACAAGCCGGGAAACACCGTGCTGGCCTGTCTGCTTTTCGGGTTTTGCAAATCGCTGGCGCTCTCCTTGGGCAATCCCAAATTCGAGCTCAGCGTTTCGGTGCATCTGCTGAGCATGATTCCATACGTGATCACGCTGCTGGTGCTGCTTTTCATAGGCAAGAGCCACGCGCCGGCGGCGAGCGGCAAGATATACGACTCGGCGGGACATTGAATATATAGTTGGCAACAAGGGGGAATCACAAATGGAAATGAGAACCATAAGTATGGAGCGCGTCGAAACGACGCGGCACAGAATTTTAGAGACGGTTTGCAGTAGACAACTCACGCATGAGCAAAAAGTGACGGGTCTCGAACGATTGGCGGAATCGCTGATCGATGTTTTGGAATTGCCGGAGGGCTATTCCGAGCTGAAGGAGAGGGGAATCGTCTGCGATCTCGACGAATCGAACTGCCCGCCGCGCCCGCGCTACATCGTCCCGGACTACGCGCTGCTCTTTGAAAAGGGCTGTGATTTTCTGCGGCTCGATCCGCCGACGGATCTGGACGAGGCTTTGAACGTCCTGTCCATTTTCATTCGCCACGTGCCTTCGGTGACGAATTTTCCCGTGTTCATCGGCTTTCTCGACCGCCTGCTCGAGGACTTCGTCGTAAAGGAAGGGCGGGAATCGGCGCGCAAAAAGCTCCGGCTGTTCATGCGCTACGTGGATCGCACCGTCACGGATTCGTTCTGCCACGCAGACATCGGTCCGCACGACAGCCTTACGGGACGCATCCTGCTCGAATGCGAGGCGGAGGAGCCAAAGAGCGTGCCGAACCTCTCGTTTTTGTACGATCCCGATACGACGCCCGACGACTACGCGCGGCTGGCCGCCGTCTGCGCGCTCGCCGGCGCAAAGCCGAGCTTCGCGAATCACAGGATGTTCCTGAACGAACTCGGAGAGGAATACGCGCTGGCCAGCTGCTACAACGGACTCCTCGTGGGCGGCGGCGCGTTCACGCTCACGCGCTTGCGCCTCGGACATCTGGCGGCGTCGGCCAAGGACCTCGCCGATTTTTGGCCCAAGCTCGAACGCGCGGCCGAAACCATGATGCGCTACATGGACGCACGCATCGCCTTCATGACGGAGGAATCGGGATTTTTCGAAAGCAATTTTCTCGCGCGCGAAGGCTTTGTTCACAGGGATCGCTTCACGGCCATGTTCGGTCTTGTGGGTCTCGCGGAGTGCGTGAACACGTTGATGGAAAAGGAAGGCAAGGACTTCCGTTTCTGCCGGTCGCAAGAAGCTGACGCGCTGGGAATTCGCATTATGGACAGGCTCGATGCGCTCGTCAAGGCGCATCGCAATCCGTATTGCGTCGCGACGGACGGGCGTTTCCTCTTGCACGGCCAGGTGGGCATAGATTCCGACGTGGGCGAAACCCCCGCCACGAGGGTTCCCATCGGCGAAGAACCCGCCGAAATCGGCGTGCATCTGAACAATTGCGGCCTGTTCCACGGGTATTTTCCGTCCGGAACGGGCGAGGTGTTCGCGCTGGAGCCGACGGCGCGCGAAAATCCCGACTGTGTGCTGGACATCGTGCGCGGCGGATTTGAAAAAGGCGGGCGCTATTTCTCGATACACGCCGGAGATTCGGACGTGATACGCGTCACGGGATATCTCGTCAAGCGATCCGAAATGGACAAGCTGGCACAGGGTCTCAGCGTTTTGCAGAACACGACGGCGCTGGGTCTCGGCGCGGCGCGCAACGCGCGCATCTTGGAGAGGAAGCGGCGTTGAACTCGATCGCGCCGATCAACCGCATTCTTAAATCGGGCTTTGTCGACGGGCCGGGCAATCGAGGTGTGGTCTTTGTTCAAGGCTGCAATTTCGATTGCCCCTATTGCCACAATCCCGAGACGATATCGCTGTGCGATGATTGCGGCGTTTGCGTTTCCGTCTGCCCCGCGGGCGCGCTCTCCGTGTGCGACGGCCGCGTCGCGTGGAAGCAAGAGATCTGCTCGCTCTGCGACGCGTGCATAAAGCGCTGTTCGAAGAATTCGAGTCCGCGGGCGCGGCGGATGCGCCCCTCGCAGGTGCTGGACGTTCTCGCGGACACATTGGTTTACATAAGAGGAATTACGGTTTCAGGCGGCGAGTGTACGCTTTATCCGGAATTTCTGCGCGCTCTGGGCGCCGAGGTTCGCGCGCGCGGACGCACGTTTCTTCTCGACAGCAACGGCAGCTACGATTTTGCGGCGGATTCCGCCCTGCTTGAGGTCGTGGACGGCGTTATGCTCGACATCAAGGCTTCCGCGCGCGAGCATCCGGCCGTTTCCGGGCGCGCGGCGCCGCACGTTCTCGACCGCGCCGCGTTCCTGGCGGAGCGCGGCAAGCTCCCGGAGGTGCGCACCGTCGTGAGTCCGGGGCTTTTCGACGCGGCGGTCGCGGTGGAAGAGGTGTGCAGACGTCTCGCCAAAGCCGCGTCCCCGCCGCGCTACAAGCTGATCCGCTATCGTCCCATAGGCGTCAGGCGCGCGGCCGCCGCGCGTCTGCGAGAGCCGGACGAGGCGCACATGCGCGCGCTCGCGGAAATATGCGACGCGTTCGGCATTCAATCGGTCATCGCTTGAATGCGTGACCGCTCAACCCCACGCCATTTTTATGAAGGCATTTCATAAATACGCCGCCGGTTTTAGACGCGGTTTTTAAACGCGCCGCACAAAAATGGGCCAAAAAGCGCGCGCAAAAAAAAGTTTAAAACGGGGGGGTTTAAAACGGGAGAAAAAGGTCTTGACAGGGCGGGAATGGCTGTGATATTCTAAGCAAGCTGCGCGGAGGGAAGGCGAAAGCGCGAGACCGAAGGCGAAAAAAAGGGATGCGGCGGGG
>JAISMX010000031.1 GCA_031276515.1 Eubacteriales Family XIII. Incertae Sedis bacterium | reverse complement strand
AGAATGTCGCCGGGCCGGCAGTTCAGCGCGCGGCAGAGCTCGTCCAGCGTGGAAAAGCGTATCGCGCGCGCCTTGTTGTTTTTCAATATCGACAGGTTGGCCGGCGTGATGCCTATCCTCTCGGACAGCTCGCCGGATGAGATCTTTCTGCGCGCCATGATCACGTCCAGATTTATGCGTATCGCCATCGCACCGGCCTCCTATATCGTGAAGTCGTTCTCGAACTTCAGGGCGACGGCGGCGTCTATGACGTTCTTCACGACGCGCAGTATGAGTCCGAAAAAAGCCATGACGACCGCGACCGCAAAGAGTGTGGGCGCGAGACGCAGCGCGGCGACCGCCAATATGAATGCCTCGGCGAAGCAGCACCACGAAATGGCCCTGAGCGCGCGCACGTTCTCCTCCGTGAACACCAGGCCCTTCTTGATGTTCGCGAGCAAGCGATCCAAGAGGAAGAGCGCGGCGAGAGCCGGAACGCAGCACACGTAATAGAGGATCAGAATTGCGATCAGGTTCTCGTCGCCGCCGCTTTGCGCAATGGCCCCGGCGAAGGTGTATCGCAGGGCGTCGCGCCCCGCGGGCGTGACGACGCCCGCGGCCGACAGCGCAACCGTCAAAACGACAAGGCGCGTACAGAAAATGGACAGCTTTACGGAGCGCATCGAGTTCCACATGGTTTTCATTCCTTTCCGCACAAACTTGCGTTCATCGGTATTTTATAGCATAAGTTATCGTTTGTCAATATTTTTTTATCGAAAAACGATATTTTTTCAAAAGAGAGTTACTTGTCATCCCCTTGCAATAGCGGTATAATAACGATAACAAGACGGAATCCCCGTCATTCCGCAGGAAAAAGAGAGGAAACAGCCGTTGCCGAATTTTCAGAGCATATCGGATCGAGAAGCCGCCGGCGCGAGCGAGGGAGGCGAGAGCGCCCGCCGCACGCACTTGTTTGTCGTCAATCCGCGATCCTTCCGCCACGCGGGCGGCACGGACAAGATCGTAGCCGAAATTCAAGCGTATTTTCAAAGCAACGCAAATGAGACGCATCGCATACACATTTCTCGTTACCCCAGGGACGCCGTGAGCGTCATACGCAAATTCGCGGCGTCCGTCCAAGAAGGGACTGCCGTCAGGGTGTACGCCGTGGGAGGAGACGGCATCCTTTTCGATTGCCTGAACGGGGTCGTGGGGCTTCCGAACATGGAACTTGCGGTCGTGCCATACGGGAGCACGAACGATTTCGTGCGCTCGTTCGGCGAGGGGAAGGCGGAGCTTTTTCGCGACATCGCGAAGCAGGTCTCCGCAGGTACGGTGAAAACGGACATCATCTACTGCGGCAGCAACTACGCCCTGAATTTCTGCACGGTTGGCATGGAGTCGGCGTCCATCATGCACACCATGCGACTCACGCGCGTCTTCGATTGGGCGATCCGGCTTTCCGGGCGAATCGTACCGCTCATGTTCATCATCGGCGGCATATTCGGAATACTGGACAGGAAGGTTCGGGAGCAGCAATACCGCGTTTCGCTCGACGGCTTGCGCGCCGATGAAAGTTTTGCGTCCATCAACATCGCCAACGGCCCGTGCTACGGAGGAGACAAGAGCGCCGTGACCGCCGCCATGCCCAATGACGGCGTTTTGGACATACTGCTCTTGGCCGGCAAAAAAATTTCGCAGCTGCGGATTTTGATGAGCATTCCGCGTTATCTGCGGGGCGGTTATCACAGATATCCGGGGCTTTTCGTTTACAGGCGTACGCGAAAAGTTGAAATTTCTTCCAACGTACCCATCTTGGTCAATCTGGATGGAGAAGTGTTTTTCGATACGACCATTACCGTTGAAGTGATCCCGCAAGCGGTCGACATCGTCGCCGTCGACGGCTTGGAATACAAAAGGAGGCCTGACGCCCGTGAACCGCAGTAGCAAGGAAAGCGATGTTTTCTATTTCAAGCTGGCGAATTTCGTTATCCTCGCCTCGGCGGCGGCGTTCACCGTCTTCCGAGCGGCGGCCGCTTTGGCGGGAGGAGACATCCATTCGGCCGCCGCCGCGGGAATCGCGGGGGCGATCGCGTTTGCGGCCCTTCTCCTGTTCAGCCGCAGACCCAATACGGTGAACACGGCCTTCTTCATGCCGCTGTTCCTGTTCGCGGCCTATACCGCGGCGGCCTTCGCCATGCACAGCTTCGTCTACTTCTTCAACGTCTACTTCGTCATCAGCTGCGTCGGCGCCATGTATTTCAACAAGAGCCGATTCCTGGCCTTCCTCATTCTGACCAATGTCTTCAATCTCTTTCTGGTCGTGCGCGGTCTGCCCATGACGGGTCCCGAAACGCCAACCGTCGCATTTTCCGACATCGCGGTCAACTGGGTGCTTATGCTGCTCGGTTCCGTGCTGCTCTATTTGCTCAGTTCCTTCGCGTCGAGCAAAAACGACAGCGCGGCGAAGGCGCGGGATTCCTTCGCCACCCTGATGATGACGACGCCGAATATCATCGCGCTCGTGGATGAAATGAACCGCGTGCTGTACATCAGCAAGCCCTTGGCGGATATGGCCCGGCTGGAACGCGCCGAGATCGCCGCCGGAAGACCGCTCATCGATCTTTTCCACGATCGCGAGGTCAAGGACATGATCAGCGAAGCGCTGGACTGCGAAGGAATGTACGAGAACACGAAGAAGCTGAATTTGGACGGGCGCACGCGCTATTTCAAGGTCATCTCCGACAAGCTGGCCGGCGACGCGCAGCGGGGCGCCTTCATCGACATCACGGACATCACGCCGGTCATGGAAGCGCGCTTCGAGGCGGAAGCGGCCTCGCGATCAAAGAGCGAGTTTCTGGCGAACATGAGCCATGAGATACGCACACCCATGAACGCCATCATCGGCATGACGGCCATAGCAAAGAGCAGCGCCGATCCGGAGCGAAAGGACTATTGTCTCGGGAAGATAGAGAACGCGTCCGCGCATCTGCTCGGCGTCATCAACGACATATTGGACATGTCGAAGATAGAGGCGAACAAGTTGGAGCTTTCGCAAGAGGAATTCAACTTCGAGAAGATGTTGCAGAACGCGGTCAACGTCATCAATTTTCGCGTGGAAGAAAAACGGCAGGATTTCTCCGTGTATCTCGACAAGGATATCCCTTTGAACCTGATCGGCGACGACCAACGCTTGGCGCAGGTGATCGCCAATCTGCTTTCCAACGCCGTGAAATTCACGCCGGAGGGCGGCGCCGTGCGCTTGGACACCCGATTGGAGCGCAATGAGGACGACGGCTTCTGCGTCCTGCGAATTTCCGTGAGCGACACGGGAATCGGCATTTCGAAGGAGCAGCAATCGCGCCTGTTCGCGTCCTTCCAACAGGCCGACAGCGACACGTCGCGCAAGTTCGGCGGCACGGGACTCGGCCTTGCGATTTCAAAGCGCATCGTCGAGATGATGGACGGCGACATATGGATCGAATCCGAGGCCGGAAAGGGCGCCACGTTTGCGTTCACCGTGCGCATGAAGCGCGGCAAAAAAGAGCTTGGCAGCGCGCTGAACCTCGGGGTAAACCGAAAAAATCTGCGCGTGTTGGTCGTGGACGACGCGCCCGAGGTTTGCGAATATTTCATGGAGATCCTGCGGCGTTTCGATATCTTCTGCGATACCGCGCCGGACGGCGAGGCGGCCATCGAGCGCATCGTTGAGAACGGCCCCTACGACATATATTTCATAGACTGGAACATGCCGCATATCGGCGGCATAGAGCTCACGAAGCGCATAAAGGAACGCGGTTCGCGCAATTCCGTCGTAATCATGATCTCCGCGACGGAATGGAATGCCATCGAGACCGAGGCGAAGGCTGCCGGCGTGGATCGCTTCATGCAAAAACCTCTGTTTCCATCCGCCATCGCGGACTGCATCAACGAGTGCATCGGTTTGCGAAACTCGGTCGAAGGCGAAGACGCGTACGCCGGAGAGGCCGACTCCTTCTCGGAATACAGGATACTGCTCGCCGAGGACGTCGAAATCAACCGTGAGATCGTCTTGGCTCTGCTCGAACCCACGGGACTCACCGTCGACTGCGCGGAAAACGGCGCGGAAGCGGTGAAAATGTTCGAGGCGCAACCCGAAAAGTACGACATGATCTTCATGGACGTGCAGATGCCCGAAATGGACGGTTACACGGCCACGCGCCGCATTCGCGGCCTCAGCGTCCCGAGGGCAAAGAAAATTCCCATCGTCGCCATGACCGCCAACGTGTTTCGCGAGGACATCGAAAAATGCCTGGGCGCGGGCATGGACGACCACGTGGGCAAACCTCTCAACTTCGACGAACTGTTGATCCGTCTGCGCAAATACCTGCGTCCGCGCTGAAAATCCGCTCAAACCGACCGCGCGAATATTTCCCTAAAACAGACAAAGAGGTGAATAATGAAAAGATTCGGATATATCCGCGTTTCGGCGACCGATCAGAACGCCGACCGCCAGCGCATTGCGCTCGCGCCCTTCGATATTCCAAAAGGCAATCTTTACATGGACAAGCAGAGCGGCAAGGATTTCGCGCGTCCGGCGTACAGGCGCATGACCAAGCGCCTGCGCCGCGACGACCTGCTCATCGTCTCATCGCTGGATCGCCTGGGGCGCAACTACGCCGAGGTGCGGGAGCAATGGCGCCGCATTACGATGGAAATCGGCGCGGACATCCGCGTGCTCGATATGCCGCTTCTCGACACGGGGCGCTCGAAGGATCTGCTGGGTTCGTTTATCGCCGATTTGGTGTTGCAGGTGCTGTCGTTTGCCGCGCAGCTCGAACGCGAGAACATACACCGGCGCCAGGCGGAAGGCATAGCCGCCGCGAAGGCGCGAGGCGTCAAGTGGGGCAAAGCTCCCCTGCCCCTGCCCGACGACTTTGAGGACATATTCGGGCGTTGGCGCGGCAATGAGCTGAGCGCGGCCGAAAGCGCCGCCCTATGCAATATGTCGGAGCGCAGCTTCTATAAGAAGACGATGGATCGCCGCAGACGTGAAAAAGAGAAAGCCGCGAAATGACGCGCAAGGCGGCGGTCGAATTGGCTTGCCCGGTTTGAAGCACGGAGCGCGTCAAAATCGTTGAACGGAGGATTGCGCGGCGCGCGGTTGAATTTTCGCTTCGAGGGCCTTCCACTTCGCGTCCTCCCGCAGGTTGATCGCCACGGGCATGGCGTAGAGGGCGAAGCAGACGGCGAACAAGCCGGTGGTGCGAAGGCCGCCCCACACGCCCGCGACGGATGGGAAATAGCGAAAATAGAGCCCGCCGGCCAAGGCGCCCGCGACGATGTACGCGTCGCACGCGAGCATGAACAGGAGCGCCATAAAATCGCGGCGGTCGAAGCGAAAGACGGAAAACGCGGTGCGCCCCGGCAGGCCGTAGCCGCGGCATTTCATGCTGTCCGCGGTTTCGATGGCGTTTTCCAGCGCCCACGTGACCATGATGGAGACGATGCGTATGCCGTGACGCGCGCGGAGGAGCACATTCCCGTTCGAGACGTCGCGGCCGACGCATTTTTGAGCGTCGGAGATGACCTTGATCTGCGACTTGAAGCGCGGCACAAAGCGCAGCGCCATGGACAGCACGAGCGACAGCGCGGGGATGAGCCCGCCGAACAGATAGACCAGCTTGTCGGAGGTCATCACCTTGCCGCAGCAGCCGAACCACGAGACGATGGAGATCAGCATGAGCGCGGCGGCGATGCCGTAGACGATGGATTCCAGCGTCAGCGGATTGCCGTCGCGCAGGTAGAGCAGTATCGTCACGCCCTCGTGGTTGAAAGCGGGATTGACCAGCGCCGTGACGAGCAGCATCGGCAGCATGAAAAGGCCGCCCGTTCGCAGGGCTTTTTTGCCGTTCAAATACGCGTAATAGGCGAAGGCGCACAGGAAGGACAGCGCAAGGCAGACCGGATGCATGAAAAACATGGAAAAAAGCATCGCCGAGGCGAAGTGGATCAGGTTGATTATCGGGTTGTAGCTCGAAAAAGCGTCTCGCATGCGGAAATCTCCACGGGACTGGCCGGCCGTCCCCAACAAGGACAGTGTAATGCCCGCGAAGGCGAATGTCAAGCGGAACCGAGCGGGATTCCGCTTCCCTAAAAGGCGCATCCATGTTATACTTATAGCAAGAGGTGGTGATCTATCATGGACGCGTACTTCCTGCCCATCGGCACGGCGGCGTGGCAGTTTCCGATTGTCGCGGCCTTGCTCACAGTGCCGTATGCAATATACTCGTATCGGAGGTACGGCGCGGTTTCCGCGTATCGCAGCCTGTTGCTTTTTTCGATGCTGTTCTACCTGCAATGCATGTTCTATCTCGTCATACTTCCGCTGCCGGACCCGATGGAGGTGGCGAAGATGACGGGGCCTTACGCGGAGCTCGTACCCTTCAAGAACGTGTACGAATTCTTCGCGAAATCCTCCTTCGACGTGACGCGCGTGTCCACTTGGCCGGGCGCGCTGCGGGAACCCTATTTTCTGGAACCGATGTTCAACCTGCTGCTCACGCTTCCCTTCGGCGTCTACTTGGCCTATTATTTCAAGAAAAGCCTGAAGCGCGTGATCCTGTTCTCGTTCCTGCTGTCGGCTTTCTTCGAGCTGACGCAGCTTACGGGGCTGTTCTTCCTGTATCCGCGCCCCTATCGCCTGTTCGACGTGAACGATTTGTTGCTGAACACCTTGGGCGGCGTATGCGGCTATTTCGTCTACGCGCGCTTTCTGCGCATGCTGCCGAGCAAGAGCCGGATCGACGAGCGGAGCAGGGAGAGGAGCGCGCGGGTCGGTTTCACCCGGCGCCTCGTCGCTCTGCTCATCGACAGCTTCATCGTTTCGGCGATGGGCGCGCTTGTCGAACGCTTCGTAAAAATCGACGCGTTTTTGATTTACGGCGCCGTGTTCTTCGCGTACTACCCGGCCTTCGCCCTCGCGCTGCGGGGCGCGACGCCGGGCAAGCTGCTCGTCAAAATCCGCATCGAGCGCGCGGACGGCGCCGGCTCGCCGGCGCTCGCCATCTGCGCAAGGTACGCCGCGCGCAACGCCTTTATGCTGGCGCTTCAGATCGCGTCGCGGCTGCTCTCGTACGTCGAGCCGCCGCATCGCACCGCGCTCGCCGTCGTTTACCTGTCGTTTGCGGCGCTTGCCTTCCTCGACCTGCTTCTGAGCTTCCGCAGGGACAGGCGGCTGTGGTACGAGCTGCTCAGCAAGACGAAAAACGTGAGCCGCTTCGCGGGCGTCCCGGATTCGCGGGCGCGAAAAAGCGATGCGAAAGCGCAAACGGACGCGGCCGGGGAGGACGGGGAGAAGGATGGTTGATAAAGGAACGAGGTACAGACCATGCACAGCATACTGATCGTGGAAGACGACGAAATACTGCGGCGCGAACTCGGAACCATGCTGGAGAAGCACGGTTACACCGTGATCGCCTCGGACGATTTC
>JAISMX010000142.1 GCA_031276515.1 Eubacteriales Family XIII. Incertae Sedis bacterium | reverse complement strand
ACCGATCCCCGCTTCCTGCGCTGGAAGGCGGAGGGCCGGTTGGTGCCCGTCTGCCCCGAGGCGGCCGGCGGCCTGCCGACGCCGAGGCCCGAGGCGCAGCGCGTCGGCGAGCGGGTGCTGACGAAGGACGGAAAGGACGTCACGCGCGAATACGCGGCGGGCGCTGCGGAGGCCCTCCGGCTCGCGCGGGAGCACGCCGTCGCCTTCGCGATTCTGAAACAGGGCAGCCCCTCCTGCGGCAGCAAACGCATCCACGACGGCGCCTTCGGCGGCGCGAAGAAAGAAGGCCGCGGCTTGGCTGCGGAATATTTGCAAGAAGCCGGTTTCGCCGTGCTCGGGGAGGAGGACTTGGACGAAGCCGAACGCTTGCTCGCCGCCTTGGATTGAGCGAAGGACCGCGCGGACCCTCGCTCGCTTTCGCTCGACGCGAAACGCGCGGTCCGCGGTCGCCCGCGCCGAACGAGCGTCCGCTTCAGCCTTCGAGCAAGGCCCGCGCCTCGGCCAGAATCGTCTCAATGTCGGCCAAGGCGCCCCTTCCGAGGTCGCCGCAGGCGAGCAGGGATTCCTTCGGCGGGACGAAGCGATGGCCGGCCGCCGTCAGTTTCTCGATGTTCCCTTGGGTGATGGGGTTTTCGTACATCGCCGTGTTCATGGCGGGGCAGATCAGGACGGGAACGCCGCGCAAGGCCATGACCACCGTCGAAAGCATGTCGTCCGCAATACCGGCGGCCAACTTGCCGATGATGTTCGCCGTGGCCGGCGCGATCAGGCACAGATCGGCCCTGCGCGCCAGAGAGATATGCCGCACGTCCTCATACGCGACGGGCTCGAACATATCCGTGTAGACCTTGCCCTTCGTCAGCGTTTGCAGGGTGAGGGGCGTGATGAATTCCGTCGCGGCCTTCGTCATGATCGCGCAGACCGCGTATCCCGCTTTCGTCAATCCGCTCGCAATGTCCGCCGCCTTGTAGGCGGCGATGCTGCCCGTAACGCCGAGCAGCACGGTTTTTGCGCCCGTGCTCATGCCTTTCCCCCTTGCTTTCTCCCGCGAAAAATCGCTTCGGCCAAGCCGCGCGCGATTTCCTCTTTGTCGTTGTAGGTGACGTAGGCCCCGTCGCGGCCGACCAGATGCCCGACATGCGCGTCGCCTTCGATTTTCCGCAGATCGTTCGCCAGCACAAAATCGCAATCGTTGCGCAACAGGAGCGCGTGCGCCGTATCGATCAATTGCGCCTCCGTCACGCCGTCGAGCAGCTTGAAGCCGACGATGACGGCGCCCGGCGCCAGGTCGCGCAGCGTCGAAATGATTTTGGGCGTCCTCTGCAGGAAGATCACGAGATCTTCCACGTCGGAGGGTATTTTGCCGTCGCGCGGGAAAGCCTCCGCGCTTGCGAGCGCGTCGCGCAGCAGCGAGCGCGCCGAAGCGACGTCTTCGGCGGGCTTTGGCGCTCCCGGAGCGCCGAGACGCGACAGCGCGCTTTCCACAAGCGCGTCGCGGGTGGAAACCGCACGCACCGTGTAGTCGCCGACCGCCATCGCGTGTACGATGGCGTCGACTCTGCGGTTCCGGCACAGCGCCGCCACGGTCTCGGCGAGCTCCGCCGCGCTTCCTATGGGAAGGATTTCCGCCTTCTCGCAGTTCGGTCGCACCGCTCTTTCCCCGCAGACGTACAGGATGCGCTCGGTTTCGTCCGACGCGGCAAGGGTTTCGGCGACGACGCGCGAAAGCCGCCCCGTGGACATATTCGTGATGCTTCTGACGCGATCGATTTTTTCTCCGGTTCCTCCGGCGGTAATCAAAATGTTCATCGTTTGCGACCGTTCCCCCGATTCCGGCGCCCATGGCCCGTTGCGGCAATATCCGTTGTCACAAGTATATCAATTTTTGCCGCGCTTGTACAGAGCTTAGCGCTTTTACGGACATTTTACGCGAACGAGATTTTCATTTTACATGCGTCGCGTACAATGAAAGGCGAACCAACAAATTGAAAATGCGAACTTGTTGCGGTTTATGAAGGAGGAAATAAATGTCGAATTGCGTTGTTGGAAAATTGAAAAGGAGCTTGGCGCTCTTTATGAGCGTCGTCGTCGCGTCTGCCTTGATGACGACCGCGCCGGCGGTACGGGCGGCGCAGGACGATGAGCCGCAAAATGGCGACATCGTCATCGTCTACACGAACGACGTTCATTGCGGCGTGAAGCAGACGTCGTCGGGCGGCATCGTCTCGAACATCGGTTACGCGGGCGTCGCGGCCTATGCGGCGGAAATGGAAGAGGCGGTCGGCGAGGAGAACGTCACGCTCGTGGACGCGGGCGACGCCGTGCAGGGCGACGCCATAGGCACGCTTTCGCACGGCGAATACCTCGTCGAGATCATGAACGAGATGGGCTACGACGTGTTCGTGCCGGGCAACCACGAGTTTGACTACGGCATGGATCGCATGCAGGAGTTGATGGGCGAACTCTATGCGGAAGTCGTGTCCTCCAATTTCACCGATTTGAAAGAGAACAAAACCGTGTACGAGCCCTATACCGTCGTCGAGTACGGCGAGACGAAAATCGCCTACGTGGGCATAACCACGCCGGAATCCTTCACGAAGTCCACGCCGGCCTACTTTCAAGACAATCAGGGCGAATACGTATACGGCTTTTGCGAAGGGAACAACGGCGCAGACCTTTACGACGCCGTGCAGGAGGCTGTGAACGACGCAAAGGGAGAAGGCGCGGACTATGTGATCGCGGTCGGGCATCTCGGCATCGACGCGCAATCCGCCCCGTGGCGCTCCACGGACGTCATCGCCAACACGACCGGCATAGACGCCTTCATAGACGGGCATTCGCACAGCGTCGTCGAGAGCGACACAGTCGAAAACAAGCACGGCGACGACGTTCTTCTGACGCAGACCGGCACGAAGCTAACGAACATCGGCCGCATGACGATTTCCGACGGAAAGATCACGGCCAAGCTGATTTCCGGTTACGACAAGCAGGACGAGGATGTTTTGGCGTTTGTCAATGGCATCTACGCGGAGTTCGAGGAGGATCTTGCGGAGGAAGTCGGCGAGACGGAGGTCGCTTTGACGACGACCGACCCCAAGACGAGCGCTCGCATCGTGCGCAGCCGCGAAACCAATCTCGGCGACCTCGCCGCCGACGCGTACCGCTTTGTGCTCGGCAACGGCAAAACGGGAGCGGAAGCCGCGCCCGCGGATATAGCCTTTGTCAACGGCGGCGGCATCCGCGCCAACATCAACGCGGGCGAAATCACTTTCGGCGAGGTCATCGCGGTGCATCCGTACAACAACGTCGGCTGCGTCGTCGAAGCGACGGGCCAAGAAATACTGGACGCGCTGGAAATGGCCTCCCGCAGCGCACCGGGCGAAAACGGCGGATTTTTGCAGGTGTCCGGCCTGACCTACGCGATCGACGCGACCGTGCCGCACACGGTTGAGACCGACGACAAGGGCATGTTCCTCTCGGTCAAGGGCGCGCGCCGCGTCAAGAACGTCAAGGTGGGCGGCGTTCCCATAGACGCCGCGAAAACCTACACGCTCGCGTCGCACAACTACATGCTGCTCGACGGCGGCGACGGCATCAATATGTTCCGCGACAACAAGATCGTCGTGCAGCCGGTCCTCCTCGACAACCAAATATTGATCGACTACATACAAGATTTCTTGGAAGGCACGGTGGGCGACGAATACGCCGACCCCTACGGCCAAGGGCGCATTCGGGTGTCGCTTCCCGAAAGCCCCGCCAAAGGCTATGAGAACAAGGACGCGTCGCTCGCCCTCACGCAGCTCGCGCGCTATGGCAGCGGGCGCCACGAGGCCGACGGCGGCGTGTGCGAAATCGTCGCGTACAGCTCGAAAAGCCGCCACGCCTATGCCGTGAACGGCCAAGACGGCGTGCTGACGGCCATCGATCTCGGCGCTTTGTCCGGCGAAGTCGAGCACGTGGCCTTTCTCGAGGGCAAGGACATAGACGTCGCCGCGCTTGTGAACGTCGACGGCTTCACCTACGGCGACCTCACGAGCGTGGCCGTGTCGCCGAACGGACAAAAGCTCGCGGCGGCCATACAGTCCGAGGCGTATGACGCCGCGGGGCGCGTCGCCGTGTTTGCGCTTTCCGCGGACGGCGGCATCGCGTTTGAAGCCGCTTATGAAACGGGCGTACAGCCCGACATGGTCGTTTTTGCCGGAGACGGCATCGTGCTGACCGCCGACGAGGGGGAACCCCGCGCGGGATACGGGGAAGGCGCGAGCGATCCCAAGGGCAGCGTCACCATCGTGGATCTCGCCTCCAAAAGCTCGAAGCGCGCGTACTTTGACGCCTTCGACGCGCAGCGCGAAGCGCTCGCCGCGTCCGGCGTCGTGTTGAAGCAGGGAAGCGCGCCGTCGACGGACTTTGAACCGGAATACATCGCCGTCGCGAGCGGAGGCAAGGCCTACGTGACGCTGCAAGAGGCAAACGCCGTCGCGACGCTCGACATCGCGAAGGGCGCGTTCACGGGCGTGCATCCGCTCGGCTTCCAGGATTATTCCGAGGTCGCCGTGGATTTCGACAACAACCCCAAAGCGGCCGGCGGCGCCTATTCGCCCGCCAAGTATGAAAAGGCTTTCGGCGTGCGCATGCCGGACGGCATAGCGGCGTATCAAGCCGGAGGCAAGACCTACGTCGTCACCGCCAACGAGGGCGACGCGCGCGAATGGGAGGATTACAAAAACGAAGCGGAATACAAGATCGAAACGGTCGACGGCGTCGAAATGACGAAGAAGGGCCGCTTCCTCACCGACGATTACGACGGCTTGCCCGGCATTTCCGACGGCGTGCGCTACGCGTTCGGCGCGCGTTCGTTTTCCGTGTTCGAGGCGGCGGAGGACGGTCTCTCGCTCGTCTACGACAGCGGGAACGACTTCGAGCGCCTGACCGCGAACTATCTGCCGAACTACTTCAACTGCTCCAACGACGACGTCGAAAAGGACAGCCGCAGCAACAAGAAGGGCCCCGAACCGGAGAGCGTGACGCTCGGCGCGGTCGGCGGCAAGACCTACGCGTTCGTGACGCTCGAACGCATCGGCGGCGTGATGGTGTACGACGTGAGCGACCCGCGCAGCGTCTCCTACGTGAACTACATCAACAGCCGCGACTATGAAAACGTCGATAAGGACGGAATCGGCCTCGACGATTCCGCCGAAGGGCTGTGCTTCGTACCCGCGAGCGAGAACCCCTCCGGCAAGGCGCTCTTGATCGCCGCGTTCGAGGTTTCGGGCGATGTGTCCGTCTACGCGCTGACCCCCAAGGCGACGCTCAATCCCGCATCGCCTTCCTCCGGCGGCCCGTCTTCCGGGTCCTTCCCGGTGAAGACGGACGCAAACGCGAAGCCCGATGCGCAGGCGAGTTCGCCGGCGGGATCCTCCGGTTCTGCGTCCGCGCAGGCGTACGCCGACGTGAGTCCGTCGGATTGGTTCTACGAAGCGGTGCGCGCGAGCAGCGAAAGAGGTCTCATGACCGGCACGGGAGCGGGCTTCGAGCCGCATGCCTCCATGACGCGCGCGATGATGCTCACGGTGCTGGCGCGCGCCGCCGGCGTCGACACGTCCGGCGGCGCAAAGTGGTACAGCAAGGCCGTCGATTGGGCGACGGCGAACGGCGTGTCCGACGGCGCAAACCTCGATGGCGGCATTACGCGCGAGCAGCTCGTCACCATGCTGTGGCGCTATGCGGGAGAGCCCAAAGCGAGCGCGGGCGGAAGCCTCTCCGACTCGGGCGCCGTCAGCGAATGGGCGCGCGACGCGGTGAATTGGGCCATCGAAGCCGGCATCGTCGTCGGGTACGCCGACAACAGTTTCAGGCCGCAAAACGGCGCGACGCGCGCCGAGGTGGCGACGATGCTCGCGCGATGGACGGCGCAACCGGCGCAATAGTCCGCGTCAAAATCGCCGCAAAAGCCCGCTCGCGACCGCGCGAGCGGGCTTTTGACGCACATGCGCACATGCGCGCAAACGCGCCACCTCTCGGTAACGCTTGATTTGACCGCGATTCGGGGTTATAATGTACTTGTTGAGTAAAACATTGCGCCAAAAACGCGAAATCGGAACGAAAGGCGAAATAAATATGGAAAAACTGGTAATTACAGCCGCGATCTGCGGCGCGGAAGTCACGAAAGCAAACAATCCGGCCGTGCCGTACACGATAGCCGAAATCGCGCGCGAGGCCAAATCGGCCCGCGACGCCGGGGCCTCGGTCATCCACCTGCACGTCCGCGAGGACGACGGAACGCCGACGCAGAGCAAGGAACGCTTTCAGGTCTGCATGGACGCGATCCGCGAGACATGCGGGGACGTCGTCATACAACCCTCCACGGGCGGCGCGGTCGGCATGAGCGACCTCGAGCGCCTGCAATCCACCGAGGTCACGCCGACGCCGGAATTCGCGACGTTGGACTGCGGCACCCTCAACTTCGGCGGCGACGAAATATTCGTGAATTCGGACAACACCATCTTCAACTTCGCGCGCATCATGAAGGAGCGCGGCATCAAACCGGAGTTAGAGGTGTTCGACAAGGGCATGATAGACATCGCGATGAAGGCCGACAAGAAGGGCTTGCTCGTGCGACCGCTGCACTTCGACTTCGTGCTGGGCGTGCAGATGACGGCGACCGTCCGCGATCTCGCCTTCATGGTCGGCAGCATACCGCAGGGCTCCACCTGGACCGTGGCGGGCATAGGCAGACACGAATTTGAGATGGCGGCAGCCGGCATCGTCATGGGCGGACACGTCCGCGTCGGCTTCGAGGACAACCTCTATCTGGAAAAAGGCGTGCTCGCGCGGAGCAACGGCGAGCTCGTCGAAAAGGTCGTGAAGCTCGCCGAACTTTTGGGCAGGGAAATCGCATCTCCGGCCGAAGCGCGAAAGCTATTGGGACTGCGGAAAAAGGAATGAACAAAAAGCCGGATTTCGGAGCCGAACGGGCGCTCGAGCCGCCGCGATCGATACCCGCCGCCGCTTGGAAGCTCGACAACGGCGCCGCCATACGCGCTTCCGAAATGCGCGTGCGCGTCAAGACGATCAAGCTTGAGGGATCCAGCTTCAAGCAGCTTTGCTCCGAATGCGCGCAGGACGAAACCAAGATTAAGGAAAAGATCTTCGACATCGTCAAAAGGCGGGGGAAGCTGCACAATCCCGCGACCGGCAGCGGCGGCATATTCTACGGCGTCGTGGACGAGGTGGGCGCGGACTACGAAAAGCGCGACCGGTTCAAGCCCGGCGACGAGGTGATCAGCCTCACCTCCTTGGCGGCCGTTCCCATAAGCTTGAGCCGCATCGATTCCGTGGATTTCTGCTACGGGCAGCTCGCCTGCGACGGCATAGCCATCCTCTCGAACGCGAATCCCGTCATGCACCGGCCGAGCGATCTGGAGACCCCCTGCACCATGGCCGCGATAGAGGAAGCCGGCTCGCTGCAGAGCGTGTTTCAAATGGCCGCGGCGCCCGGCATGAATCGCTTCCTGATCCTCTCGGGCGATCTGCTGTCCGCGTTTCTGTACGCGGCGGTGATACGCGGGGCGGCGAGCGGCGGCCACATCGTCGTGGCTTTGGACAAGCGGAGCGTGGAGCGGCTTTCGGAAAGGGACATAGACCGCGTACTCGGCCCCATCGCGAACGGCGTCCACATCCTCGACATTCTCGCGCCTCTGAAAAGCTTCGACGAAATATGCGAAAAAGAGGAAAGCCTGTTCGATTTCAGCATCAACTGCGCCGATCTCATGGGCGCCGAGGCGGTGAGCGTGCTCTTGACCAAGCAGCGCGGCACCGTGAGCTTCACGAGCTTCATCAACAACCACAGGCTGGCCCTGCTGTTTTCGGAATCCATCGGCCGGGAGCTGAACACCTCCTCGTTGGACGCGTACACGGACGATTACAGACAATTCACCATCGGGCTGCTGCGCGCGACGAAGGACGAGCTCGCGCGCATACATCGGATATACGAAAAGCGCTCCGCCTCGGACAGGGCCGGCGGGGCTGCGCAGGCGGCGCGCTACCGCGACGAGGGGCGCGCGGGCGATTTCGTGTTCGCGAGCGAAAGCATGCGGAACCTTTTGGACGAGGTTTTGAACATCGCGAAATACGACTGCAACGTGCTGATTCTGGGCGAAACGGGCGTCGGCAAGGAACGGATACTGGGTCTGATCCACAGCAACAGCGAACGCAGGCTCAATCCCTGCGTCAGGATAAACTGCGCGGCCATCCCGGAAAATTTGGCCGAATCGGAATTTTTTGGGTATGAGCCGGGCGCCTTCACGGGTTCGTCGCCGGGCGGCAAGCGCGGCTATTTTGAATTGGCGAACAACGGCATTTTGTTTCTGGACGAGGTGGGTCTGCTGTCCGCGAGCACGCAGGTGAAGCTGCTGCGCGTGCTGCAGGAAAATCAATTCTTCAGAATCGGCGGGCAGAAGCAGATAGAGGTCAACGTGCGCGTGATCTGCGCGAACAACGAAGGCTTGCACGAACTCGTGCGGAGCGGGGAGTTCAGAGAGGATCTGTATTACCGCCTCAACATCTGCGAAATCACCGTACCGCCGCTGCGGGAGCGTCCCGACGACATCACGGTGTTGGCGGCGCATTTCCTCGAACGCTACAACAAATCGTACAATATGCAAAAGAGTTTTGCGTCCGCGAGCATGGGCGCGATGTTGGCGCACAGCTGGCCGGGCAACGTGCGCGAGCTCGAAAACGCGATACACCGGCTCGTGATCAGCAGCAAGGAAGACCGGATAGAAGAATCCGACGTTTACCGCGCCCTGAGCCGAAACCCTTACGGCGGCGAGGATTCGCGCGACGACCGGATGTTTCGCGAGGGAGACGGGGGGCTGGCGCACGTCGTGACGCAGTTTGAGCGCAGGCTCATAGAAGACGCGCTCAAGCGCTGGAAAAGCACGCGCAAGGCGGCCGCGCATCTGGGCATAAGCCAGTCGCAGCTCATGCGAAAGAAGCAGAAATACAACATACGGACGGAGTGAGCGGCCGAGCTCGCGGGTTTACCCCTCCGACAGATACTTCTCCGTCTGCCAGAGAAGATACAGCGGAACTTGCCGAACATCTCCGCCGCTCACATTGTTCATGGACGTTTTGACGGACATCCTCGGCTTGTATTTTTTCCGGTATTCCGCGAGGGACTTCGCCCTGTCGTTGCGTTCGGACTTCACTTCGATGGGGACGATGTCGGCGCCGCGGCCGAGGAGGAAATCCACCTCGGCCATGTTGCCCGATCTCCAGTAGAACAGCTCCGTTTCATACAGGCTCGGCAACGATGCGATCCACGTCCAAATCGCGCGCAAAGCGTTCCTCCAAAGCCTCGTTTCCCTCGAAATTGAAATAGGCGACATCCGCATAGCACGCGGCGCCGAATTCCTTGAGAAGCCAGGTTTTCCCGCATTGGCGCACCCCGCGCACAAGCAAGGGTTTCCTGTCCTCGCCGGCCTTCCATTTTCTCATTTTTTCCATCAGATTTCTCTTCATGCGCATCTTTTTCTCTTTATTCATATGAAAAAACATGATTTTTTCTGCGTTTTTCATATCTATTATATGTCGCATGGATGGAATTGTCAAGAGCCGTGGTTTTTCGACAAAAGTTTACCTTTGCGGTTTTTCAGAGGAATCGCCTTGATATCGAGCAGCGTACGGCAGCCGTCACCGCAGATATTCATCCTTGAATTTTTTCTTGATCAGGCGTTCGATGCGGGAGATGGTCATCTGCGAGACGCCCATTTCGTCCGCGATTTCCTGCTGGGTGCTGTTGTCGATGAAGCGCAGGTGGAAGATCTCCTTTTCTTTCTCACTCAGGCCGTCCAGCACCTTCTTGATGATCTCGGCGTTCTCGAAGCTCGCGAAGCCCGCGTCCTCTATGCCCGTGTAGCGCTCGAGGGAGGGAAGCTCGCCCTGCTCGCCGAGTTCTTCGAGGTTTTGGTTCAGCGAATAGGCGCCGTAGGCGCGGCCGCTCTCGAGGGCCTCCAGCACGTCCTCCTCGCTGTGGCCGAGCGCCTCCGCCAGCTCCGGCACGGTCGGGTTTCGGAACAGCTTGCCGTAGAGCTCCTCCTTGACCGCCGGGATGCGCGAGGAAATCTCCTTGAGCCGGCGCGGCACCTTCATGGCCCAGCCCTTGTCGCGAAAATAGCGTTTGATCTCGCCGATGATGGTCGGCGTCGCGAAGCTCGTGAACTCGAAGCCCTTGTCCATGTCATACCGCTCGACGGCAAAAATAAGAGCCATCGCCCCGACCTGATACAGATCGTCGTAGTCCATGCCCTTGTTCAAATACTTTTTGATCAGAATGTCGACCAAATACAGATATTTTTCTATGATTTCGTTTCGCAGTTCAAGGCTTTTCGTTCGGTTGTATTCTTCAAAGAGCTCCTTGTTGCCGATCGATTTCGCGCTGCCGGAGTCCATATTTCGTCCTTTTTCCGACCGGTTCCGCCACTGCCCGGTCAGTTTTCGCCCATATATTTAATCATCTGTATCCGCATCCCGCGCCCGGCGTCCGAAAGCACGTCCACCTCGTCCATGAGGGTCCTGATGATGTTCAGGCCGATGCCCCCCTCCCGAAACGACACGGGACGGCGTTCCGCGTTCTCGCCCTCTTCGCAGCAATCCGGCGAATTCTCGACGCGGATCACGATGCGGTCGCCGAACATCTCACAGGAAACCTCGTAGGAAGCGTCCCGCGCGCAGACGCCGTGGCATACGAGATTCGAACAGGCTTCGGAAACCGCCATCATGATATCCTCGACCGCTTCAATGTCAAATCCCGCGCTGCCCGCCAAGGATGAAATGGCCAGTCTTACCGTTCTGACATATTCCGGCTTTCCCGGTATCATGAATTTTAACACATCCGCCATTTTGTTCCCTTTCGATCCTTTTGGAGCCTGCCCGAAGCAGATTCCTTTACTCCGTGTCGAGCGCGAGCTGCTCGCCCGGCGTTTTTCCCTCTTGCGCAGCCGCGCCGTCCGCCGCCGCTTCCCCGCCGTTCTCCGAGGCGCCGTTCGCGTCGGCGGCTTCGTCGTCGTCCTCGCGGATGACCTTCGCCATCGCGATGATGTTCGTGTCCTCGCCGACCTTCATGATCTTGACGCCCTGCGTGGCGCGGCCCAGTTTGGACACATCGCCCGCGTTGATGCGTATGATGATGCCGTCGGAGTTGATGAGCAGGATTTCGTCGTCCTCGTTGACGACCATCGCGCCGATCAGCGCGCCCGTCTTTTTGAACTTGGCCTTGTCGTAGGTCAAAAGGCCCTTGCCGCCGCGCGTCTGAATCTTGTAATCCTCGACGGCCGTCCGCTTGCCGAAGCCGTTCTGCGTGACGACGAGCAATTCTTCGTCCTTCTCGGCGAGCTCCATGGCCACCACCTCGTCGTCGCCCTCCAGCTTGATCGCGCGCACGCCGCCGGCCATGCGGCCCATCGCGCGCACGTCGTTCTCGTGGAAGCAGATGCACTTGCCGTTGCGCGTGACGATGATCACATTGCTCGTGCCGCTCGTCTGCTTGATGCCGATCAGCTCGTCGTCGTCCTTCAGGCTGATGGCGATCAGGCCGTT
>JAISMX010000068.1 GCA_031276515.1 Eubacteriales Family XIII. Incertae Sedis bacterium | reverse complement strand
CACGAAACGCTGGCCACGATGATCACGTCGCGCCGCTCCGACAGGGCGGCCGTCGCCGAGTGGCGCAGCTTGTCGATCTCGTCGTTGATGTCGGAATCCTTTTCGATGTAGGTGTCCGTAGACGGCACGTAGGCTTCGGGTTGGTAGTAATCGTAATAGCTTACGAAATATTCCACGGCGTTCTCGGGAAAGAATTCCTTGAATTCCCCGTGGAGCTGCGCTGCGAGCGTCTTGTTGTGGGAGATGACGAGCGTGGGCTTTTGCACCCGCTCGATCACGTTGGCCATCGTGAAGGTCTTGCCGGAGCCCGTGACGCCGAGCAGGGTCTGGTGCTTCTGCCCGCGCGCGAGGCCGTTCGCGAGCCGTTCGACCGCCTGCGGCTGGTCGCCCGTCATGTTATAGTCGGATACGATCTTAAATTCGCTCATGCGCGCCTCCGCCTCCGTCGCTTGCGGGATCGATTCTGGCTTTGATTCCCTGTCATCTTCAAGAACCGCCTTTTATATGGTACCGGAACATGTGTTCTTTTGCAAGCGTTATTGTTGCTATTTATTCGGCGTGCGCCTTGCGTTCCAATTAAAGCAGTGGCTCAGCTCAACCCGGACAACGACCGCATCACCAATTCAACGTCTTGGTTTTCCATATACTTCCGTTCCCTCCCCTAACGCTTCCGCTTTTTCCTTCAGACGCAGGACATCATTTTTGTTTGGCTCCCAACCCTCGAACATATTGGTGCTTAGGGCGTGCCATACCCCACGAAAGTCTCGTTTGTTGTTAAACGGGATTCCCATTATAGTCAAATCGTTTCTGTTTACTTCCAATTTCATATGCTTCTACGCTCACTTTCTATGCAAACATCTTTTCGAGCAGAGATTTCTTCATGTTTTGCGGCTTTCCCGGCTCACGCCGAATTTCACAATCATATTACGTTACGCGCGCAAAAATCGGAACAGCACCTCGAGCAGCCTGTCCATCTCGACGGGCTTCGCGATGTGGGCGTTCATGCCGCTCTCCAAGGCCTTGTCCACGTCCTCCTTGAACGCGTTGGCGGTGAGCGCGACGATGGGTACGGTGCGCGCGTCCGCCCGGTCGAGGGCGCGTATGGCGCCCGTCGCCTCGTAGCCGTCCATGAGCGGCATCTGCACGTCCATGAAGATGATGTCGTAAGTGTTCTCCGGGGACTCCGCGAACATCCGCACGGCTTCCGGGCCGTCCTCCGCCTCGTCTATCGTCATGCCCGTGATTTCGAGCAGCGACATCACGATGACGCGGTTGATCTCCACGTCGTCCACCAGAAGCGCCTTCTTGTCCGTGAACTTGTCCGACGCGTCCGCGATGGCCGCCTCGCCGGCCGGAGTCTCCGTCTCGCGCAGCCACAGCTCGAAGACGAATTCGCTGCCTTCCCCTTTCTTGCTCTTCACGGAAATGTCCCCGCCGAAGAGCTGCGCGATGCGCCGGCAGATGGCGAGGCCGAGACCCGTGCCTCCGTACGCGCGCGACAATCCGCCGTCGCCCTGTTCGAAGGGGCGGAAGATGAGCGGCATGAATTCGTCGGAGATGCCTATCCCGGTGTCGACGACCGAGAATCTCATTAGCGTTTCGCCTTCCCTGCGATCCGCCTTTTCGACGCGGAATTCGACCTTTCCGTGCGCCGGCGTGAATTTCACGGCGTTGCCGAGCAGATTCACCAGCACCTGACGCAGACGCATGGAATCGCTGATGAAAACGGCGGGCGAGAAGGCGTCGAGAAAGAGCTCAAACCGTATGTTCTTCTCGTCGCAGCGCGGCTTGATGATGTCGAACAGGGTATGCACGAGCTTGGGCAAATCCACCGTTTCGCTTGAAAGCTCTATCTTGCCGGCGTCCAATTTCGAGATGTCCAGAATATCGTTCAAAAGGCCCAAAAGATGCTGCGACGAGGCCTCTATCTGCTGCATGCGCTCCCCGATCTCCGCAGCGTCGCAAACGCCGTCCCCCTCATCAAGCTTTCGCCGCACGATGCTCGTCATGCCTATGATGGCGTTCATGGGCGTGCGTATCTCGTGGCTCATGCGCGCCAAAAATTCATTCTTGTGCCGATTCGCCCTGTTCGCGTCGTCCACGGCCTGTTCCAGCTCGATCTGCGTCTCGCGCAGCTCGTTTTCCATCGTGACGCGCACGGTGACGTCGCGCGCGAAACCGAGCAGACCGACCGGCATACCGTTCGAGTCGAGTATGGCCATGCGCACCGAATCCAGAACCTCCTCGTGTCCGTCGGCGAACGCGATGCGCTCCTCCGTGTAGAGCGGTCTCGGCGACGCGAGGGCCGCGCCGTCATTTGCCTTGAAAATCTCCGCCAGCTCCGGCGGCAGCATCTCCTCAGCCGTTTTCCCGACAAAATCGTCCGCCGGTCTTCCGGAAATATCCGAAAAGCGCGGATTCACCGTCAGATATCTGCCCTCTTCGTCCTCGTACCAGATCAGATCGGGCGAACCGGTGAAGATCGTGTCGAGCAGCACCTTCTGTTCCTCTATCTTCAGGCGTTCGAGGGCCATCTCCGTGACATCCGAGGTGACGATGATGTAGCCGATCCTCTTGCCGTCCTTGCCCATGAAATAGTTCGCGACGCCCTTGATGTACCGCTTTCCGTCCGGACAGTAGGTTTCGGCCTCGCGGCCTTCTCGCAGCGCCTTGATGGGGCAGAACGGCGAATCGACGGGATAGATGCTGTGCTCGAAATAGGGCTTGCCGACGACCTCCGCGAGGGTTTTCTTGTTCATGGCCAAGCCATGCTCGTTCATGTGGATGATATTGAGATCCAAGTCCGTGATGCAGAGCGGCCCGTTCACGCTGCCTTCTATATTGTCCGCCATGTCGTCGAAAGAATCCGCCAGCGCGCCGAATTCGTCCTTTGTGGTCGAATTGAAGCGGAACTGCCGTTCGCCCGCCTTGAAACGCGAGATGCCCTTGATCAATCGCTTGATGCTGTTCGTCAGGAAGGAAGCCATCCATATCGCGACGAACACGACCAGAATGATGATGATGCCCGTGGTTATGATGAGCTGCATGAGCGTATCCGCGAGGCTGTGCTCTATCGCCGCTCCGAGCCTCTCCTCCGTTTCCGCCGCGGGACGCGTGAAATCCTCCAAGCCCGCGCCGATGGCGACGAAGCCGAAACCTCGCTTCGAATAGCCGTTGTCCTCCGAGGGGGCGTAATGCCCCGTGTAATAGGGGATCGCGGCCGCCGTGGTCAGCTTGTAAAGCCCGCTCCACAGTATGTAAAACGAACCCGAACCGCCGTCCGCCGTGAGATCCATCCAGCCCGTGCACTGCGGCGCGTTGTTGAGATAGCGCCCGTCCAAGCCGACGAGCCCCGCGCGGGTAAGCGCGGGCGCGGGTGTTTTTTTCCTCGACTGCGCGTCGAACTGCGGTATGCCCTCGACGAAATCGGTCCATTTCTCGACGTCGCTCGTCCGCCACGCATCGTAAATCGACGATTCGAGCCAAGGTATCTGCGGCTCGCCGGTGGCGGGATCGAAGCCGACGATGGAATGGTGCCGAGGATGGCAGACGCTGCGGCATTTGTAATCCCATATGAAGGCGTAATTGCCCTCATACGCGCTCGGCAGTTCCGTGTACCTCTCGTTCATCGGCGTGAGATGATCCACGAATTCCATGATGTGATCGTGGTTCAGCGCGAGCGTGACGTAGCCGACGATCTTGCCGCTTTCGTTCGTCACGGGGGTGGCCCAGCGCACGATGCCCTCGAAGCGCTTGCCGTTTGGATTTTCCATACCCGCGTAGGCCTGTTCCTCGGGCGCGTAGTCGATGGGATAACCGCGCGTTTCCGCCGCTTCCGCCACGTCGTCCGGCGTGTACATGCCGATGTAATTCGTACCCACATAGGCGCCGATGACATCCGACACGTATATTTCCCCGGGCTTCAGCTTCTTGAGCTCCTCGAAATAGGTCTCGGCCTTGACGTAGGTGTTCAGCCTGTCCGAAACGTCCTTCTTTCGCGGATCCATGCCATCCGCGGCGACGGCCTTATATCGCTCGACGCCGTCGAGACCGACGAAGGTGATCTCCTTGTAGAGCGGGACGCTTTCGTATTCGAACGCTTCGGAGCCGCGATACCGGAAGCCGTCCATATCGTTGTTTTCGCTGTTGGTGGAAAGACCGCCGCCCGGCGCCGGCGAGCGAGGCTCCGAAGGAATCCACGAGCCTCCGTCCGGCGCGAGTTGCCATTCGCCGCTCTTGACCAGCCGGCCCGTCTTGTTTTCGGCGAACCTGCGGTAATTCTCATCGCTCGGTTCGATGTTCGCGAGATACAGAATGTCGGCGTCGCGGCCGTAGAGAAAATCGGCCACCCTTCGCGCCGTGTCCGTCGTCATGCGCTCGATGTTCTCGGTCGCGCTTCTGTTCAGAGCGGAGGACGAATCGCTGACGGCGATCCCTTTCAGGACGTCGCCCAAGGTAACAAAATGCCGCCACGCGATCAGCGTCAGAATGATCAGGGGAATGATCTTGATGATGAGGAATATGATGATGAGCTTGGCGCGCATGCCAAGACCGAGCCGATCCAAAATATCCTCTGTTTTTCTGCCAAAATACGCCGCAATGCTTTTCATTGTCGTTACCGCTCAAAAATTGAGCGTCCGTCGTCACACTCCGTAAAAGAGACGCAAAAAGGCCCCTACTCCCACCCGCAGCACCGATTCGTCAAAATCGAAGTCGACGCTGTGCAGCGGCGCGACGCGACCCAGCCCCAGGTGAAAGAAAACGCCGGGCGCCTTCCTCTGATAGACCGAAAAATCTTCCGAGGTCATCATCGGCTCGGCCGCTTCGATGAAAGAAAAGGCTTTGCCGTCGTCCCCGTCCGGCAGACGCGAATCCGCGCGCCCGCACAGCACATCCCTGAACCTGTCGAACAAGGCGGAATCATTGCGCACGGCCGGACAGCCCTCGGACAAATCGATCTCGAAGCGGCAGCCCGATTCGCGCTCGATTTCCGCCGCGACGGCGCGCAGACCTTCCTCCAAGCGCTCGCGCACCGCATCCTCGAAACAGCGCATCGTGCCGCGTATGACGCTGTGAGCCGAAATGACGTTCGTCGCGGTTCCGCTCCGGAACATGTTGAATTTGAGCAGGCGCGTCACGTCGCCGGGGAAAGCGGCGCGTTCCATATCGTAAGCCTTCTCCACGAAGCGCGCGCCGGCGAGCAGCGCGTCCAATCCCTTGCTCGCCACGGCCGCGTGAACGCTCTTGCCAAACACATCGACGCGCGGCATGCGCGCTTCGGCCATGAAGGCGCCCTTGCGGCAGACGATGGCGCCTTTTTCGCGGCCGGGCCAGAGGTGCAGGCCGAAAACATTGGAAACTCCGTATTTTTCGAATACGCCCGATTCGCATATATCGAAAGCGCCGCCCGCGGTCTCTTCCGCGGCCTGAAATATGAGCAGCGCGTTGCGCGGCAACGCGCCCGCGCGCCGGGACAATTCCTCCGCGAAGCCGAGCAGGATGGCCATATGCCCGTCGTGGCCGCAGGCGTGCATCTTGCCCGGATGCTCCGAGGCGTAGTCGCAGACGTTCGCTTCGGCGATGGGCAGCGCGTCCATATCGCTGCGGAAGGCCATGGTATCCGGCTTGCCCGCGTCGAAATACGCGCACAGGCCGGTTCTGCCCGCGGGTACGAGCTCGCAGGGAAGAGTCGAAAGCGCCGATTCGACGTACGCGCGGGTTTTTGGCAGGTCGAAATCGAGTTCCGGTATGCGATGCAACTTTCTGCGGTGTTCCGTGAGCCTGTCGAACATGGCGCGCCTCCTCGTGATCGATCGTCTTTTTTCCTTGGTCTCTATTTTACCGGTTTGGTATAAACATTGCCACAAAAATGCGAAAAAAGACGGAGGTTTCGCGGATAAAAGTTTCTGTTGTTTTTCGGCCCCGGCGCTCCGCTTTCGCGTTCATCGCGTAAAAAAACCTTGACGCGCGGCCCGCGAGACACTAATATAGTATGTGAGCCCGCCGCAGACCCCTTCGCGGCGGCGCGCATGAGGCGCGCGCCCGTAGCTCAGCCGGATAGAGCGTCAGACTCCGACTCTGAAGGCCGCACGTTCGAATCGTGTCGGGCGTACCAAATCATATTCATATGTGTCGCGATGCGCGCTTGACGCGCATCGGCTCTTGCAATTGCCTTTTGGCAGCTTCGCATGATGCGGTTTGGACCCCGCGCAATGGGAAACCGTGAACCTCGTCAGGTCCGGAAGGAAGCAGCGATAAACGGATATTCGCATGTGCCGCGGATCGGTCTTCTCCAAATCCTGCGAAGCTGCTTGAAGGCAATTCGATTTTGGCTCCGCCCCCGGCCGTTTCGCGTTCCGCCGGCGCGGAGCGCGGCGCGCGCGGCGGCGCGGGAACGGAGGAAGCCTTGTATCTCGCATTGTACCGCAGATTCCGGCCCGAAACCTTCGATAAGGTATTCGGCCAGGAGCATATCGTTAAAATATTGACGAATCAGTTGCGAGACGGAACCGTCGGCCACGCGTATCTCTTTTGCGGAACGCGCGGAACGGGAAAGACCACGATGGCGCGGCTCCTCGCGAAGGGCGTGAATTGCCTTTCGGCCGGAGAGAGACCCTGCGGCGCGTGCGCGAACTGCGTCGCCATAAGGGACGGCATATTTGTGGATGTGATCGAGATCGACGCCGCATCCAACAACGGGGTCGAGAACATCCGCGAGCTCCGCGAAAGCGTCAAATATCCGCCGAGCGTGGGCGCGCGCAAGGTCTATATCGTGGACGAGGTTCACATGCTTTCCCCGGGCGCCTTCAACGCCCTTCTGAAAACGCTGGAAGAACCGCCGGAGAACGTGATGTTCGTGCTGGCGACGACGGAGCGGCACAAGCTGCCGGCCACCATCCTCTCGCGCTGCTTGCGTCTCGATTTCAAGCGCGTGCCGGCGGAAACCATCAAAAATGGCATGCGCGGCATCTGCGCCGAACTCGGCGTCTGCGTCACGGAGGAGGCCCTCTCGCTGCTCGCGTCCAACGCCGACGGCTCGGTGCGCGACGCGCTGAGCCTTCTCGATCAATGCGTCTCCGGCGAGGCGAACGAGGTCACGCGCGACACGGTGCTCGAACTGCTCGGCAGCCCCGGCGAGGAAGCGCTGATCGCGCTGACGGACGCGGTCGCGGGAGGGGATGTCGCGGACGCGCTGCTGCGCTTGGACCGGCTTCTTTCGGAGGGCATGGACGAGCGGCAGATGATGAAGGACTGGATCGAGCATTTCAGAAATCTGATGCTCCTGCGACATTTGAAACGCCCGGAGGACGTCATGAACCTATCCGTCGAGAGCATCGCGAAGCTCAAGGAACAGAGCGAGAGGCTCTCGCCTTCCTTTGTGAACGACGGCATATTCGCGCTGGCGGCTGCGCTGAACGACGCGAGCCGGTCGACGCAGCCCCGGGTCCTGTTGGAAGTCGGAATCGTCCGCATGGCCTCGGAGAACGCGCCGGACGAAGCGCGACCGGCTGTGGCGCCGCCCGCCAAACCTTCCGCACGAACCGCAAGCGCGCCGCCGCCGGGCGAAGCGCGCGCGCCCGAAAGCAAGCCGCCCGCCGCGCGGGTCAAAGAAACCCTGCCGCCCATGACGTCCGCGCCGCGGGCAAGCGAACTCCCGCCGGACGAAGCGCGACCGGCTGTGGCGCCGCCCGCCAAACCTTCCGCACGAACCGCAAGCGCGCCGCCGGCGGACGAAGCGCGCGCGCCCGAAAGCAAGCCGGCCGCGCCGGCGGACGAAGCATCCGCGCCGCCGGACGAAGCATCCGCGCCGCCGGCGCGGGACGCAAGCCCCGCAGCCGTCATCCCCGCCCTCGACTGGCGCGCCGTCGTGGCCGAGGCCCTGAAAAAAAGCCCCATGCTGGCGCGGCTGCCCGATCGCAGCAAACTCGCGGAGACGGGAGAAAACGCCTTTGTGATCGAGGTGTTCGACGAGATTACGAAACGCGCCGCCGAGGACGGCAGAGAACCGCTCGAAGCCGCGGCGGCCCGCGTCGCCGGGCGACCGCTCCGCATGGTCTGCCGCGAGGTCAAAAGCGTCCGCACGGCGCCAAAATCCGCGTCCGCGCCGCCCGAACCGCCCGAACAAGAGACGGTGCAGCTCAGCTTCGACTCCTGAAAAAAAAGCCGTTCGCGCTTCGCGCCGCGCAATGCAAAATCAATTCAAGCAGAGGAGAAAACACACACGATGGGAAAAGGAATGAGAGCCGGCAAAAAGCCCGGAAACCCGAACAAAGCGCTGATGCGAAAAGGCGGCCAAGCCGATCAAATGCGCCAATTTCAGGCCATGCAGCAGCGCATGGACGAGATGCGGTCCGAACTCGAGGAGAAAGAAGTTGAGACGACCGCCGGCGGCGGCGCCGTAAAGGTTAAAATCAACGGAAAGAAAGAATTGGTTTCTTTGGAAATCAGCCCCGACGCGCTCGATCCGGAAGATGTGGAGATGCTCCAAGACCTGATCCTCGTCGCGGTCAACGAAGGCCTGCGCCAAATCGAAGAAATATCGAAAAACGAGATGGAAAAACTGACGGGCGGGCTGTCCATTCCGGGTCTGCTGTAGGGATGAGCATATCGTCGAAATATTACGCCAAACCGCTGAACGATCTGATCCGCGAGCTCTCCGGGCTGCCGGGGATAGGCGGCAAGAGCGCGCAGAGACTCGCCTTTCACATCCTGTCCATGAGCGACGGAGGCGCGAACGCCCTCGCCGACGCGATCCGCGAAGCCAAGCTCCGCATGAAGTATTGCTCCGTCTGCGGCAACATGACGGACACCGACCCTTGCGGCATCTGCGCGGACGCGACGCGCGACAACTCGGTGATCTGCGTGGTCGAAAATCCGCGCGACGTGGCGGCCATCGAGCGCACGGGAGAATTCCGCGGCTCCTACCACGTGTTGCACGGCACGATCTCCCCCATGGACGGCATAGGCCCCGACGACATCAACCTCCGCCGGCTTCTGCTGCGCCTGCAAAACAACGACGACGCGAGGGAAATCATACTCGCGACAAACCCCACCATAGAAGGCGAAGCGACGGCCATGTACATCGCGAAGCTGATCAAACCCGCCGGCATCCGCGTGACGCGCATCGCGCACGGCATACCCGTGGGCGGCGACCTCGAATACGCGGACGAAGTCACGCTGTCGAAGGCCATGGAGGGACGCCGCGAACTATGAAGATGCTTTTGATACAGTATAGAATACCGGGCGGGACAGATTTTCAAGGACTATACCATTCAAGGCCGGACGATGGATGTTGACCGCCTGAAAAAAGGCCATGTGTTCACCCACTATTGTTACAGTATGGCGGCCGTCCCGTCCGTATGTGCGCCGGTATATCCATGCGTCCGTGAATGAGCCTGTGAACTTCCACGATTCCGCCAGGTTTCTTGAACTTGTAGAACACCAAGCAGTCTTCCGTCACGATGAAGCGAAACGACGGAATCTCCGGATAGACCGCATACATCTCGGGCATTTCTCTGAGATTTTGCAAAGCTTTGTCGATTTTGGCGAAAATACGCGAGGCTTTGTCCGGGTATTCCGCCAAGAACTCGGCTACGTTCAACACGTCGGCATAGAAAGTTGAGATATACTCAATCTTGTGGCTCATATCCATAGCGCTTTCTTAAAGGCGCGAAAATCTCCTCATGCGTGTAGCGCCTTTCCGCCGGATTGTTTGCGGCCGCTTCCGATTCTTCGAGTTTGGCCTCAATCATCCGCCGCAGCTCGTACTCACCGCTGACCAAGGCAAACGGCACACGCTTCTCTCGTACCACGGCTTTTAAGCAAGCGTTAAAAAGTCCCGTGACGTTTAATCCTATGTCTCTCAAGATAAGTTCCGCTTGTCTCTTGGTATCCTCGTCCACCCTGACGGTTATTGTTTTGGTCGCCAATTTTATCACGTCCTTTCTTTGTACATCATTATACTGCAAATACCTTGCAAACGCAACGGCATTTTTGGGTGGGCATATTGCAATTTCACCCGGCATTTCGTATAATGATTCTAACGAACGAAGGGAGACGCCGATGGCCGAAAACATGTACGACAAAGGATACAGGCGAATGCTGTCCGACAAGACGCAGCAATAAGGATGGATTGAAATGATAAATTCCGTAACATTAAACAATTTCCGAGGGTTCACTGACACGACTGTGCCTTTGTCCGGTGTAACCTTGCTCACCGGTACGAACGGTGTTGGCAAAACGTCTGTGCTTGAAGGGCTTTATTGCCTGTTTTCCGAAACGCGACTTGATGTCGCTCCATTGGCGCGTTATAACCGCACAATCGGTTTCATCATCAATCAAGCCAATGGCGGAATTCAGAACATCGGCGCGAGACCGGTATACAACTACCGCTTATTTTGGGATGAATGCCCTACATTTGGTTCAAGCGAGAGTATTGTCAAGGCAAAAGCAGATGACGGCACCAATTGGCAATGGACATTCACAAGGGAAAAAATGTCCGGTCTCGAAGAAAGCTGGGCAAGAGATGCTCGAAACATGGGAATTCCGGTGGATGCCTCAACAGATATGGCTGTTTTTGAATGGGAACACACAGATGCCGGTCTTGAAAAGAATCATCAGAAACTTACTCTTGGTGGCAACGAAAAAAGGGTTCAAATCCTCAATGCCGATGGCGGACTCTATCTACTTCCGCCGGAGAGCAAACCTGCAAGCGCAAGCCGTTATTTGGATTTTGCCTCAATTCGTTCCATGCCGCAGGAACTTCCATACCAAACATCAAAAAAACTGACCAAAGCGTTACAGATTATAAATCCGTCAGTGACGGATGTCCGAATTTCAAAAATAGAAAATGGCTTGTCGGTTATTCTTGATGGAGATAAGGAAACAACTCTTGGAACTATTGGCAACGGCGCAGTAACTTGGGCAAGCACGCTCATCGCTATCTTTGGGCTTGATGAATATCTCAAGATCAACCAAACAGCCCGTAATCCGGTCCTGATTCTTATAGATGAGATTGGGGCCGGCATTCACTATTCTGTTATGCCGGCGATCTGGGATTATTTAAAAATATTTACTGAACAATATCCAAATGTACAATTTATCACAACGAGCCATAGCGATGATTGTGTTAGGGCTTTTTGCGATGCGTTCTCTGACAAAGGCAAAGTTGGAAGTGTCGTAAGATTTCATAAATTGAGCGATGGCAGAATCGTACCTACTCTCTATGAGTCAACACAGTTTGAACGGATTCTCTCCGGCGAGTGGGAGGTGCCTGAAATGACATACGCGATAGAAAGAGCGATCGACGAAATCGAGCAGCGCGGCATACGCAAAGGCAAGCGCGACGGCAGGCGCAAAGGCAAACTGGAAGGCGAGCGCAAAGGCAAGCTGGAGGGCAAGCTGGAAATGGCCATGGCAATGCTTGACGACGGCTTGCCATTGGAAACCGCAGCCAAGTGTTCCGGCATACCCGAAGAAGAACTCAGAAAGAATATGGAAAACCGCAAGACGCAATAAGGAACGCAAAGCCGCGCATCGAAGCAATAGGGTCATATGCGATGACGATCCGCATAAAACGGCAAGAATTGCAATTCTCTCGAGCATTGCGTATAATGATTCCAACGAACGAAGGGAGACGCCGATGGCCGAAAACATGTACGACAAAGGATACAGGCGAATGTTGTCCGACAAGAGGAATTTCCTCGAATTCCTGACGACGCGAATGGCGACGCCCTGGGCGGAAAGAATCGACGCGGACTCCTTGGAGCGCATCGACGCGAAATTCGTCACGAAAGACTTC
>JAISMX010000168.1 GCA_031276515.1 Eubacteriales Family XIII. Incertae Sedis bacterium | reverse complement strand
ACCCCCGTTTCCGTCGTTTCGCAGCTGGCCTGGGGGCTGGGCTACTTCGGAATGCCGCACATTCTGGTGCGCTTCATGGCCATCAAGTCGGACGAGACGGTGAAGCGCTCGGCGACCATCGCCATCATCTGGGTGCTGCTGACGCTCGGCTTCGCGATCTTCGTCGGGATTCTGGGCGCGGCCTACGAACCCGGCCTCGCGAATCCCGAAACGGTGTTCATCGAGATGATCGACAAGATCTTCATGTCCGAGGGCGCCATCATCCCGGTTCCGCTCATCGGCGCGATCTTCCTGTGCGCCATCCTCGCGGCCATCATGTCCACGGCGGATTCGCAACTGCTCGTCACGGCGTCCTCCATCACGGGCGACATATACCGAAATTCCGTCAACGCAAAGGCCTCGGATCGGAAGCTGGTGTGGCTCAGCCGCAGCGCCGTCGTCGCGGTTTCCCTCGTGGCCTATTTCATCGCGCGCGATCCCGAAAACAGCATTATGGGGCTCGTGTCCAACGCTTGGTCGGGCTTCGGCTCGGCCTTCGGATCGCTGGTGCTCCTGTCTCTGTATTGGCGGCGCGTGACGCGCGCCGGCGCGGCGGCCGGCATCCTCGCGGGCGGCCTGACCGTCATCCTGTGGGACTACATCCCGCTGGGCGCGGCGGGAACGCTTGGCGCGCAGACGGGGCTGTATTCGCTCGTGCCGGGCTTCGCGCTGTCCTTCGTCTGCATCCTCCTGTTCAGCGGGCTGTCCAAGCAGCCGCCAGAATCCGCGATGCGCGCCTTCGACGAAGCGCAGCAGGGCTGAGCAATCCATCGACGGCCGGTTTTCGATGCATAAAAAAAGGGTGAAACTTCTTCGTTTCACCCTTTTTGCGTCTACACCCCCGATTTGAGCCGCGCGAGCTCGGCGTCCACGTCGGAATCCGTCGCCCCGCCGTAGGATTTCGCGAGTTTGTCGGCGGCGTCCCCGATTTCGCTGTTGAGTTCGGACGCGGCCTGCGCTCGGTCGAGCCGTTCGTTTGCCTTGCTCTCCATGTCGCTGAATTTGCTCCCGATCTCGGTCGCCTTGCTCAGCGGATCGCCGACCTTGTTGACGTTCTCGACGGCCTTCGCTATGGCGACCGTCGATTTGATCTGCGATTTGCGGCTTTCAAGCTCGCTGATGTCCGACACGAGCTTGTTGTGCATCTCCTTCATCTTGTTCGCGTTCTCGGTCGCGGCGGACAGATTGCTTTCGAGCGCCGCGGCCCTCGCTTCGAGATCTTTGTACTTCTTGATGAAGACGCGCGCGTCCTCGTCGTTGCCGGATTTGACGGCCTTTTCCGCGAGACCCTTGAATTTCTCAATCTCCGCCTTGTTTTCGTTGAAGTCGGCCTCGGCCTTCTTTTCGAGCGCCATGATGTTGACCGTCTCCTTCTTGACCGCGGCAAGGCTTTCCTTCATGTCGATGAGATATTGATCGATCATCTTCGCGGGATCCTCGGCCTTGTCGAGCAAAGCGTTGATGTTGGCCTTCATAATCGTGCCGAATCTTTCCAAAATACCCATGTAAATCCTCCATATCCGCATTAAACGCCGTGAACAACAAGCCCGCCGCGCATTCCGCGCACGGTCGTCGTTCAATCAAGCAATAACCAATTCGGTTTCACTTCAAAGCCTGAATGGTTCATTCGTCGTATTTTTTGGCGGCCTTGTCCGCCTCATCCTCTATATCAAACGCATCGCTCTCGTCGATGGGCGTGTTCAATATCTCCGCGTTCAGCCGCTTGCGCTCATTCACCTTTTTCGCCATCGCGAGCGTGAACAGGAACAGGCTGATCAGCGCGACCAAGGCTATCGCCGCGATGAGCAGGATGCGGCTCGTCGGCGTGGTCTTTGTCATGATCCTGTCCGCCGCGTCCGTGAACACCTCCGAAAAATACTCGTTGTCGTCGTAATCGCCGTAATAGTATTGCTCAAAATAATTCATCAGAATATCGACGGCCTCTTGATCCAGCACCGAGCGCGCCGCCGTTCCGGCCAAATAATATATATCGTAATTGTCGGGATGGGGTTCGAAGAACAGGATCGCGATATGCCCTTCGTCGCCGATCTCGGCGTCGTACAGCGCGCCCAGCGCCGCTTCCGCCTCGCTGTCCGAAAGCGAGGTCCGGCCGTCGACGGAATCGGCGATCCACAGATAGGGAAAGACGCCCGTCTTGTCGTAGAAGTATTTCATGGCTCGCTCAACCATGCTTACATTGTCGATCCAGTTCGCGTCGTCCTTCAAGTAATCGGTTTCGAGCGCGATGCCCTCGGCCAGCGGTTCCCGTTGGTATGTGGACGGAGGCGCCGAATCGGCCAAAAGAACCCTTGAGATGAGCAGCCAGAAAACGACGATGATGATTACGCACACGACCGTCGCGGCGGCCGCGACGCTGCCCGGCCTACGATATCCCGAGCCGTATCGGCCGCCGTAAGACCTCGAACCGCCCCCTGCGTATATGAACGTGCGGGAGTTTGAGCGATTGGAGAAGCCTCCGCCGCTCAGTCCGCCTCCGCGTCCCGACGACGAGCCGCCCCGCGACGAACCGCCTCGCGACGAGCCGCTCACATGCCCGAAGCTCCTGCTTCCCGAACTCCGGCCGCCAAAGCTCCGACCGCCGCCACCACCGCCGCTTCCGCCGCCACCGCCACCGCCGCTTCCGCCGCCTCTGCCCATATTCGCCTCCTTGTCTTTGCCGCTTGCCTTTTGATTTACAGTATAACATCGCGCGTGACGATTGTAAACAAGTTTTGCCAAAGAGAACCATTTTGCCATCGCATCCTTCTTGACATTGCATCGAAGTCGGTTATAATAATTTATGAGCAATTAAAACAGAATTCTCCGTCCCCCACGATCAAAAGGAGCAAAATCGTCTATGACTACGCTTACACTCGGTCGCACAGGACTCGCAATCACGAAGGATGTTCTCGACGCTCCGCCCTTGCGGCGGGCGAGCGCGGAGGACGCGGCGCGGATGATCGGCAAGGCGCTGGACGCGGGAATCAATCTGATCGACGCCGGACCCCGCGCGGACGGCGAGGAGGCGCTCGCGGCGGCGCTCGCGCGCAGACGAAAGGAATTTTTTCTGGCGACAAAGACCAAGGCGATAAACCCTTCCGCGTTTTGGAAAGACCTCGACGCGAGTCTGCGCGCGCTCAATACGGATTGCATCGACATATATCAAATTCACGAACCCTCTTTCATTCCCCGCCCCGAGGACGGCTCCGGCCTGTACGAGGCCATGCAGATGGCGCAGCATCAGGGAAAACTGCGCTTTCTCGGCGTCGCGTGCGAAAGCTTGGTTTTGGCGAGGGAGACGGTGGAGAGCGGGCTGTACGACACCCTGCAATTCGCGTTCGACAGGCTTTCCCGCGAGAGGCTTTTCGAACTGGCGGCTTGCTGCGCCGATAATGCGGTTGGCTTCATGGCGGCGAATGCCGCGCACGATGCTCCTCTCACCGACGTCTGCGCGGAGCGAGCTTTTATGGCGGGCTTTGCCAATGCGGCGCGGGTCTGGAGCTTGCGGCGCGCGGAGGAACTGGATATGCTCATAGACGCCATGCGGAGACCGGCGGAGTCGAACGACGGACGCTCATGATCGTTTTATCCGTGAAGAATTTAACAAAGACGTACGGCGCAAACACCGTGCTGCATGAGGTCAATTTTCATGTGAACCGCGGCGACAGGGTCGGGATCGTGGGCGCAAACGGCGCGGGAAAGACGACTCTCTTGAATATTCTGACGGGATTAAGCTCTCCCGACGCGGGGGAGCTTTTCATCGCGCCCTCCCTTACGGTCGGCTATCTGCGGCAGGACGGAAATTTCAATTCGGAACGCACCGTATACGAGGAGATGTTGGAGGCTCTCGGCGATCTCGTCGAGATGGAGCGGGAGTTGGAAGCCTTGGCCGGCGAGATAGCGCGGCGCTCGGAGAGCGGGGAATCGACGCGGGGCTTGCTGTCGCGCCACGACCGGCTCGCGGAAGATTTCAAATCGCGGGGCGGCTACGGCTACAGAAGCGAGATATCGGGCGTGCTGTCGAGCATGGCCTTCCCCGAATCGAAGCGCTCGCAAAAGGTGTCGCTGCTCTCGGGCGGTGAGCGCACGAGGCTTGCCATGGCCGCGCTGCTCCTCAGAAAGCCCGATCTGCTCTTTCTCGACGAGCCCACGAACCATCTGGACATCGAGACGCTCGGATGGCTCGAACGATATCTCGGGAATTACGGCGGAACCATCGTGCTCGTGTCGCACGACCGCTATTTTCTCGACAAGACGGTGAACCGGATATTCGAGCTCGAAGGCCAAGGCTTCGCCGCCTACGATGGAAATTACACCGCCTTCGCCGAAAAGAAGCGCCTGCGGCGCCAAGCGGAGCTCTCGGCTTGGGAGAAGACGCGGCACGAGATCGAAAGGCAGGAGGAGATCGTGCGTAGGCTGCGCGGACACGGCACCGAGAAGCTGGCGAAGCGGGCGAGGTCGCGCGAAAAGCGCTTGGCCCGCATCGACGCGCCGGAACGCCCCGCAAGCGAGCCTTCGCGCATGCGGATGCGCTTCCGCCAGCGATACAGGAGCGGCCGGGACGTCCTCTCGGCGGAGGGCCTGTCCAAGGGCTTCCCGCACGAAGGCGCGCGCAGGGAGCTGTTCGCGGGCGTGGATCTGGACATGAAGCGGGGCGAACACATTTGTATGGTGGGCGCCAACGGCATAGGCAAGAGCACCCTGCTGAAACTGCTGAACGGCGAGCTCGCGCCCGACGGCGGTCTGCTGCAAACGGGCCACAACGTCATGATCGGCTATTACGACCAAGAGCAGGAGCTGCTCGACGACGACAGGAGCGTATTGGACGAAATGACGTCGTCCTACGGGCTGTACAGCGAAACCGAGCTGCGCGGCATGCTCGGGAGCTTCCTGTTCACGGGCGACACGGTATTCCGAAAGGTGGGCGTTTTGAGCGGGGGCGAGCGGGCGAGGCTGTCGCTGCTGAAGCTGATGCTGTCCGGCGCCAACCTCCTGCTTTTAGACGAACCGACGAACCATCTCGACATCTCGTCCAAGGAGGTGTTCGAGGAGGCTCTGCGCGAATTTCCGGGTACGGCGCTCATCGTGTCGCACGACCGCTATTTCCTGAACAGGATTCCGTCGCGCATCGTCGAGCTGACGCGGGACGGTCTCGTGAATTACCTCGGCGGCTACGATTATTACGCGGAAAAGAAGGAAGCCGAAGGCGCGGGCAAGCGCCGTCTTGCGGCGCTCTCGAAGTCCGCGGAACCGGGGCGCGCGGCGGACGCGCGCGAGACGGCCGGCGGCGCGGATCTCTCGGACGCGGCGGCGCGGCGGCGCAGGAACAAGGAAGCGTCCGCCGCCGAGAAACGCAGACTGCGCGCGCTCTCGCTCGCCGAGGAGCGGATCGCTTCCCTTGAAGGCGAGGTGCGCGCGTTCGAAGCGAGGATGTGCGAGACGGCGATTCTCGCCGATCACGTCCTGCTGCGCGAATATGGCGAGCGCCTGAAGGAAGCCAAGGACGAGCTCGCGGCGGCCTATGACCGATGGATGGAGTTGCAGGATGCGTGAGCGGAGAGCCATGACGGGGGCGGGGGAGGCGGCGCGAGCGGGAAGCGCCGGCCCTCTGCGGTCATCGCTCAGCCATTTAAATCAAAACCGCGCACACGCTATAAATTCAGCATAAATGACTGCTGCGTCTTCTGCTCGTCGGAAAAGTCGAGGATGTCCCGCAGCGTGATTTCGGACAGGCGCGCGCGGAGCATGTCGTCGAGCGGGTCGAAGACGATGACTCGCAAAGCGGTTTCGATCTCGGGAGCGCTGTCTTCCACGGTGCTTTCCGTTTTCTCCGTCAGACCCGATTCGAGCGCCGTCAGCACATCCCAAGCCGTGATCTTTGACGGCGAACGCGTGAGACGATAGCCTCCGCGCGGCCCCTTTACCGAAAGCAGCAAGCCCTCCCGCTTCAGCTGAGAAAACACCTGTTCCAGATATATTTTGGACAGGCCGAGCTCCTCGGAAATGCGGCTGACCGTCACATTTTCCAAGCTCTGCGCCTTCTGCGCTATCACGGTGACGGCGGCGAGCGCGTAGCGACCTTTTACCGATATTCTCATTGTGAATCGTGGTCTCCTTTCCCGGCGCGCGGTTCAAACGGTCTCCGCCGGCGCTTTCAAGCAATGATACCTTACCAATAGCGTACCGCAATTGGAGCGGAAAGTCAACATAATTGCATATAAAAGTAATATGTTATGCCTTGCTGTTATGCCTTGCGCTGACGCGGACCCGGCAAAAAGTCGAAAAAAATTGGGCAAAAAAATCTTGTTAGTTGTTGACAACTTACGTTAGCCGGTGTAAACTAATAGCAGATGTAATTTTGCTTTGCGGCGCGAACGCGCAGGAGGGTTTTCATGCCTCTCACTTTACTGAAATCCGGCGAATCCGGAGTCGTAAAAAAGATCACCGGCAAGGACGATACGAAGCGATTTCTTGAAAGTCTCGGCTTCACGGCGGGTACGCCCGTCAGCGTCGTTTCCGAGATAGGCGGAAACATGGTGCTCCGCGTCCGAGAAACGCGCATCGCGCTGGATCGGAACATGGCCAAACGCATCGTGGTCTGATACCGATTCGCAATTCTCATAACGACAAAGAGCGAATCGGCAGATACCGCTTTCAACGAAAGGAGAATCGTATTGTGCTGACTTTAAAGGAAGTACCCTGCGGAGAAACGGTCAGGGTCGTTAAAATCGAAGGCGCGGGCGCCATCAAGAGACGCATCATGGACATGGGCATCACGAAGGGCGCCGAGGTGTTCGTGCGGAAGGTCGCGCCGCTCGGCGATCCCGTGGAGGTCAATGTGCGCAACTACGAACTGTCCCTGCGCAAGGAGGACGCGGAATCCATCTTGGTGGAGCGCGCGGAGTGACGCGGCGTTTCGGACGGCCCGCTCCGGCGCAATCCCGCATCCATCGCAATACCGCAATATCGAAAGGAGTTCGGCAATATGTCACTCACAATCGCGCTCGCCGGCAACCCGAACAGCGGGAAGACGACGCTTTTTAACGCCTTAACCGGTTCCAACCAATTCGTCGGCAACTGGCCCGGCGTCACGGTCGAAAAGAAGGAAGGCCGCCTGCGGGGACGGAAGGACGTCCGTCTCATGGACCTTCCGGGCATCTATTCGCTGTCGCCCTACACGCTCGAGGAGGTCATCTCGCGGAATTATCTGCTGGACGACAAGCCGGACGCCATCCTGAACATCGTGGACGGAACCAATCTCGAACGCAATCTCTACCTCACGACCCAGCTTCTCGAACTCGGCATTCCCGTGGTCGTGGCCGTCAACATGATCGATCTGGTGCGCAAAAACGGCGACACGATCAACCTCGACGGCCTGTCGGAGCGCTTCGGCTGCCCCTTTGTGAGCGTTTCCGCGCTGAAGGGAACGGGTCTCGCGGAGGCGGCGGACAAGGCGGTGCAGTGCGCGGAGCGAAAGGCCGCGCCCGCGTCCGCCCACACCTTCGACGAGCGCGTCGAGGAAGCGCTGCGCGCCATCGTCTCGGAGCTCGGAAGGAGCGTTCCCGCCAATTTGGAGCGATTTTTCGCCATCAAGCTGTTTGAGCGCGATGAGAAAATCGCCCCGCGCGTCAAGGCGACCGCGGCCATCGACGGCATCGTGACCGCGGCCGAGGAAGCGCTGGAAGACGACGCGGAAAGCATCATCACGAACGAGAGATACGCGTTCATCGTTTCGGCCATAAAGGACAACTATAGCAGAAAGAGCACGGAGAAGACGACCCGGTCCGACAAGATCGACCGCGTGATCACGAACCGCTGGCTGGCTCTGCCCATATTCGCGGTCGTCATGTTCCTCGTCTATTACGTTTCCGTCACGACCGTCGGCACCTTGGCCACGGACTGGGCGAACGACGGCGTGTTCGGCGACGGCTGGAGCCTGTTCGGCCTGTGGATACCGGGCGTTCCCGTCATGGCGGAGGGCGCGCTCGCGGCGCTCGGCACGGCCGATTGGCTGAACGGACTCATTTTGGACGGCATCGTGGGCGGCGTCGGCGCGGTTTTGGGTTTCGTGCCGCAGATGCTGATCCTCTTCACACTGCTCGCGTTTTTGGAGGGCTGCGGCTATATGGCGCGCATCGCCTTCATCATGGATCGCATATTCCGGAAGTTCGGCCTGTCCGGCAAATCCTTCATTCCGATTCTGATCGGCACGGGCTGCGGCGTGCCGGGCATCCTATCGTCCCGCACGATCGAAAACGACAGGGACAGGAAGATGACCGTCATCACCACCACCTTCATCCCCTGCGGCGCCAAGCTGCCCATCATCGCGCTGATTTCGGGCGCGCTGTTCGGGGGCGCGTGGTGGGTGGCGCCGAGCGCGTATTTCGTCGGCATCGCCGCCATCATCTGCTCCGGCGTCATCCTGAAAAAGACGCGCCTGTTCGTGGGCGACCCCGCGCCCTTCGTCATGGAGCTTCCGGCCTATCACCTGCCGACGGCCGCGACCGTGCTGCACAGCATGTGGGAACGCGGTTGGTCCTTTATCAAGCGGGCCGGCACGATCATCCTCGTGTCCGCCATCATCATATGGTTCCTCTCGTCCTTCGGCGTGGTTGACGGTCGCTTCGGCATGGTCGAAGACCTCGGCGACGGCTTCCTGGCGGGCATAGGCACGAGCATCGCGTGGGTCTTCGCGCCGCTCGGCTTCGGGGATTGGAAGGCGACGGTCGCCACGTTTACGGGACTGGTCGCGAAGGAGAACGTCGTCGGCACCTTCGGCGTCCTCTACGGCTTCGCGGAGGTCGCGGAGGACGGCGCCGAGATATGGAGCAGCCTGTCCGCGGGCTTTACGCCGCTCGCCGCCTA
>JAISMX010000148.1 GCA_031276515.1 Eubacteriales Family XIII. Incertae Sedis bacterium | reverse complement strand
GCGTCTATGTACGAGCGCAGCGGCGTGAAGTATTTCAGGCGGCCTTCGCCGAGCCTGTCGGGAACGAAGCCGCCGTCCGAATGGATGAAGTTCGGCTGCACGTCGAGGATGACGGGCAGGCGCCTGAGCCTCTCGATCTGCAAGGGATCCGCCATCGAAGCGTGTATGATGCGCAGTCTGCGCCTGCCCGCCGCCGCGAGCCGCTTTTCCGGCAGACGCTCGTCGCTCGCGGGATAGACCTCTTCCGCGGCCTCCAGAACCATATCCATCGCGGCGTCGCCTATCACGTGAACGGATACCTCGAATTCGCTGTCGTACGCCTCGCGGAAGGCAGCGGTCAGGCTTTCCTTTGTGTAGAACAGGCTGCCCTTCTCGTCCGGCGCGTCGGAATAGGAGTCCCGCATCGCGGCCGTGCGGCCGCCGAACGAACCGTCGAGGTAGATTTTCTTGGCGCCCGCCTTCACCATGTCCGTGCCGAAACCCGTTTGGACGTTCAGCGCGTCCGGAAAATACGCGGAGTTTATGAGGACGCGAACGGGCAGCGCACCCTCCCGTTCCATCTCGTAATACTGGCCGAAATATTCGAGCGGCGGCGCGGCGGCGTAGGAGGAAATCGCGTGCAAGGTCGTGTAGCCTTGCCGCGAATAATCGGCGATGTACTTTTTGAGGATGCTCCTTCTGTATTCCGCGTCGGTGAAAAGCGTCGCCAATATCGGCGCCAAATACTTTGTGTAGGCTTCTTCCCTGACGATGCCGTCCGGCTCCCCATCCTCGTAGAAGCTGACGCAGGCGTCCCCCGCCGCGCTGTCCTTCGTCAGACCCGCCAACTCAAGGGTCTTGCTGTTCACCATGGTCACGTGCAGACAATGGCTGAGAATGCAGACGGGACGCGAGGAGGAGATCCTGTCGAGCTCGTATCTGTGCGGATACCTGTTCTCGGCGAGATCCGACATGGTGACGTCGCAGCCCGTGAACAGGCCCGTGCCGCCGTCGTCGCGCGCGCGCATGATCCCTATGAGCTCATCGATGCTGCGGGCCTTGTTCAATTGAACATAGCCCCTGTTGTTGCAGTCCATCAGCAGATGGATGTGCGTGTCGGAGATGCCCGGCAGGCCGACGCGGCCTCCGAGATCCTCCTTTTCCTTGACGGGATAGCGCGCGGCTTCCTCGTCGCTGCCCGCAAAGACGATTTTGCCGTCGTGCGCCACGATGGCTTCGACCGTTTCGCCGGGCGCGTTCATCGTGTAGAGCTTGCCGCTGTGAAACAGCTTGTCGAAAAGAAAATCCATACCGCCTCCTTTGGTGTCCGCTTGCAAAACAAATCGAAATAATCAGAAAAATGACATTATCGCTTTTTCAAACAAATCGCTTGTGCGTGTCCCGCGCTTGTGATATTTTTTTGGCATGAAGAATTCGATATTGCTAAAATATTCCATAGCGAGCGCGGGCGACAGCGCGATGTACTCCTACGTCAATACCTTTTGGCTGTTCTACCTGACGACGGTCGCGGGCGTTCCGCCGGCCGTCGCCGGCGCCGTCACGGCGGTCGGCGCAGCGTGTCAGGCGGTGGCGAGTCCGTTTTTCGCGGCTTGCTCCGACCGGCTTTCGCACAGGCTCGGGCGGAGACGGCCCTTCATCATCTTTTCCGCGATGCCGCTCGGCCTTTTCGCCTGCCTGATGTTCTCCAAACTGCCGTTTGACGGCCCGCCGCGCGTCGCCGCGCTTTTCCTGCTCGGCGCCGTCTTCTGGATGCTGTTCGCCGCGTTCTTCATCCCGCATCTGGCCTTGGGCGCGGAGATCGCCGATGGTTACGACGAGCGCACCGCCATACGCACCTACGCCTACGTGATGTACACGGTCGGTTTCATCCTCGGCAACGTCATACCCATGCTCGCCGAGGAGCGTTTCGCCCTCGCGGGCCTCGAAGAATCGACCGCTTGGCTGTGCGTTACCGTCCTCGTCGCGGCGCCGTCGTGCGGCGGCATACTCTACACGGGCCTGTCGGTGCGCGAGCGTCCGTCGCCGGTTCGCGAGGGCGCGCGCGCGGGATTCTCGTTTAAAGCCTCGGCGCGCGACTACATGCAGGTGTTGAAGCTGAAGCCGCTAAGGCTGCTCATAGGCGCCGTCATGGCGTATTTGATCGGCAATTCCATGATCGTCGCGGATCGCATGTACGCGCTCACCTTTCAAATGCATCTCTCCGGCTCGTTGATCTCCGGGCTGATGCTCGTCTTCGGCGTCCTTGGGATCGTCGCGGCCCTTCCCATGATGCGGCTCGCCCGGCGCTTCGACAAGCGTTCCATGCTGATCGCTTGTCTTGGCGTCGGCGGCTGTCTGACGGCGGCCGCGCGATTTGTGGGCGTCGCGCGATTCTCCATGCCGATCCTGCTTTTTCTGCTCATCGTCTACGTCGCGGCGAGCACCGCGTATTGGCAGCTCATGCCGGCCGCGTTCTACGACATCTGCGAGGTCGACGAATGCGAAAACGGCGTTCGGCGCGCCGGCACGATCACATCCACCTTGCCCATGGCCCAGTCCATCGCCTCCGCCGTCGGCATGCAATTGCTGGGCATCCGGCTGCAACTCGGCGGCTTCTCGTCCGGCGCCGCGAGCCAAAGCCCCGAGGCCCTGAACGCCGTATTCGATTGCTTCACGCTCTTGCCGGGTCTGCTGTTCGCCGTTTCGGCGCTGTTCATGCTGCGCTTCCCCATCACCAAGCGGCGATTCGAGGAGATCAAGCGGGTCTTGGCCCTGCGCGACGCCATCCAAAGCGCGAAAACGCCTTAGGCAAAGGCGATCTTCACGTTCGGCGAATGCGTGGCAAAGGCGGTGCTCGCGTAGCACAGCGTGAATTCAAGGGTGTCGCCTACGCGAATTTCCCGTTTCGCGTCCTCGATGTCGAGGATGGTGTGATCGCTGGACGCCCCGAGCACCTCGACGCCCGCGTCGCGCGGAAAGATCATGTCGGGGAAAGCGTAATCCACGCGACCCAAGGCGAGCAGCGCCCTGCGGCGCACGCCCCTGTCAATGTATTCCCGTTTCATGCCGAAGGCGTCGAACAGGATCTCGCCCACGGGCATGCTGGGTTTGTCCTTCACCTCAACGACCTCCGCGCGCAGCACGAAGACGTCTTGGTGCATGAAGCTCATGTCGTAACCGAACAGATCCCGCGCGTCCCGCGCGTTGACGATGGCCTCGCCCACGCGCAGCTGGTTGACGCGCTCCGGCATGTCCCCGTCGAATATGCGCGGCAACGAGGTGCTGCCGCCGCCGGAAACGATGTCCAGCCGCCGCCCGATCCGCGCCTCCACCGCTTCGGCGCGGGCCACGAGCTCGCGCATCTTTTCGGCGGTGGGAAAGATGGATCCGTAACAGCCGAGATTGGTTCCAATGCCCGCCAAGCGCAGATTCGACAGCTCGTTCTCGACGAGCAGCGCCGCTTCGAGCAGTTCTCCCTCATCCCAAAAGCCCTCTCGCAAATCCCCGAGGTCGGCCATCAATATGACATCGTGCCGCTTCCCCTGCTTCGCGGCGGCCGCGTCCAAAGCCCGCAGCACGGCCGGCTCGCTGTTCAGGCTGATATCGGCGAGACGCACGGCATCCTCGACCTCGCCCGGCATGGGCAGACGAATCAGCATAAACGGCCCCTTTACGCCGTACGCCGCCGCGTCCGCAAGCTGTTCGAGACGCGAGCTGCCTATGTATTGACAGCCGGCCTCCTCGAACACCTTTGCGCAAGCCGGAATGCCCGAAAAACCCTTGATCACCCCCGCGACCCGCACGCCCCGCGCCTCGCAGCGCGCCTTGATTTGGTCGATGTTGTGGCGGAGTTTTTTTAAATCTATTACAATTTTAGGATGATATTCCTTCATGCCCGCCTTGCTTTTCTCTATGTTCCCGCTTTTTCCGTAATGATACTGTGAATTCTCGCGCTTGTCAAGTTCTATCTTCTCGTCGTCTGCCGGCGGGTTCTTGCTTTGTTATCGCTCAAAGGTTTAATCAAAGCCACTCAAACGCCGCGATGTTTTTACTTGCGCTTGCTCTCTTTCGGGGTCACGCAGACCCCCTTGGCCCTGCACACCACCACCGGCTCGTCCAGAAAATCCGCGGCGGACGGGCTGATGTCCGGCCGCGCCGCAATCACCTTCTTCGCGACAAACTCCATCTTGCGCGACGTGTTGCCCACATGGGTGATCTCGCCGGAGGCCTCGATGTAGTCCCCGGCGTAGATGGGTGCGAGGAACTCCACCTCGTCGTAGCGGAGGAACAAACCCTCGTCGCCGTCGAGCCGGATCAAAAGCTCCGTGGCCACATCTCCGAACAGGTGAACCGCGTGCGCGCCGTCCACCAGGCTTCCGCCGTAATGCGCGTCCTTGTGGGACATGCGCAGACGCAAGGTACTCGTGATTTTTTCCATAAATATTCTCCCTTCAATTCCGGAAGGCTCCGTTCATGCTTTTGTTTTCGCCGCGCCGCCGCCTTGGCGCACGCGCCGCGCGCCGCACGACTTTACGACTGTAATTTCTTGCAATTTACATGCCATGCTTGGCAATGCTCCGAGACAAAAGCGCGTTCGCCGTTTCAGCGCGCATATTCCCGCGCGGCGGCGATTTGCCGGCCGCGCAGGGCCGCGCGTTCCGGAGCGCGCGCGGAATTCCGAATCGAAATCGGTTCAAGATTCGCGTTGTGAACCGATTCCGACAAGGTCGCCGACGCCGCGCCCTGCGCGAAACCCGTATAACAAGACCGGCATACCTCTTGCTATATTCCTACACAAAGGTGTATGATGGTTATTGAAACGGGCGGCGCGAGAGCGTCCGCGCCGGGAACAGGAGGTTCACTATGAAAAAAGGTTGTCCTTTCGGAACGCACAGGGTTATTTCTCCCAAGGGCGTTCTGCCGCAGCCGGCTGACGTCATCGACAATACGATGGAAATTTACGACAACGAGGTGCTCATCGACGTGCAGACGCTGAACGTCGATTCCGCCAGCTTTACGCAGATCGAGAAGCAGGCGGGCGGCGACGTCGAGGAAATCAAGAAGATCATGCTGGGCATCGTCGCCAAGGCCGGAAAGCACAAGAACCCCGTAACGGGCTCCGGCGGCATGCTGATCGGAACGGTGAAGGAAATCGGCCCCGCCTACGCGGGCAATCTGAAGGTCGGCGACAAGCTCGCGACGCTCGTTTCGCTCTCGCTCACGCCGCTCGTCATCGAGGAGATCACGGCCGTGCGGCCCGACATCGATCAGGTTGACATCAAGGGCAAGGCCATCTTGTTCCAAAGCGGCATCTACGCGGTGCTGCCGAAGGATATGCCCGAGACGCTGGCGCTGTCGGCGCTGGATGTGGCGGGCGCGCCGGCCCAGACCGCCAGGCTCGTGAAGTCGGGCGATACCGTCGTGATCATCGGCGGCGGCGGGAAGTCGGGGCTTTTGTGCCTGCACGAGGCGAAGAAGCGCGCCGGCGTGAACGGGAAGGTCATCTGCGTCGGCGGCAGCGAGAAGTCGACGGAGCGGGCGCGGAAGCTGAATCTGGCGGACGCGTATTTCGCGTTTGACGCGACGGACGCGGTCGGCCTGTACAACACGATTTCGGAATTGACGGGCGGCAAGCTGGCGGACGTGGTGATCAACTGCGTGAACATCGAAAACACGGAGATGGCTTCCATACTCGCGTGCAGGGAACGCGGAACGGTCTATTTCTTCTCCATGGCGACGAGCTTCACGAAGGCCGCGCTCGGCGCGGAGGGCGTGGGCAAGGACGTGGATATGATCATCGGCAACGGGTATTGCCGGGATCACGCGGAGATCGCCTTGCAGGTCTTGCGCGAGAACGCCGGTCTGCGCAAGCTGTTTGAGGAGATGTACGCGTAGCGCGCGTCAAAAGGCTGTGTTGAGGAGTACAGCTTATGGCCGTCAAAGCAGTGAGCGGTCGCCGGGCCGCTTGAGTCGGCCTCGGAGTTGTAATTGTTGAGGAGGTATATGGAATGTCAGAGATTAGAAACCGAAGAGAGATTCCTCTCTGGAAGGATGTGAGCGAGGGAGATTGGAACGATTGGCGCTGGCAGATCCGGAACAGGCTCACCGGCGTTGACGAGATCAAACAGGTGGTAAACCTGACGGCCGGCGAGGAGGAAGAGATCAAGAAGGTGGCGGACAGCTTCCGCGTGGGGATAACGCCCTATTACGCGTCGCTCATGGACCCGGACGATCCGCGCTGTCCCGTGCGCATGCAGGCCGTGCCGATTTTGGCCGAGACGCACAAGAGCGAGAACGACATGGAAGACCCGCTGCACGAGGACGCGGATTCTCCCGCGCCGGGCCTGACGCACAGGTATCCCGACCGCGTGCTCTTCCTCATCACGGATCAGTGCTCCATGTACTGCAGACACTGCACGCGCCGCAGGCTGGCCGGAGAATACGACAGCAGCCGCGACATGCGCGACATCGAAAAGTGCATCGCCTACATACGCAATACGCCGCAGGTGCGCGACGTGCTGCTTTCGGGCGGCGACTGCCTCTGCGTGGCCGACGACGTTTTGGAGTACATCGTCGCGGAGCTGCGCAAGATTCCCCACGTGGAAATCGTGCGGCTCGGGTCGAGGACGCCCGTGGTCATGCCCATGCGCATCACGGACGATCTGGTGAAGATGCTGAAAAAATATCATCCCGTATGGCTGAACACGCATTTCAACCATCCCAAGGAGATGACGCCGGAAGCCGCGGCCGCGCTCGCGCGGATGGCCGACGCGGGCATACCGCTGGGCAACCAGAGCGTGCTGCTGCGGGGGCTGAACGACTGCCCGCACATCATGCGCGAGCTGGTGCACACGCTGGTCAAAAACAGGGTGCGCCCCTACTACATCTACCAATGCGACCTGTCCATGGGCATAGAGCACTTCCGCACCAAGGTGGCGAAGGGGATCGAGATCATCGAGGCGCTGCGCGGACACACCTCGGGCTTCGCGGTGCCGACCTTCGTCGTGGACGCGCCGGGCGGCGGCGGAAAGACGCCCGTCATGCCCGATTACCTGATCTCCTCCACGACGGAGCGCGTCATACTGCGCAACTACGAAGGAGTGATCACGTCCTACGCGGAACCCAAGCACCAAGACGAAATCGCTTGCACCTGCGATTATTGCACGGGCAAGAAATCGTACAAGTTCGAGGGCGTCGCGGCGCTGTCTGAGGGCAAGGCCATCTCGATAGAGCCGGCCAACCTCGCGCGGCACAGGAGGAATTCCAAGTAAAAGGGATTCCCGTAACCACACAGGGCCGACGGGCCGGCATTGCCCGGAGGCGGGGTTGCGGGCATACAAGCGAAGGGAAAATATGGGATTTCTGCTCGATGCGGTGGGAGAACACAAAATCGTCTCCGTCGTCGGCATGGCGAAAAACACGGGGAAGACCACCACGCTCGGCGTCCTGATCGAGGAGGCGCGGGATGCCGGCGTGCGTCTCGGCATCACCTCGACGGGACGGGACGGCGAGACGGAAGATCTGGTGACGGGAACGGCAAAGCCCAAGGTATTCCTGCCGGAGGGCGCCATGGCGACGATTCCGACGGAGCTCTACGCCTTCGCAGACGCGGGGCTGGAGATCCTGCGCATGACGGATTACGGGACGGCGCTGGGCCGGGTGATGATCTGCGGCGCGGTCTCGGAGGGCTACGCGCAGGTGGCGGGACCCGTGTCGGCGACGGGACAGATGGGCGTCTGCGCGGAAATGCTGGCGCTGGGCGCGGACAGGATCCTGATAGACGGCGCCGTCGACCGGCGCTCGGTCGCCGCGCCGCGCGCCTCGGACGCCGTGATTCTGGCGACGGGGGCGGCGCTGTCCGGGCGCGTGTCGGAGGT
>JAISMX010000095.1 GCA_031276515.1 Eubacteriales Family XIII. Incertae Sedis bacterium | reverse complement strand
TTTTGCCCGTCGGGCGTTTCGACGAAATCCTCGCGGATCATCGGATAGCGTATGCGGTCGTAGGAATAGACGCGGTTCTTCTCCGTCAGCGCGATGAACGCCGGCGAGGTCTTGCGGTTGGGCGTGTACTTCTTGCCCCGGGCGTCGATCACCCAGCCCTGCGGATCCGTCTCGTCGAACACGATGGGACGTACGCGGCGAATCACCCCGTCCTCCGTGTGAATGGCGATGGGGCCTCCCACGCATATGCTGTGCGTTATTTTTTCGGCCATATTTATTTCCTCCTGCGCGCGAATTGCGGTTTTACGAGTGGCGACCAAAGAATCGAACTGCGACGCGTGTCCGTTTAGGGTCTCACCCCGCAACTTCCACCAAGCTCTTGGCCAAATCCGAATCCGGGCGGATTTTGACCATGCCGCCGGTCATGTGTCCGTCCACGATCTCAAAGCATCTGAGGTTGTACACCTCCGAAAGGACGACCTTGTATACCTTGCCGTCCGGCGCCTTGTACAGCCCCCCGACCTTGAACATGTGCTGGACCATGATTCTTTCGCCGCGACGGCATGCGCCGGGCGAAGCGTCGTTTCTCACGCGCTTGTAACTCTTCTGCGCGCCGAACTTTTCATAGCGGACGACGCCGGCGCAGACCCAATCGTCGCGCCTCTCCAGCACCTCCGCCATCGCCGCGATATCGGCGGGCTCCGGCACGCCGTAACCGCCGAATTCCTCATACCATATCTGAAGCGGACAGATCAGGTCATTCGGAAAATCGTCCAAATGGGACGCGATCCTGCGCTCCAGCAAGGCCGTGTCGCCGGTGGAAAATCTGGGCATTGCTTCTCCTCCTCCCAAAAAAACAACAACTGCTCGCGTATTTGAAATCGGGTCCGGGAAATCGCGCCGCCGCGCGCCCCTATGGGGTCTCGCCCGGGATCGCGAACACAATATCGCCGGCCCCGCCCGCGCCGAATTCCATCGACAATTCGCATATGGCTTCCTCGGCGCTCGCCATCACGCCGAAAACGTCCATATCCGCGTCAAACCCGACCGCGTACAGGGCATCCGCGATATTCGCGAGGTTTTTCACGATGGCTCTGTGTTTTTCATCTATGGGGAAACTCTTTTTCCCGCCGCTCCCGGCGCCGGCCATATGAGAAAAAAGCTTGAAGCATCCATCAGATTCCAGTATATACAGAAAATTCTCATTGGCTTGGGCGACCAACAGCTCGCCGCGCGCAAGGGCTTCCGACGGCGCGTTTCCGTCGCGGGCGAGCATTCTCAGATCTATTTTGTCGTTCATGCAATCACGCCCCTCTCTTCTTTGTGTTCATTATAAACCTTGGTACAATACCAATGTCAATGCAATCCCAATGCGTTCCGCAAAAATCCGCATAAAACTTCTTGTATTGGCGAGAATGTTGTGCTAATATTGTCTTATTGCGGCGGCCCTCCAAAGTTCATTCAAAAAACAACCGCAAAACACCGCTTTGCGCAATGAGACGCGCTATCACGCGACAGGAGGTTTTTCTATGCGTTTACTTACCAGATCCGACTTTGACGGCCTCGCCTGCGCCGCCCTCCTAAAAAATTTGAACATCATCGATCGTTGGAAATTCGTTCATCCCAAGGATTTGCAAGATGGCGTCGTCGAGGTCACGGATGAGGACGTGCTCGCGAACGTCCCCTACGTCAAGGGTGCGAAACTGTGGTTCGATCATCATTCGAGCGAGAGCGAACGTCTCGGTTCGGAGCTTTCTTTCGAAGGCGCGAGCCGCATGGCGGACAGCGCCGCGCGCGTCATATACGACTATTACGACGGCGACGCGAAGCTCAAGCACTTTTCGAAGATGGTCGCGGCCGTGGACAAAGTCGATTCGGCCAAACTCACGAAGGACGAAATCCTGAATCCGGCCGGCTGGATACTGCTCGGTTTCGTCATGGATCCGCGCACGGGTCTCGGACGCTTCCGCAATTTCCGCATCAGCAATTACGAGCTCATGGAAAACCTGATCGACGCCTGCGCGACGCAGGACATCGACGAAATACTGGCCAATCCGGACGTGAAAGAGCGCACGGACCTGTATTTTGAACAGGACGCCCTCTTTCGCGAGATGGTGGCGAAGCACACCGTCATCCGGAAAAACGCCATCGTTACGGATCTTCGCAACGTGGAACCCATCTACACGGGAAATCGCTTCCTCATATACAGTCTGCACCCCGATCAAAACATCTCGCTCTGGATCGTGGACGGCCGCAACAAGCAAAACTGCCCCATCGCGGTGGGTCACAGCATACTGAACCGCAGTTCGAAAACCGACGTCGGCGCGCTGATGCTGAAATACGGCGGCGGCGGACATCGTCAAGTCGGAACCTGTCAGGTGGATTACGAAGACGCGGATCGCGTGATCGAGGCCTTGATCGCCAAGATCAACGCTGACGGTTAGACCCCGGCGAACCCCGCGGCGGACGCGGCTTACCGCGCGCGGCGAGGATCACCGGCAGCCGCGTCGCGAATCGATAATTGGCCATCGGAAGCCGTTCCATGGCCGATTATTCATGTGTGCGTGAATTTGGAGGAAAATAAAACGATAGAAAAAAGACAAGTCAATCCCGAAACCGTTCTGAAAATTTTTCTGATCGCGACCGCCTTTGTGGGACTCGCCGGCGGTTTCAGCGATTCGATACTCGCGAATTATTTCAAGGAGGCCTATGGCGTCAACGCCGCGCAGCGCGGCTTCATAGAATTGCCCCGCGAATTGCCGGGGGTGCTTTCATTCTTTTTTTTGGCGTGGTTATCATTTCTTGGAAATGTTCGGAGCGCGGTGCTGGCGCAGATGCTTGGCGCGGCGGGGCTTCTCGTTCTGGGCATTTGGCGGCCGAGCTACGCCGTCATGCTGATCTTTTTGTTCGTTTTTTCCACGGGCGTCCACATGTTCATACCGCTCGGCGACAGCATAGGCCTTTCGCTGGCGCAGAAAATCAACATGGGCCGCGTCATGGGGCGCATCAACAGCGTGCGCATGGCTTTCCTGATGATCTCCGGCGTTTTGACCTTCATCGGCTTTCGCGTCGGTTGGTTCGACTTCGAGCTTCCCGCGCGGGTGTTCATCGTCGGCACGGCGTGCTTCTTTGCCGCGAGCGTCCTGCTCACCGCGCAGCATCGCATAGGCGGCGATTTTGGCGACGGACCCGTCGAGCGGACAAAATTCGTTTTTCGCAAGGAATACGCGCGCTACTACCTGATCTGCGCCGTGTTCGGCGGACGGAAGCAAATCATGTTCGTCTACAGCCCTTGGGTGCTGATCGACCTGCTCGATTTCAAGGCGGACACGATCTCGATACTGGCCGTGATCGGCTCGCTGATCGGCATATTCTTCATGCCGGTCGTGGGCAAATGGATCGATTGTTTCGGCATCCGCAGGGTCATGACGGCGGAAGCGCTGGCCTTTGTCGCCGTCTACGTCGCTTACGGTTTTCTGAGCAGATGGGTCAACACGGGCGCGGTTGTGCTGACGGGTCTCGGCATGATGTTCGTGTATCTTCTGAACATCGTGGACAGGATGTCGGCGCAATTCGCGATGGTGCGCTCCATATACATGCGTTCCCTGGCCATCGCGCCCGAGGATGTGACGCCTTCGCTGACGCTCGGCATGGCCATAGATCACGTCGTGGCGATCGTCGGTTCGTACGTCTGCGGCCTCGTCTGGTTCCGCTGGGGTCCGGAATTCGTCTTCATGATAGCGGGAGCGCTTTCTCTGGCGAATTTGATCGCCGCGCAGGGCATAAAAGACAATTATTGATTTACAGCGTTCCATTTCATTGTTATAATAATGGAAAGCGAATGATTCACGGCAGCCGCGGTCGCGCGGCGCCATCCCCGGCACAGCGAAAAATCGCGGGAGGCATTGGAACGATGAAGCTTCATGTTTATTTTGATTATACCTGTCCGTTCTGTTACCTTGGCGTGAGCCAGCTCATCATCGCAGAGGAAGCTTTTCCCGAGATTGAGATCGCGTGGCATCCCTTCGAATTGCTGCCCGTACCCATGGCCAGGCCGGAGCACCTGCCCGATCCCGAAACGGGCGAGCTTTGGCCGCCCGCGCTTGTGGCCGAGGCCGGCAAGCTGGGCCTTGCGCTGCGCAGACCCTTTTCGCCGACACCTTATACGGGCAAAGCGTTTCAGGGAATGCACTTTGTGGCCGCGCACGGCGGGGACGTAAGGACGTACAACAAGCAGGTTTTTCGCGCGCACTTCGAGCAAGGGCGCGACATAGGAAGCCCTGAGGTTCTGGCGGACATCGTGAGCGGCTTGGGCGTGGAGGCCTATTCTTTCAACATCGCGATGAAGGAAGGGCTTTACGGCGATGCGCAGCAGAAAGCGCTGCGGCACGCGTATTTCGAATCCGGCGTGGAGGAGGTGCCTACGTACAAGTTGGCGGGTCTGCGCATATCCGGAGCGGTCGGTCTGGAAACGATGGAAAAATTTCTGAGCGACGGACTGAAGCACGAACAAAAATCGGAGACGGCCAAGTCGGAAGCGGGGAATGAATGAGTCGCCGCATACACCTGATTCGGCACGGCGCCACGGCGGGTACCAGGGACGGCTTGCTGTACGGAAACAGCGACATTCCCCTGCTCCCCTCGGGCGCGGAAGCATTGAAGGAACTCGCGGCCGCAGGCATCTACCCCGATCCCGACGGCTGCGACTTTTTTTCAAGCGGCATGTTGCGCGCCGTCGAAAGTTTGGAGGCCATATACGGCGCGCGCGCGCATACGCGCATGGACGAGCTGCGCGAATTCGACTGCGGAGTTTTCGAGATGCGGCCCCACGCGGAAATTTCGGGCTTGGAGACGTACAGGCTCTGGATCGCGGACAAGAACGGCGAAACGCCCGCGCCGGGCGGAGAAAGCTTCGCCGCGTTCAGGCGGCGCGTCGTCGCGGGAGCTTCGCGGCTGCTCTCCATGTATGCCGGCGGGGAGAAGGCGCGCGACGGCATAGTGCTGTGCCACGGCGGGGTGATTTCCATGTTCATGGATCATCTCTTTCCCGGCGTGCATGACAACCCCTTCAAGTGGACGCCGGATCCCGGACACGGCTACTCTCTGTTCATCGTCTCCGGCAAAGCGACGCATTATACCGTTTTTTGATATTTTCAAAACGCATCCGTCAGCAGAAAATCCGCGACGCCCAATGGTTTTGGGCGGAATCTTAAATAAAGAACAGTAATAGGTCGTTATACGTCACGTAGTTCATCATGGGCGCCACCTCCCTTCTTTTGGGAAGTGGAACAGTTCCGCCAAACGGCTTTCCCTCTTGCTCGTTCTATTTTACTTCGCGCTCGGCTGCGTGTCAACCATTTATTTAAAAAATTTCCAATATTTTTAAGTATATGTTTTTCGATGTTGATTTATTTACGATTTCGGCGTATACTGAACATGTTCCAAAGAGAGGATGGCGATGGACGCGCAAGAGAAATACGAATACTGGCTTGACACCGCGCAATACGATCTTGACACGGCGGAAGCCATGTTAAATGGCGGACGCTGGCTTTATGTGGTGTTCATGTGTCAACAGGCGATTGAAAAGCTGGTTAAAGGGCTTTATATCCTCTACGCTGACGACAATGTACCAAAAACGCACAATATACGCGTCATCATTGAGAAATTTGAGGCTCTATTGCCGGAAGCACCAACCGATGAACGTCTTAACCTGTTTGACGATTTAACGGTACATTACTTAAACGGACGCTATGCCGATTACAAAGAAAAATTGAGTGAACGGCTAAACGAGGGAACCGCCAAGGGCTTTCTCGGCCGGAGAAAGGAGACTTTCGCATGGCTTTTGACATTGGCGCCTTAAATGAGACCATCCGTAGCTACGTGGCGGACGTTAAAAATGCCATGCCGATCGACCGCACTTTTCTGTTTGGCTCTCACGCAAAAGGAACGGCAACGGAACAGAGCGACATAGACGTTTGCTTTTTTTCGCGAAATTTTGAAAACCGGCCGACGATAGACATCATGACGCAGCTGTTCCGCTTGACGCGGAAATACAAAGGCGTCGATATTGAACCGCTTGGATTTCCGACATCCGAATTGGAAAATGACAATCCATTTGTGAAAGAGATTTTGCGAACAGGCCGGGAAATATGACGGTGACACACATCGCGCTCGGTTGTGTGTCAACCATTTATTTCAATAATTTCTAAAAATTTTAATTTTATAACGCTTGATTTTTTTGGGACGCGGCATTATAATAAAAAGCAAGAGGGCAAGCCGCTTTGG
>JAISMX010000164.1 GCA_031276515.1 Eubacteriales Family XIII. Incertae Sedis bacterium | reverse complement strand
GTTCCCATCAGCATCGGCAGGTAGACCGCGAGGCTGATCGCGTTCGAGAGCAGCGACTCGAAGCTGCGGATGATGCCGCCCGTGAGCATGGCCGAAACCATGAGCAGCGCGAGCCACGGCAGCCGGTTCCGCACGTGCTTGAACACCCCGATGTCCAGATATTCGGCGTCGCTCGAATCCAGCACGCCGGCCATCCTCTCGAAGTCCTCGTTGTATTCCTCCTCGATGACCCCGAATATGTCGTCGACGGTGATGATGCCGACGAGCCGCATCTCGTTGTCCACGACGGGAATGGCCAGATAGCCGTATTTCTTGAACATTTCCGAGACGTCCTCCTGGTCGGCGTAGACGTTCACGCAGACGACGTCCTCGTCGATGATGCCGGCTATGGGCCTATCGGTCTCGGAGACGACGAGCGTCCGCAGCGAGACGATGCCGATCAGCTTCCGGCCGCGATCCTTCACGTAGCAGGTGTAGACCGTCTCGCTGTCCATGCCCACCCGTTTGATGTGGGCGAGCGCGTCCCCGACCGTCCAGTCCTTTTGCAGGCTGATGTAGTCCGGGGTCATGAGGCTGCCCGCGCTGTCGTCCGGATAATTCAGGAAGGTGTTGATCAGCTTGCGCTCTTCCTTTGTGGATTTTTCGAGAATTTTGTCGACGATGTTCGCGGGCAGTTCCTCGAGCACGTCGATCATGTCGTCGAAGTCGAGCTCGTCGAGTATGTATTTGATTTCCTTGTCCGTAATGACGTTGATGATGGCCAGTTGGTCGTCCGTGGGCAGATAGGAGAAGACCTCCGCCGAGACGTCCTTGGGCAGCATGCGGAACAATATGACCGCGTATTCTATACCCAGTCTCTCGATGACCTCCTCAAGCGTCTCCGCCATGTCGACTTCCTGCAAGCCCAGTATCCTGTCGCGGGCGCGCATGTATTTCTTGGCGTCGAGCAGCGCCATGATCTCCTGCGAGATATCTTCGAAATTCTTCTCGTCCATCGGGCGCATTCCTTTCCGAATCGTGCGACTACATAAGATTATACTCCATGCGAAGGGTGAATTGCAATCTGTTTTCCCCGCCGGACAGTGTCAAGATTGCAATATTAAGTGTCGTGGAAATTCATGACAATTTCCGTTGTATCAGTCGATCATTGTCGAGTCAATCCAATCTCAAATTCATAGTATCATACCTTTGGCCGTTGCGGACGTCGCTTTCGTTAACGCCCGCGCCGTCACCAAACGCGGGAACGCGGCAAGCCATTCGTGGCCGCCGCGTTCCCGGTCTTTTTTATTTGCCATTTGTATCTGACTCATCTGCCGATTGTTGCAACAACCTCTGGAAATAGTCCTCAAAGTCACTCCGGAAAAGCCTGTCCTGAATGACGCGATACTTCTCAAATTCCGTCAAGGCGTGCTCCTGTGCGATTTCAGCCGAAATGCTTCCGGCGTTCGTCAGCAGCTCGCGGTCATCGGCTTGCAGGATACGGTCGAGGTAACGCGCCCAATCCTCCATTGTCATTGGGATGTGTTGCCTTGCGCGATTCTCTGCCAAGTCGAGATAAGCTGAAACGATAGCTTCGAGCGAGCGCATTTCATCCTCGCTCAAGTAGTTCTTGGCAACCACGACATCATATCGCTGTATCTTGCCGTCCGGAGCCTCGTCCCAAGTGGTCAACCCCATATTTTGCTTCTCTGCGTCAGCGCGAGTGTAGATTACCTCAGCTGCGGTATTGTTGTGGACGGCGTAGTGCATTTTGTTCTGTACTTTTGCGAAGAAATCCCGCGTTGCCTTCGCTGTCTTGTCATAGTCGAGCGAAGTCGCATAGATGTCTGTTATTTTCTGATAGAAGCGCCGCTCTGACAGGCGTATCTCACGGATTTTCTCGAGCTGCTTATCGAAGTAGTCCTGAGTAAGCACTGTACCGCCTTGCTTCAAGCGTTCCTCATCCATTACCCACCCTTGAATGGTATAGTCTTTTGCGATGCTATTCACCCACTTGCGAAACTGCACCGCTCGCTCAGAGTTTACTTTAAAGCCTACTGCGATAATCATCTGCAGGCCATAGTGCTCCACGTCGCGGGACACCTGCCGTTCGCCCTCGGTTTGAACTATCCGGAATTTTCGGATAGTTGCCTGTGGCGACACCTCCAAGTCCTCGACAATCTTTTTGATATGGTAATTGATTGTTCTGACATCCACATCGTATAGCGTTGCCATCATCTTCTGCGTGAGCCAGATATTCTCGTCTTCGTAGCGCATTTCAAAGCTGCCCCGATTGTCGCCTGTCGCGGCAACATAGGTCAGGTACTCTGCGGCGCTGCTACGGATGGGAATCTCGTTTTTCTTCCTTTTTACCATTTTAATCGTTCTCGTTTCTAAGATATATCAATAACTCCGCTTTATGATAAAATCATACCATAAGCGGGCAAAAAAGTCAAGGGGAAATCCGCAAGAAACGTTGATTTTGTGCGGTTTTTGCGGGACAGACCCGGATTTTTGCACCGCCTGAATCCGAGGTGGTTTTGCCGTCGCCCGCCACGAATCCCAAGGGGTGTTTTACAGTCATCGTCCTTGTCCGAAGGACCTTATGTCACCCTGTCGTCGCAGTCGCGGATGTCGCGTAGGTGAGTGGTAACGCCCGAGCGGCCCGGCGAATGGTCATTGTTTTGTGTCCCTGAGCGGTCCCGTTTCCGAAATTTGCCGGTTCGAAATTTGCCGAAATTTGCAATATTGAAATTTCTCATTTTTATTGAAAACTTTGACCGGTTCATATATAATCTTTCTGTCACGGCCCGTCGCGGCCCGTCGCGGCCCGTCGCGGCGCGCGGCGGCCATTCCGCGGGATTCGTGGCGACGCGCGGGTTCCGGGCGCAAAAATTTTGCACCTCGTTCGCAAGTGTGGGTAAAAAAACATGCCTGCCAAAAAAAGCAAGAACCGCGAATCGAAAAACAACGGCAAGCGCAAAGCCCTCGTTTCGATGCTGGGCGGCTTTGAATTGCGCATAAACGATGCCGTCATAAACGAATCCATGAACAGGTCCACCAAGATGTGGGCGCTTTTGTCCTACCTCATTCTGCGGCGCGGCAAAAACGTGCCGCAGTCCGAGCTCATCGATCTGCTGTGGCCGGACGACAAGAGCCGCAATCCCCTCAACGCCCTCAAAACGCTGCTCTATCGCACGCGAATGTGTTTTTCACCGGTTTTGGGCGAAGATGTAAATCTCGTCCTCTCGCGGCGCGGTTTCTATCTGTGGAACCCCGAAATCGAATGCGTCGTCGACGTCGAACGCTTGGAGACGCTCTGCCGCGAAGTGGAGGAAGAGGACGCGGACGAGGAACAAAAACTCGATCTGTATCGTCAAATCGCCTATCTGTACAAAGGAGATTTTCTGCCCAAGCTGTCGGAGATGCTTTGGGCCGTCACGAATTCCGCGCATTATCACGCGCTCTATTTGAGCGCGGTTCGAAAATTCTCGGACATGCTGGTCGAGCGGGAACTCTGGTCCGAGCTGAACGACCTGTGCGTGAAGGCTCTCGAGATCGATCCTTTCGACGAGCGTCTGCATTCGCTGCTCATCGTTGCGCTGCTCCGCCAGGACGACAGCGCGGCGGCCCTGGAGCATTACGAGACCGCGACGAATTTCCTGTACAAGAATCTGGGCGTGCGGCCGTCGGAGAATTTGCGGAGCCTGTATGCCGAGATCATGAACAGGCACATGATATACGACGCGGACATCGACATGGACACGCTCCTTGACAACCTGCGCGACATCGCGAACGAGTCGGGGGCCTTCGTCTGCGATCCCGGGTTCTTTAAGCTGGCGTACAGGCTCGAGGCGAGACGGGCGGCCAGAAACGGCAGCAGCGTACACATCGCGCTCCTGACCGTCGCCTCGCCGGACAATTCCGCGCCTCCGCTTCGCCTGCTCAACGCGTCGATGGGCCACCTGCTCGAGGCCATCAAGGCGGGTCTGCGCAAGGGCGACGTGGCTTCGCGTTACAGCGGCGCGCAATACGTGCTCATGCTTCCCACCGCGAATTTCGAGGACGGGCAGCTCGTGGTCAACAGAATTTTGCGCATATTCGCAAAGCGGCATCCGCACAACCGGCTGAAAATTTTGCCGCGGATATTCCAGCTCGAGATTGCGAAATAGGCCGCATACCGCGACATGGAAGACGTCAAACGACCCGGGCGCGGGCTTAAATCGGTACGCGCGATCTCCTCGCTTCTTGCGGTCGCCTTGGGCGCCGCGGCCGCCTTCCTGCCGGCGGGCTGCGCGCCGAACGCTTCGCCGGCGAGCGAAGCGGCGAAACGCACCCCGCCGCCCGCGTTCGAGCCGGCGGAGGTCGCCGGCGAGGCCTTGCCGGGCGGCGAAGCGCCCGTACCCTGGCCCGACGACGGACCGGCCGACCCGGCCGGCGATTTGCCCTCGGACAAGCTCTTCATCACGGAGGAACGGCGGAACTACCGCGAAAAGGATCTGCGGCTCGTCATTCCCGCCATGGAGCTCGACGAACCCGTGTACGACGGCACGGACGCGGCCACCCTGAACAAGGGCGCCTGTCTCTACGAGGTTTCCCGGCTTCCGGGCAGGGGCGACCGCAACGTCAGCATCGCGGGACACAGGAACGGCGTAAAAAACGGCAAAATCACGGAGATCCTGTTCTATCACCTCGACAAGCTGGGGGAGGGCGATTATCTCTACCTCTGCGACGACGAGAAGGTGTTCCGATACGTTTACAAGTACACGGTCACCGTGGAAGAGGACGATTGGAGCGAGATATACGCCAAGGGCTACAGCAGCCTGACGCTGACGACCTGCACGCCCATTGGCGTCGCGGACCGGCGCCTGATCGTGTGCGCGGCCTTGGACGGGATATTCGTCAACGCGGAAAATTTTGATTTTACGGCAAATCGCACGGAATGAGCGAGACTTGATGCCGCACGGGGGTGGATATTTTGGAAATTTCAAACGGGAAAACGGGCAATCTGCGGAATGTGCGATCCGCTTTTCGCGTTTTTTGGATCGCCTTCGCGCTCCTTGCGCTGCTCGGCGCGGGCGTTCTTTCGCCGCTCCTTCGGGACGCGAGCGGAAGCGCGGTGTACGCCGCGCGGAAGATTCCCGCCAAGACGGAACAGAGGGCCGGGGTCAGCGGCAGCGTCTTCTCGAACGACAAGGCCTCGATCGACCTTTCCAACATGGCGGAAGGCTATGTCCTGCTGAAATACACGGGCGGCAAAAGCATTCCGATCAAGGTGCAGATCACGAAAAAGGGCGGGGACAATTACACCTACAACCTGAAAAACGACGGCACGGTCGAGGTGTTTCCTTTCTCCGTCGGGGACGGCGAATACACGATCAACATATTTGAAAACGTCTCCGGCAACAAATACGCGCTCGCCTTCGGCAAGACGGTCGGCGTGAAGCTCCGAGACCAGATGCTTCCCTTCATGTATTCGAATCAGTACGTGAAATTCGGAACGGGTTCCGAGTCGGTCAAACAGGCCGCCTCCCTCGCCGCGGGCAAGGCGACGGATCTCGAAAAACTCGAAGCCGTCTACCGCTATGTCATCACGAACCTCTCGTACGACAAGGAACTCGCGAAGAACGCGCCGGCCGGCTACGTTCCGGACGTGGACGCCGTCCTGCAATCCAAAAAGGGCATCTGCTTCGATTACGCGGCCGTGATGAGCGCGATGCTGCGCTCGCAAAACATACCCTGCAAGCTCGTCATAGGCTACGCCGGCACGGCGTATCACGCCTGGGTCAACGTCTTTGTCGAGAGCGTCGGCTGGATCGACAAGGCCATCTATTTCGACGGCGAAAAATTCTCGCTGATGGACCCGACCTTCGCTTCGAGCTCAAACGCGAGCCCCGACATATACAAATTCATCGGCGACGGTTCCAATTACAAGGTCAAATACACCGATTGAGAACCGACTGAGAAAGGTGCGGCAATGGAGAAGACATCCGAAAACGAAAAGCGCGCGGGCAGGGAGCTGAACGCGGAAGAATTGTCCGTCTTCTGCCTGAAGCTCGCCATGATGATCAAGTCCGGCATCAGCGTCGAAAAGAGCGTGTCCATACTGCTCGAAGACGCGGCCGGCGGCCCGGACAGAGAGCTTTTGGCGGAGCTTCACAAGCTGATCGACGAAGGCTTCACGCTCTCCAAATCCCTCGAAGCGCTCGGACGCTTCCCCTCCCACATGGTTCGCATGGTGGACATCGGCCAGGTGACGGGACGGCTCGAGTCCGTGCTCTCCGCGCTTTCGGACTTCTATCGCAGGGAAGCCGGCATCTCGAAGATGATCAGAAACGCGATCACCTATCCCGCCGTCATGCTCGTGGTGACGGCCGTGATTTTGCTCGTCCTCGTGTCGCGCGTGCTGCCCGTGTTCCAACAGGTGTTCCGCGATATGGGCGCGAGCATTTCCGCCTCCGTGCAGGTGATGCTTCGCGTCGCCGATATAAGCAAGTATTTGGCCGTGGGGCTTTCGGTCGTCTTCGTGGCCATGGTCGCGGCGGCCGTTCTCATGAGCCTTTCTTCGGGCGGCAAGGCCTTGCTGAGCAGGGTCGCGGACAGGCTCTTCTTCGGAAACAAGCTGAACTTCGCGGTTTCGAGAAGCCGCTTCGCCTCGGCCATGTCGCTCATGCTTTCGAGCGGCCTGAACATCGGGGAGGCGCTCGAACGCTCGGGCGAGCTGATCGGCGGCGGCGCCTTTTCGGGAAACATAAAGCGTTGCAGGGAAAAAATAGAAGAAGGAGAAACGTTTCCCAAGGCCGCCGAGGCCGCGGGCATCTTCACGGGGATGCAGTCGGGTCTTCTGTCGGCGGGCTTTCGTTCCGGCATAACGGAGCAGGCCATGAACGAGGTTTCGCGTCTCTGCGAGGAGGATTCCGACGCCATGCTTTTCCGCATGGTCAACCGCGTGGAACCCGCGCTGATCGTGATACTCGCGCTGTCCGTGGGGCTCGTGCTCCTGTCCGTCATGCTGCCGCTGATCGGCATGATGACGGCCATCGGGGTTTGATTCGCGGCGCGCGACCGGGTGTAAAGAATGATTATTCAAAGCAGGGCAAAGATTTACGTAAAAATCATATTCCCCTTCGCGATGTTTCTCATCGTGCTGGCGCTGTTTGTGCTTGCGGTTTCCGAGATCGCGGGCAAGTCGGAAAACGAGGGGATGCACCTCACCGAGGAGAGCATCCGGCGCGCGGCGGTGCAATGCTACGCGCTCGAGGGGTTTTACCCCGCCGATTTCGAATATCTGAAGGAGCATTACGCCGTCCGGCCCGACGAGAGAAAATACATCATATATTACACCTATACGGCGTCCAACCTGATGCCGGACATAGACGTACTCTCCGCAAACGCGGCCGCCCTCCCGGCTCCTTCGGACGATGGCGCGGTGGGTGAGCAGTGAGTAGTGGTGGGTGAGCAGTAACCGAAAGCGATTATCGCTTAAATATATAAATCAAAACTACTCAAACGCCGCGTCAGTTTTGTTCAGATCGGGTTCTGCCGACCCATTTGGCTCCCGGAGCGTACACAGACGTACGTGAGGAAGCCAAATGGGGCGGCAGGTTCCGAGATGGGCAAAAATGGCGTGGTGGGTGAGTAGTAACCGAAAAGCGGGTGTGTTGAGATAAACGGACGCATAAAAACAAAATCCTCCATGCTCGACACGGCGGTGGTGCTGCTTCTGATGGGCATGTTCGTCCTGCTTTCCGTCGGCGTCATGGTGCTCGGCATTTCCGTGTACAACAACACGACCGAGCTTTCCGCCGACAACTACGCGCGGCGAACCGTTCTCTCCTACATCGCGAATCAGGTGCGGCGCGGGGACGCCGGCGGCGTCGAGGCGCGCGACATCGGCGGCGCCGAAGCGCTCGTCTTTCGGCAGGACTTCGGCGGCACGGAGTATCTGACCTGCCTGTACGCCTATGACGGAGAGCTCCGAGAACTCTTTGCGGAGGACGCGGAAGAGCAGGAACTCGCGTCCGGTGTACCCATCATGCCCGTCGCCGATCTCTCGTTTGAAATGCGCGGCGGCATGATCGAGGTGACGGTCACGGAGACGTCCGGCGAGCGGTTGAGCTTGTTTTTGACGCCGCGCTCCGGCGTGAAAGGGGGATGAGCGGCATGAGCAAAGCCAATTCGCGCTCGGTTTTGTTTCTGACCGAGCTCATCATCGCCATATTGATCTTCGCGCTCAGCATGGGCATATGCGGCGGGGTTTTCGCGCGGGCCTTTATGACGGCGACGGCCGGCACGAATCTGAACGAGGCCGTCTTTCTTTCGGAAAGCGCGGCGGAAGCCTTTCACGCCTGCGACGACGCCGCCGATTTCGCGGCCGCCATCGGCGGCGTTCCGCGCGACGACGGGAACGCCGGCGCGACGGTGTATTACGACGAGAACCGGCGGCCCCAAAGCGGCCCCGCCGGCGCGCGATTCACGCTGTCCGCGATCATCTCCGAGGAAGGCGGTCTCGCGACCGCGCGGATCGACGTTTTGCGAGGAGAGAAACCCATATTCGAGCTGACGACGACCAAAAACACCGATTTGAGGAGGCCGGCGCGATGAGGGACGGCAAGAATTCGCATTCCGCTTCCGGTCTCGGCGTGGTAACGCTGTTCGTCGTGCTGCTCATCCTGTGTCTCACCGTGTTTTCGGTGCTGACCTTCGCCTCGGCCAACGCGGACATGCGGCTTTCCGCGAAGAATTCCGAGATGGTGAAAGCCTATTACGAAGCGGACGGCGCGGCGGCGCGCGTCAGCGCGGACGTGACCGCGTTCTGGAAACCGGGCGCGCCCAAGCCGGACGCGCGCGCGATTGCGGCGCTCGAAGAAAAGATCGCCGCGCGCGAGGAAGCGGAGATCACGCGCGCCGCCGTGCGCGACGCCGGCGACGGACGGGGTTTGATCGTCTCTTACGGCGTCCGTATGGACGCGCTTTTGACGCTCGAAGTGACGCTCTCTCTGCCGCGCGCCGGCGAATGCGAGGTTTTGAGCTGGCGCGTCATGGCCGCCGAGCCGGGCTTCGAGGAAGAAACACTGCCGGTGTGGGAGGGATAAGGCCGACATGAGCATTCGAGACGTGCTGAAGCACGCGATAGAAATCAAAGCCTCCGACGTGATATTGGTTCCCGGTCTGCCCGTTTCCTACAAGGCCGGAGGCAGCATACACAGATACGACGACGTGAAGCAGACGCCCGACGGCATTCAGGCGATGGTCCGCGAGATGTACGAATACGCGGGGCATCGCAGCATGGACATGGTCGCGGAGGGGGACGACGATTTTTCCTTCTCGCTTCCGGGTATGGCCCGCTTTCGCATCAACGTGTTCAAGCAGCGCAATTCCCTGGCGAGCGTCATTCGAATCGTTTCGTTTGACCTGCCCGACAGGCGCGAACTTCGCATTCCGGACAACGTCATGGCGCTCGCCGGGTACACGCGCGGTCTCGTCCTCGTGACGGGTCCCGCCGGCAGCGGCAAATCCACGACGCTGGCCTGCCTGATCGACGCCATCAATTCCACGCGCAACGCGCACATCATCACGATAGAGGATCCGATAGAATACCTGCATCATCACAAGATGAGCGTGGTCACGCAGCGCGAGATCGAAACCGACAC
>JAISMX010000150.1 GCA_031276515.1 Eubacteriales Family XIII. Incertae Sedis bacterium | reverse complement strand
TTGCCTTGATACTACGGATAAAAGATGTCGCTTTTATTGTCTGCACATCAATTTCACATCAGCAACCCTTCTCGATGTCCTAAAAATGCTGGTAAATCAACGTTTTTTGGGTTCTACCTGCCTATTCCCACTCGATCGTCCCGGGCGGTTTGGCCGTCAGATCGTACAGCACGCGATTGACGCCGTCGACTTCGTTGACGATGCGGCTCGCGATGGTTTCGAGCAGGTCGTGGGGGAGGCGCGCCCAGTCGGAGGTCATGCCGTCGACGGAGGTGACGGCGCGGACGCCCACGGCGTAGTCGTAGGTGCGGGCGTCGCCCATCACGCCGACGCTGCGGATGTTCGGCAGGACGGTGAAATACTGCCATACGGCGCGCTCGCCGCCGGCGCCGTCCTCGCCGTAATTGCGCTTTCCCGTCTTTGCGAACAGGCTTTCGTTGTAGGCGTCGATTTCTTCGCGCAGGATGGCGTCGGATTCGCGGATGATGCGGAGCTTCTCGGGCGTCACCTCGCCGAGACAGCGGATCGCGAGGCCGGGGCCGGGGAAGGGCTGGCGCCAGACGAGCTCCGGGGCGATGCCGAGCTCCTCGCCCACCCTGCGCACCTCGTCCTTGAACAGCAGGCGCAGGGGCTCCAGCAGCTCGAGCTTCATGTCCTCGGGTAGTCCGCCGACGTTGTGATGGCTCTTGATCACCGCGGATTCGCCGCTTCCGCTCTCCACCACGTCGGGATAGATCGTTCCCTGCAACAGCCAATCCGCGCCGCCTTCCGCAAGAAAGATCTTTCGCGCCTCCTCCTCGAACACGCGGATGAACTCGCCGCCTATGATCTTGCGCTTCTCCTCGGGATCGTCGACGCCGGCCAGCTTGCCGAGGAAGCGCTCCTCCGCGTCGACGCGCTTTATGTTCATGCGAAATCGCCGTCCATAGACCTCCATGACTTGGTCGCCCTCGTCCTTGCGCAGAAGGCCGTGATCCACGAATATGCAGGTCAGCCTGTCGCCGACGGCTCTGTGCGTCAGCACGGCGGCGACGGAGGAATCCACGCCGCCCGAGAGGGCGCAGAGCACGCGCCCGCCGCCGACGATTTGCCGGATTTCCTCTATTTTTGCCTTCGCGAAATTCGCCGGCGTCCAGTCGCCCGCACAGCCGCAGATGGCGTACAGGAAATTCTCGAGCAGGCCTTGCCCGAAGGGCGTGTGATGCACCTCCGGATGAAACTGCACGCCGTACAGCTTCCGTTCTGCGTCTTCCAGCGAGGCTGCGGGGCAATTGTCCGTGCGGGAAGTCACGCGAAAACCGTCCGGTACGCGCGCGATGTAGTCCGTATGGCTCATCCAGCAGACGGTTTCCGCCGGAACCCCCTTGAAGAGCGGCTCGCCGGCATAGGCTTCGGCGGCGGCGCCCACTGTTTCGCCGGCTTTGGCCGGCGTCGCGCCGGAAAGCGGGGCGGCGGCCTCGGGGGAAGGCGCTTCGGCATGGGCTTTGGCGGCGCCGGCGGCGCCGGCGTCCGCGCGCACACGGCGCAGCGTCACACGGCCGTATTCCTTGGAATCGGGGCTGACGACCTTCCCGCCAAGGATGTGCGCCATCATCTGCGCGCCGTAGCAGATGCCCAAGATGGGTACCCCCTTCTCGAAGATCGCGGGCGGCAGTTTTGGCGCGCCGGTCTCGTACACGCTGGCGGGGCCGCCCGTGAAGATCACGCCGGCCGGCGTTTCGCCTTCGAAGCGCTCCGCGCATTTGAACCAAGGAACGATTTCGCAGTACACCTTCGCCTCCCGCACGCGCCGCGCGATCAGTTGATTGTACTGGCCGCCGAAATCGACCACCCAGATGCCGTTGAATTTGGTCATGCGTCACCTCTTTTATGTGGGAAAATATGGAAATATCCGCCTGCGGCATATGCGGGAACCCGCCGGCGTCCGGCCGCGTCTCCCTCCGCCCCTCGCCGCTACCTGAGATTCGAGGCCTGATCCTTCAAGATCACATCGTGCGCGCCGCCCTCCACGATGCTCGTCGCGGAAACGATCGTCAGCTTCGTGTCCCTTTGCAGGCTCGGTATGTCCAAAACCCCGCAATTGCACATCGCGGATTTCACCTTGTTCAGGGAGAGACGCACATTGTCCTTGAGACTGCCGGCGTAGGGAACGTAGGAATCGACGCCTTCCTCGAAGGAGAGACCGCCTTCGCCGCCGAGGTCATAGCGCTGCCAATTTCGCGCGCGGTTCGAACCCTCGCCCCAGTATTCCTTCACATAGCTGCCGTTGATGTTCAGCTTGTTCGTGGGGCTTTCGTCGAAGCGCGAAAAATATCTGCCGAGCATCAGGAAGTCCGCGCCCATCGCGAGAGCCAGCGTCATGTGATAATCGTATACGATGCCGCCGTCGGAGCAGAGCGGGACGTAGACGCCCGTTTCCTCGAAATACGCGTCGCGCGCGGCGGCCACGTCGATGACGGCCGAGGCCTGGCCGCGTCCGATGCCCTTTTGCTCGCGCGTGATGCAGATGGAACCGCCGCCGATCCCGATCTTGACGAAATCTGCGCCCGCGCCGGCGAGGAAGCGGAAGCCGTCGCGTTCCACCACGTTGCCCGCGCCGATCTTCACGTCGTCGCCGTATTTTTGGCGCACGAAGGTTATGGTGTCGCGCTGCCACTCGGTGTAGCCCTCGGACGAATCGATGCAGAGCACATCCGCGCCCGCGTCCACGAGGGCGGGTATGCGCTCCTCATAATCCCTTGTGTTCACGCCCGCGCCGACCCTGTAGCGCTTGTGCTCGTCCAGAAATTCGTTGGGATTCGCCTTGTGCGAATCGTAATCTTTGCGAAACACGAAATGCGTCAAACGCCCGTTTTTGTCTATGACGGGCAGGGCGTTCAGCTTGTGATCCCAGAGCATGTCGTTCGCCTCCGAAAGGCTGACGCCCTCCTCCGCGTAAATCAATTCCGAAAGGGGCGTCATGAATTCGGAAACCCTCGTGTCCTCGGCCATCCTGCTGACGCGGTAGCTTCTGCTCGTCACGAGACCCACGATCCGGCCCTCCGCCGTCCCGTCTTCCGTCACCGCTATCGTGGAGTGGCCGCTTTTCTCCTTCAGCGCGACGATCTCCGCCAGCGTCTGATCCGGCCGGATGTTCGAATCGCTCTTCACGAAGCCGGCCTTGTGCGACTTTACGCGACGGATCATGGCCGCTTGGCTCTCTATCGATTGCGAAGCGTATATAAAGGAAATCCCGCCTTCCTTCGCGAGCGCGATGGCCATTCTGTCGTCGGAAACGGCCTGCATGATCGCGGAAGTCAACGGGATGTTCATGCGTATCTTGGGACTTTCCCCTCTGCGGTATTTCACGAGCGGCGTCGTGATGTCCACATTCTCCGGTCTGCAATCCTTGGAGGAATAGCCCGGCACGAGCAGGTACTCGCTGAAGGTTCGCGACGGTTCATCGAAATAGTAGGCCATGAAAATTACCTCCTTCGGAGCTCGCCGCAGACGCTTTGCGGAACTTCTCCGTTGTTTCATTCATTGATATGCGAAATTGGCGGATTCAATGCGCATCGGCCCCTCGCGAGACGGTTCGGTATCGTCTTATTTTACAACAGTGCGAAGGAACGCGCAAGGCACACCGGGATTATTCATAAAAAACATTGAAACGGCACAAGATTAAAGCCGCTCCGCGCCCCTTTTCGCCTATTACGCGGTATTTTTCGCATTCGGTTTCGGCGTGGAGCTTCGCTTGTTCGTGGGATATTTTCCCCGGCCCGATCAGAATCTCGTTGCCGTTAAACTCCAAAAACCCGTCAAGCCGCTTCGCCCAATCCTCCATTGACATTGGGATTTTTCGCTCGGCTCGCAATTCCGCGAAATCGAGATAGACAGACACGATCCGTTCCGGATAGTTCATCTCCCGTTCGTTCAGATAGTTTTTCGCTATTGAAACGTCAGCCTTGAGAATTTTGCCTCGCGCGGCGCGCTCGTTGTTCACCTTGAACCCGACGGCTATGATCATTTGGAGATTGTAGAGGTCGATTTCTCTCTCTATCTGCCGTGTACCCTCGGTTTGAACCATTAAGTATTTCTTAATAGTTACGCTCGAATCAAGTTCGCCGTCGGCGTAAATTCGCTTAATATGCTGATTGATTGCGGCTACGCTTACATCGTATAATGCCGCCATCATCTTTTGCGTCAACCGGATATTCTCGTCTTGATAGCGCATTTCCACGCTTTCGGAATGATCGCCCGTCGCTGCCACAAAAGTCAAATACTCCGCCGCCGAGCTGTGAATGCTTGATGTGTTTTCCTTCTTTTTCATTGCCTCAAGTCCTCAATATCTATAAGCCCATCCACAGAGGTAGCGCCGATATGGTCAATCCGGGCGATGTTTTCCCCAAGAAGATGCATGAGCTTGTCGCGTTCCTCCCTATACCAAACAGCCCAATCGGCCTTATGCTCCGATAGTTGTATGGGAAACGGTTGCCACAGTTCTTCAAGCGTCATTTCCGAAAGCGGTTTGCCCATCCGTATCCCTCCGGGAAAAACTTCCAATCTTATCTTTTGCGCCAAGGGAGCGATTCGATAATTCTTTTACGCTACTTCCATGGTTTCTTGCCGTCCAGCCATCCGGCATCCCGCCAACGCATGTGGTCAATGGTTTCCGGCTCGCCATTTTTCATTTGTGCCTTATGGATCGTCTGCTGAGCAAAGGCCATGGCCGAAAACATATTTTTCCTATTTATAGTTTGATTTGGGGATGGATGCTTGACGATTTTTGCAGCCACCCTCTCACATTTTCGCTTAATGGACATCTTTCTTTTTTCGAACTGACTTCAAGCGAAACCTTGACGAGCCAATTGCGCTGTGACGATTTTTCGGCAAACACATGCGAACAAACCGACACCGTGTCGCAGTTTCAAACCGGCAACATTCAAAAAAAGGAAATCGGACGCCATGCAATGCGGCGTC
>JAISMX010000144.1 GCA_031276515.1 Eubacteriales Family XIII. Incertae Sedis bacterium | reverse complement strand
AGATCTTGTTCTCCGCCTTCTTGTCCACGCGCACGGGAAATTTCACCGTTTTCGACTCGCTCACACCCATATAGCCCACGTACTGCACGGCTACGCTGTTTTCGAGCGACATGACGTCCGGCAGCGCGAGCGTCACCTGCACGTCCTGCAGCATGATGTTGCCTCTGTTCGTCACGGTGACGACGAGGACGCTCGTTTCGTTCGCCTTGAGCGAGTCTCCGCTCTCCAGCTTGTACGCCATGTCGAGAACCGGGACGTCGAATTCCGTCGTCGTCGACGGAACCATGTTGCGGCTGACGTTGATCACGACGCTCCCCTTGGCCAGCTCCGTTCTCGCATCGCCGCCGTAATAAAATGTCACGGGGATGGTGTGGCTGCCGTAGCTCGCGTTTTTGTCCACATCGACGGTGAAACTGTATCTGTGTTCCTTTTTCTCTCCCGTAATGTCGGGTGGCCCGATAAACGCATCGTCGGCCGAAAATCCGCTCACCTTTCCTATATCCGCCGTTATACCCGAAAATGCCTTGCCGCTGTCATTGTCGAGGATCATGACGAAATCCACTTCGCTGTCCCCCTGCGTCGCGTTGACGACGCTGATCTCCGGGCGCGCCGATACGTTTGTTTCGACGGCCCGCGCGGGCGCGGCGCCGGCGAATGCCAATACGAGCGGCAACACTGTCGCGATCACGATCGATCGTAAGTTCTTTTTCACGTTTTCCCCCTTTAGGACACTTCTCTTGCGTATGCCTATCATGAGCAATCTCATACAGAAAATATTGTATCATAGAAAATGCGCCCTAAATGTTAATTTATTATTAATTTAGCGCAATCGATTTACCGCCGGCGCGGCCGATCCCAAATGTCCCCGAAAGAAAAGGAGCCGCCCGCATCGCGAGCCGCCCCCCTGTGATCTTCGATCCCCGTCTACTCCTGTTTCGTCGCCGGTGTTCAAAAATTCAATCGAAACCATTCAAAACGCCTATTTCAGTTCCACCGACGCGCCCACGCCTTCAAGCTGCGCCTTGACCGCTTCGGCCTCGGCCTTTTCGATGCCTTCCTTGACGTTGGACGGCGCGCTGTCCACGAGATCCTTGGCTTCCTTCAGGCCGAGGCCCGTCAGCTCGCGCACGACCTTGATGACCTTGATCTTCTCCGCGCCCGCGCCCGTGAGCACCACCGTGAACTCGGTCTGCTCCTCGACCGCGGCCGCCGCCGGCGCCGCGCCGGCAATCGCGACGGGGGCCGCCGCCGAAACGCCGAATTCTTCCTCGCAGGCCTTCACAAGCTCGTTGATCTCCAAAATCGTCATGCTCTTTATGGCCTCGATGATTTGCTCGTTGCTTATGCTCGCACTCATAAATCTTTCCTCCTTGAATTATCTTGTTATCGATCCCTTATCGATCCTTCTCTTTTGTTTCCGCGCGTCGCCGCCTTTATGGATTTCTGGCGTCATTCCGCAGAGGCTTCGGCGGGCGCGGGCGTTTCGGCGGACACGGGCTCGGCCGGCGCGGGTGTATCGGCCGGCGCCGTCTCCGCGGGCGCGGGGGTTTCGGCAGCCGCCGCTTCTGCGGGCGCGGGGGTTTCGGCGGCCGGCGCCGCTTCCGCCGGTTTCTCGCTCTCCCTATCGTCGGCCACGGCCTTAAAGGTGCGTACCAGTTTGCCGAGCGGCGAAGTGATGCTGCCGAGGAAGCGCGCGATCAATTCGTCGCGCGAGGGCAGGGCGGCGATCTGCTTCAGTCCCTCCGCGTCGTAGAACGCGCCCTCGATTACGCCGGCTTTGAATTCCATCTTCTTGTATTCCTTGAAGATGTCGCTCAGAACCCGCGTTGGAGCGACGGGGTCGCCGTAGCTGATCGCAAAGGCGCTCGGCCCGGAAAGCGCGCGCTTGAGCTCCGCGTAATCCGTGCCGTCTATGGCCCGCTCCACGAGTTTGTTCTTGTAGACGGTGTAATCCACATCGGCCTCGCGCAGCCTCTTTCGCATCGCGTCGGATTCCGCGACGCTGATGCCGATGTAATCGATGACGACCGCGGATTTGGCCCTGCCGAGCTTCTCGTGGATTTCATCGATCACGGCTTGTTTTTCTTTCAGATGTTCCGCTGATGGCATGTGTTCTCCTTTCTTGCTATAATAAAATATGAAAAATATGGTTCGACGCAAGCGGACGTGGCGCACAGAGCGCGATTGCCGCCGCAGCGCCGCTGTTCCGCAGACGACAAAAGACCTTTTCATCCGCAGACAAAAAGGCCTCCGGGGCGAAATCGCGCCCCCGTGAACTCCCTCGGCCGGCATGGATTAAGCGCGTGGCATTGCGCGCCGGCTGTCTGCGGTTGCTGTATTTATTTATCCCTAAAACACCAAGCGGGCGGGATTTACCTTGATTCCGGGGCCCATCGTGGCCGCGACCGTGACGCTTCTCAGATACTGGCCCTTCGCCGCGGACGGCTTCGCCTTGACCACGGCTTCGAGCAGCGCGTTGAAGTTGTCGGTCAGCTTTTCGATGCCGAACGAGGCCTTCCCGATCGGCGTGTGGATGATGTTCGTCTTGTCGAGGCGATACTCCACCTTGCCGGCCTTGATGTCCCGAAGCGCCCGCTCGATGTCCATCGTGACCGTTCCCGATTTGGGGTTCGGCATCAGGCCCTTGGGCCCAAGCAGCTTGCCCAGCTTGCCGACGACGCCCATCATGTCCGGAGTCGCCACGACGGCGTCGAAATCGAACCATCCCTCGCTCTGTATCTTCTGCGCCAAATCCTCCGCGCCCACGTACTCCGCGCCCGCGGCTTCGGCTTCCTGCGCCTTTGGCCCCTTCGCAAACACGAGAACGCGAACGGACTTGCCCGTTCCGTGCGGAAGCACGATGGCGCCGCGCACCTGCTGATCCGCGTGTCTGCCGTCGACGCCCAGCTTCATGTGAACCTCGACGGTTTCGTCGAACTTCGCCTTCGCGGTCTTCACCGCCAGATCGATGGCCTCGTTCACCTCGTACAAATTCGCCCTGTCGACGAGCTTGGCCAGTTCCTTATAGTTTTTTCCTCTTTTTGGCATAATTCCCTCCCGTGGTTCAATCGGCCTCCCGGCCTCCCACTTCAATCGGTAACCCATTAAAACTTCAATCAAAAGCACGCAAATTGCGTGGCATTTGCGTGGTCGCTACCCTTCAATCACAATCCCCATGCTCCGCGCCGTACCCTTGATCATCGACGTCGCGGCTTCCACCGTCGCCGCGTTCAGATCGGGCATCTTCAGCTCCGCTATCTCGCGCGCCTGCGCTTCGGTCAGCGTCGCGACCTTCTTCTTGTTCGGCTCGTTCGAACCCGATTGCAGATTCGCCGCCTTCTTCAGAAGCACGGCCGCCGGCGGGGTCTTCGTGATGAACGTGAACGACCTGTCCGCATACACCGTGATCACGACGGGGATGATCATGCCCGGTTGATCCTGCGTTTTGGCGTTGAACTGCTTGCAGAACTCCATGATGTTCACGCCCTTTTGGCCGAGCGCGGGGCCTACCGGCGGCGCCGGATTGGCTTGGCCCGCAGGTATTTGCAGCTTGATCAAGCCATCGATTTTCTTTGCCATAACATACCTCTTTTTTTAAGTGTTTATATCTTATCCACCTGACCAAACTCCAGCTCGACGGGGGTGTCCCTGCCGAACATGGAGATGCGCGCTTTCAGAACCTGCCGCTCCATGTTGACTTCCTCGACGGTACCCATGAAGCTTTCGAAAGGTCCGTTGATCACCTTGACCGTGTCGCCGACGTCTATGTCCAAATCGATGTATACCTTCTCTATGCCCATGCGCCGCACTTCGTCGCGCGTGAGGGGAATGGGTTCCGAGCCGTGGCCGACAAAACCCGTGACGCCCTGCGTGTTGCGCACCAAGTACCAGGATTCGTTGGTCACGATCATCTTGACGAGAACATAACCCGGAAACATCTTTCGGGTCTTGACCTTGCGCTGCCCGTTCTTGATCTCCACCCTGTCCTCGGTCGGCACGATGATCTTCAGAACCAAATCCTGCATGCCTCGGTTCTCGACGATCTTCTCGATGTTCACCTTGACCTTGTTTTCATGACCCGAATAGGTATGCACGACATACCATTTGGCCTTGTCGTCCGATTCGTCGTCGTCGAGCAGTGGATTCGCCTTTTTGTCGGCATCCGGCATCGCCGCTTCGCCGTCAATCGCAAAGACCGCGGCTTCCGCGTCCATGCCCGTGTATTCTTCGCCGATGTAATCCTTGGTCATTTCGCTTTTTCCGTTCGTTCGCCCGCCCGCCGCATCAGAAAGAGAATCCCAATGTGAGCTTCAAGGCTTGCAGGAACAGCGTATCGACCACCCAAATGGCCAAGCTGAACGCGATGCAGGTGATGATTACCGTCCAAGTGTACAGGACGAGTTCCTTGCGCGTCGGCCAGACCACCTTCTTGACTTCCACCCTGACGCCGCGAAAATATTCGCGAAGGCTCGCCTTGCTGCCTTTGTT
>JAISMX010000079.1 GCA_031276515.1 Eubacteriales Family XIII. Incertae Sedis bacterium | reverse complement strand
ATCGTCATCTGGATGTTGTCCCCCGGCATGCACATCTCCACGCCCTCCGGCAAGCTCAGATCTCCCGTCACGTCCGTCGTCCGGAAGTAGAACTGCGGCCTGTAGCCGTTGAAGAACGGCGTGTGCCGCCCGCCCTCCTCCTTCTTCAGCACGTACACCTCCGCCGTGAACTTCGTGTGCGGCTTGATGCTCCCCGGCGCCGCCAAAACCTGCCCTCTCTCGATCTCCGTCCGCTGCACGCCTCGCAGCAAAGCGCCGATGTTGTCCCCCGCCTGCGCCTGGTCCAGCAGCTTATGGAACATCTCCACGCCCGTCACGACCACCTTCCGCGATTCCTCGCGCAAACCCACGATCTCGACCTCGTCCGAAACCTTCAGCCTGCCTCTGTCCACGCGACCCGTCGCAACCGTCCCGCGCCCCGTGATCGAAAACACGTCCTCGATCGCCATCATGAAGGGCTTGTCCACGTCCCGCTTCGGCTCCGGTATGTAGCTGTCCACCTGCTCGAACAACTCTATGATCTTGTCGCCCCACGGTCCCTCCGGGTCGTTCAGCGCTTCAAGCGCAGACCCTCTGATGATCGGCGTGTCGTCCCCCGGAAATTCGTATTGGTCCAGAAGCTCCCGCACCTCCATCTCCACCAGGTCCAAGAGCTCTTCGTCGTCCACCGCGTCGCATTTGTTCAAAAATACCACGATGTACGGCACGCCCACCTGCCGCGAAAGCACGATGTGCTCCCGCGTCTGCGGCATCGGCCCGTCCGTCGCCGCCACCACCAGGATCGCGCCGTCCATCTGCGCCGCCCCCGTGATCATGTTCTTCACGTAGTCCGCGTGTCCCGGACAGTCCACGTGCGCGTAGTGCCGGTTCACCGTCTCGTACTCCACGTGCGCCGTCGCGATCGTGATCCCGCGCTCCTTCTCCTCAGGCGCTTTGTCGATCTGGTCGAAAGCCACCATCTGACCCAGTCCGAACCGCTGGAACAGCGTCTTCGTTATCGCCGCCGTCAAGGTCGTCTTGCCGTGATCCACGTGCCCGATCGTCCCTATGTTCACATGCGGTTTTGTTCTCTCGAATTTTGCCTTGCCCATAATCTTTGATCTCCTTTATATCTTCCTTCAAATAAAATTCTTCATTTATTGGTCAATGGTTGCGTTAAATCATTTTACTATAATATTTCAGATACTGTCAACAGTATTTTGCCCCGTCCTCGTCGCCCGTCGGCGGCGCCGGCAATGCGTTGCCGTTTAACAATCTCAATCGAAACCGCTCGAATGCCGCGTCAGTTTTGTCCGCGCGCGGCCGGCCCGTACAAACAATCCGCTATAAACGCCGCGTGCCGCTTGATCGCGGCGTCCAAACCCTCGATCTCCGCTATCTTCGCATAGGTCCCCGCGACGCGGCCCAACTCCCTGCGCTGCGCGCCCCCGGCGTAAGGCAATTCGCTCAGGTATTCCATCCTGTATTTTATCGCGTACACAAAGGCGTCAAAGGCCTCCGAGGCATTGTCGGGCGCGCAATGCGAACCAAAATCCTCGTAATCGACCGCCAGCAGCTTTTTCAACACGCGCACGGGATACATCGCATAGGCTCTCTCTCTGAGATCGATGACCTCAGGCAAGCGGCTCTTGGCTTCGCGGCCCGCGTTGATGGCGTTGACCAGCGCGTTCGCCGGCTCGGTCAGGCGCGTGAATTCCAAATCCGAGTTGATCTCATCGTTCGGCGGCAGCGTCGCCGCACCCTTGCCCGCCATCTCCGAAATGTGAGCGTCTATCCTGTCCGCCAGACGACTTGTCCTCGAAGGCTCCGCGGCCGGGTCCGCGCTCAAATCGGCGTCTTCCGCAAGGCCGGGACCCAAGATGTATAGATAAAGTGCGGCGATTTCAACCTCCGCGAGAGACGCGGACAGGTCCGCCGAAGGGGCATCCGTCCCTTCGTCCGAATCGGCGCTGGCGTCCGAATCCGAATCGGCGTTGGCGTCCGAATCCGAATCGGCGTTGGCGCCCGAATCCGAATCCCCGCCGGCTCCGGCGGCGGTCTCCCCCGATTCGCCGGCGTCTTCCGAGACGTCCGCGCCGGACGGCGGCGAAACCGCGTCAGCCGAAACATCTTTGCGATCCGATGCGTCTCCGTCTCTCATTCCCAACATGATCGCCATGACGAGCAAAAGGATCGCGGCAAGCGCAAGAATGACGGGAATCGCGTAGCGCAGCGGACTTCGATGCGGTTTCGTTTCCGATTCCTCTTCAAAGGACGACATCAAATCCGCCGCATCATCGCCTTCGACATGCGGCGAAACGTCTTGCGCCGGAAGCCCGGCATCGACCGTCTCCGCGAAAAATTCTTCGTTGATGTCGCTCAGCGGTCTGATCATTTATCTTCGGTAAAAAGTTCGTCAAATGTTTGGCCCTGCGCAATCAGGTTTTGTAAGCCGCGCTGCACACCGTCGATTTCATCGAGCAATTTCTTTCTGGATTCGAATATCTTGTTGAAGTCCACCTTCGCGTCTTCGACGATGCTCATGGCCTTCTCCCTGGCGTCCGAGATGATCTGATTGGCGATGATCTCCGCATCCAAAAGCGCCTTGGAGATCACTTCGGACTCCGCTCCCAAGCGCTTCTTCACGCTCTTGCCGAGCCGGACGTTCTCGTTCTTCAGCTCCTCGTTTTCCTTTTGAAGTATCGAAAGAAGCACCTTGTCTTCTCGTTTTTCCTCGGTCAGACTGATATACGCCGCCGTAATCGCGTCGAAGCGGTTCTTGGGTACGGTTTCTCCGTCGAACGGCCCCCTGTCGCCGGATTTTGCCTCGGATTGCTCCTTGAGAAGCCCGTTCAAACGGTGATTTTCGGCCGTCAGCACGTCTATCTCCGCTCTCAGGCGGTTCGCCAATATCTCGGCCTCCTCCGCCAGCGCGTTGTACATCTCGTCGCCGCTCGACGCCGCAACGCTCTCGGACTTCGCCTTTTCCAGCTCATCCCTGATCTGTTCGATTTCGTTTTTGAGAGCGGCCAGCGTCGCGTCCGATTCGCTCTTCTCCGCGCGCAGACTTTGCACGCTCTCCGAAAGCTCGCCGTTTTCGGTCTCGAGCCTTTCCGTCTTATCCTGAAGCGACACGCATTCATCGTATACGTTCTGGTACTCGTTCGTGATCTTTTCAAAATAAGCGTCGACCTGATTCTTGTCATACCCGTTTGCTGCCTCGATGAAATTTACCATTTGACTCAATTTATGCACTTCCTTTCCTGTTTTGCGCAAAACACGGCGGCTCCGGCGAATACGTGTATTTACTGTCGCTTTATTGCATATTGTGCTTTGATCTATGTCAAGGGTTGACCGGCAAACGCTCTGCGGCAAACCCGTATGTTCAAATCTTGTGCCGTCGCGAACACGATGAAACGCCGCAATGGCGCCCGTTCAAACGCCGGCGCCGCTCAATTCCATCCATAGGGCGGGCCGAACCCCGCCCATGGCCAAGTCGACGTACGCGCGGTTGAAAAGCCCATTTTTGTCGACGGCCATCACCATATCGCTCGCGGCGGATTTCACATCGAAACCGGCGCCGGGGCAACGAAGCCACCACCACCAAGACTCGCCGTCGTACGCGGCCGCCCTGTCTTTTTCGTCCGCAAAGTACTCGCCGTCCCGCGCCTCATCGAAGCTCAAAAGAAATATGCCGTCCCGCGACGCGACATCTTCGTCGCCGTCCGCGCTTCGCGCGGTACGGTGCTCGATCTCTCGGATCAGTTCCCTTGCCTCGGCCGGAAAGGCGCCGAGGAAAGCGCCGTTCAAGTATGCGCGTATATCGCTCTCGCGCCAACCGCGAAACGGAGGTTCTCCGTGAAATTTCCGCAAGCCCAGTATCTCCTTTGAAATAAGGAGGATCGCGTCGTTTTCCGTCGCAAGCGCACGCCACGCGACGCCGCCCATCTCGATTTCAGCCTTTCCGCGGTAACGGAACTCCGCGGAAGCCGCCCGCAGTATGTCGGCAAATCGAGGCAGTCCGGCGGGTTTTTTCTCAAAGTCGCATTCCTTCTTGAATTCAAGATTAATTTGCTGTAATGATTTCGCCATTTAGCGCCTATGCACCGTATCGTTGCCGTTCAATCACAAAAAAGCGCCAAACTCTGCGCATACACGCTTTATTATAATATGGCGTTCCCGTAAAATCAAGCCATATTGGGCGATTGCGAATACTTTTTTTAGGAAATGGGCCGCCGCGCGGCGCGTTTATCGAAAATATTTGAACGCCAAGTCCAA
>JAISMX010000075.1 GCA_031276515.1 Eubacteriales Family XIII. Incertae Sedis bacterium | reverse complement strand
GGGGTTTGTGAAAAATCGTGCAAAATGGATATTGTTCCTTACGGTTCGCCGAACTCTTTGGAATGCATACATTGCGATATATGCGTCAAGGTATGTCCGCGCAAAGCGATAACGATCGTCGATACCGGCAACTTTACAAAAGGCACAGATTAACGCAAGTGTTGTTTCCAATGTTCGCCGGACGGTTGCGGGCGCGCCGCCCAAAATATCGAGTGCCAAGCTTAGCGCCAAGCCGATGATCAACGCGGCGGAAACGAACGCGAACGCCTTGCCGCGAATTTTGGCGGCCCTGTTGCTCATTCGCGCTTTACAAATATATCGGTGAGGATGCGGCGTTCCAATTCGGGGTCGGTGTGAAGCGGCGCAATGCTCTCGTCCTCCGCGGAAAACACCTGCAACTGCCCGGACGCGCAGACAAACGCCCACCCGGCGTCTTCGCACAATGCGCGGTAGTCGTTTGCCGTTTCGTTGTGCGGATAATCCAATCCCGAAATTTGCGGCGGCAAATCCACGCAGAAGCGCAGATTCCGCTTTTTCGCTTTGCGATATTCGCAGGAAAACGGATTGATTTTGTCTATCAGCCAGCCCTTTGCCGCCATTTCCGCGAACTCGGTCTCGAGCGTCTTGTATTCGGCCGTCGAGCGCAGGGCGAACGTGCGTTTTCTGTCCATCACAAAGCTCCTTTTGTGGAAATATTTACTTCAGGCGTTCGGCTTTCAGACGGTTCAGAATAGCGAGGCCTTTCAGGTAATCCTGCCGCGTTTCCTTTTCGTAAGCCGCTCCGATTTCAAGACGGCGGTAATAGGCGTAATCACGGATTTTGCGAATATCTTCAAGCGTGAAATCCTTTGATATTTCAAGTGATCTCATAGTCACGTTCCACAATCAAGGCATGGGCAATGTGTCGAGCATCTTCAATGCTCTTGCGCGGAAGTATCTTCCTCTGTATAATTCTGTCCGCAAGAGCGTAGATTTCATCCGTTTTGTCGAGCAAGGCATACTGCGGGTTGATCCAAATGGCTGATAACGCTTGTATCCAGATAGGCTTTCGGCACTCGCACGGCGCACCTCCATTGAAGTCATTATACCTTGCCGTGCCTTGAATTTCAATATGCATTTTCTTTTGTAAAAATTGCAATTCCGGTTCCACTGTGATACAATAACCGAAAAGTGGCGCGGACACGCCCGTTTTTTGACGTCGTTTGCGCGTGCCGGCCGTTTGCGGGGGAGTATTATGGAAAATCGCGATAGGATCATATTGGACGGCATGGGCGGCGACAACGCGCCGGGGGCCGTCGTGGAGGGTGCGGCGCTCGCTTCGCGGCTCATCGAGAACCCGATTTGCATCGTCGGCGACGAAGCGAAGCTCGCGGCGGAGCTCGCCCGCCACAAATGCGATCCCAAGAAGATAGAACTCGTCCACGCGGAGGAGGCCATAAGCGGCGACGAGGCCCCCGTCCGCGCCGTGCGCACGAAGCAGCGATCCTCCATCGTCGTGGGCATGAACATGCTCAAAAACGGCGAGGGCGGCGTATTCGTCTCCGCAGGCAACACAGGCGCGCTCATGGCGGGCGGCCTGTTCATACTCGGCAGGATACGCGGCATCGACAGGCCGGCCATCGCGAGCACCTATCCCATACTCGGCAAGGGCGTTTCCCTGCTCGTGGACACGGGCGCCAACGCCGAGTGCAAGCCGAACAATCTCTTGGAATTCGCGATGATGGGCTCCATCTACATGGAAAAGGTTCTGAACAAGAAAAATCCGACCGTCGGCCTCGTCAATATGGGCACGGAAGAAAACAAGGGCACGACCGTGCTGAAAGCGGCGCACGCGCTGCTCGCGCGCAACCGCGACACGAAGGGCGGCGTGCGCTTCGTGGGCAATATCGAAGCGCGCGACATTCCGCACGGCGCCGTCGACGTCGTCGTCTGCGACGGATACGTCGGCAACGTCATCCTGAAGCTGACGGAAGGCTTGGCTTGGAGCATCTTCCGCTTGATCCGCCAAAAGTTCATGTCGGGCTTGCTGCCCAAGATGGGCGCGCTGCTGCTCTCGGGCAAGCTCTCCGAGCTGCGCGACGCTTTCGATTACTCCGAATACGGGGGCGCGCCCATACTCGGCGTCAGAGGGGCGCTCGTGAAGATGCACGGCTCGTCGAACGCCAAGGCGGTGAAAAACGCGATCGTCAAAACCCTTCCGTATATGAAAAACGAGGTTGTGCGCCACATCGAAAGCGCCATCCTGGATTTGGAGGTGACGGGCAGCCTTGAATAAAGCCGCGTTGATCGAGAAAACAGGATACCGATTCAAGGATGTCTCGCTCTTGGAAACGGCTCTCAACCACACGTCCTACGTGAACGAGAACAATTTGTCAAAATTTAACAGCAACGAGAGGCTCGAATTTCTCGGCGACGCCGTCCTGGAATGGCTGATCAGCGAAGAACTGTACAGGCGGCTTCCGGACGTCGAGGAGGGCGCGCTGACGCGGCTTCGGGCGTATATCGTCTGCGAAGCCTCCCTCTTTCGCGTTGCCGGCGATTTCTCGTTGGGAGATTTCCTGAATTTGGGAAAGGGCGAGGAGAACTGCGGCGGCCGCGGACGCCCCTCCGTCGTTTCCGACGCGCTCGAAGCGCTGATCGGCGCCATCTATTTGGACGGCGGCGCGGAGGCGGCGCGGCGTTTCGTCGCGCGCGCGTTTGCCGACGCCATGGAGGATGCGGCTTCGGGCGCCACCGCCGTCGATTACAAATCCGATTTGCAGGAGCGCTTGCAGGTGGGCGGGCAGGTGGATATCCGCTATCTCGTGGACAGCCAAGAGGGGCCGGATCACGACACGCTGTTTCACATCAGCGTATTTCGAAACGGCGAGCGCATCGGCAGGGGTTCGGGCCGGAGCAAGAAGCAGGCGGAGCAGGCGGCCGCCAAGAACGCGCTGGAACGCACGCCGCGCCGAAACGCGCCTTGACGCCGCGCGCCGGGCGCGGAATTTCGCATGGACAGAGTTACTGCTCAGCTATTCAAATCAAAACTACTCACACGCCGCGTAAGTTTTGTTCAGATCGGGTTCTGCCGACCCATTTGGCTCCCGGAGCGTACACAGACGTACGTGAGGAAGCCAATATGGGGCGGCAGGTTCCGAGATGGGCAAAAATGGC
>JAISMX010000064.1 GCA_031276515.1 Eubacteriales Family XIII. Incertae Sedis bacterium | reverse complement strand
CATATTGAAGATCACCGCGGCCGCCTCGGCCCGCGTCAGGACGCGTGCGCCGCCGAAGTTGCCCGCCGCGTCGCCCTTCATGATCGCAAGCGCCTTCACGACCGCCGCGTACCCCCTGTGTTCCGCATCCGGGCCGTCCCCAAACGGCGCCGCGAACGCCTCCGGATGCTCGGCGATCCGCTGCAAGCCCAGATGACGAACCACGAATTTCGCCGCGTTTTGGCGCGTGAGCGCCGCGTCCGGGTCGCGCTCGCCGCTCTTGAGCACGCCCACGGCCTCCAACATCTCGTAAAAATCGTCTCGCGTGCCGTAATAGCGCTGCTCCGGCGCATAGAGGTAACGCAGGAAGCCCTCCTGCGTGATTTGCGCGTTCGGCTCAAAGTCGGCGCTGTCGATGTAGTAGCCGTTTTCGACCAGCGCATTGATCGCGGACTCCGCCCAATGCCCCGCAATGTCGCCGTAGGCGGCGTTGAAAGCGCTGCGATAGGGCTTCCCGTCCGTACCCAAGATTCCGAAGCTCACTGCGTCGATCAGGTAATCGACGCCGTCGGCCGCGTTCCAGTGCCAGACGAGCACGATCTTCCCCTTGGGATCGTCGCCCTCGTCCGGCTTCGCGTACTTGAGGCCGAAATCGCTCTTGTTGTCATAGAGATCGAAGGCCGTGTCATGCTCTTTCCCGATTCCCCTCTCGCCCGGAACGTCCTGTATGTCGACGTTCTCAAACCAGCTTTGGTTGTAGCGCGTGACCCTGCCCGTTTCCGCGTCCACGCCCACTTCGACGCCGTTGCCCTTGAAGATCACGCCGTTTTCATAACGGTCGAAGCGAACGCTATGGTCGAATACGAGCGCATCCGGCTTCTCGGCGTAGGAATCGGAAATCGTCTCGTCCTCCACGAGGTGCGCGCGCTTCTCGGCGCGCACGTTCTTTTCCACGAAGGCGCGCGCCGCCGCGAGCGCCTTGTCCCGCGACGCGTCGGCCCGCACGCCCTTTCTCTGCTCGTTGTCGTAATAAGACCAGGACAGGAGCTCGCCCGTCTTCGCGTCGAGCCGCGCGCTCGCCCACGCGTCTCCCTCCGCGCTCGCGCCCGCGTTCGTTTGAACCTTGCGCACGAGGTTCAAATTCCATATGTACCGCGACTCGTCCGAGGAGTCCTCGCGAATGCTCGCGCCATCCGTGTCCATGCCCCGCGTCTCGGGAAAGATCCGCAGGACGGCCGCGCGCGCTTCCTCCTTTGTGAGCAAACCGCCGAGCGTCTCCAGCGCGGAGATCTCCGCCTCCGAAAGCTGCGGGGCGCCGGCGCCCAAAGAAGCATCCTGCTCCATCCTATAGGCGGCGTTGCGCGGCGCTATCCCGCGCGAGAGCTTGATCGCCTCTCCCGTTTCGGCGTCTATCGCGAGATAGGCGTCCTTCAGCGCGTAGACGAGCTTCACGCTGCGCTTTTTGCTCTCGCGGTCGTACCAAGAGCGGTATTCGAGCCGCACGCCGTCCTCGGCGAGGAAGGCCGCCTTCGCCTCCGCCTTCGATATCGCCGCGCGCGCGTTCACCGGCAGGACGGGCGGATCCGCGACGCCGTTCCACGAATAATCCGCGATCGCACCCGTGTGTTTGTCCACGCCGACGCGCGCGGTCACAAAGTCCGCGGGAATGCCGTTCTCCTTCAGCACGAAGCCGAACACATGCCGGCCCGCGTTCGCGGAGGGCGCAGCCTCGATCGGCTCCATCTTCGCGGCGAGATCCGCGTCCACCGCCGCGAGGAAGGCCTCGGCCGTCTTGCGCGCATCCTCGCGGCTCACGCCGCCCAGACCCTTTCGCTCCCCGTCGTCCTTCGCGTAGCGATAGAGCGAGACGAGCCGGCCGTTCGCGACGCCGGCGTTGATCGCGCCGCCCTTCCCATCGTTCCAGTTCAGGCTGTAGGTCGCGTAACCGAGCGCTTCGTCCTCCGAGATGTAATAGTCGAATTCCTCCATCTCGGCGGGTACGTCCACAATGCCCTTCGCCAGCAGAATCGCCGCCTCAAGGCCGTCCGTTTCCGCCGCGAGGGACGGCGCGACCGAAGCCGCGATCAGCGCAGACGCCGCGATGAGGGCCACAACGCGCCTCCGCGGGTTCGCATTCGTCATGTTGCGCACATTCCACTCCTTTCTTAATTACCTGACACAAGAAAATTCATTTACCCGCCGCCGCGAAGCGGCGGACAAATGTATGACGGCGCGGCGCTTCACGCGGTTCCATAATATGAAAATTTTATCATATGTCGATCGAGAGCCGCACGGGGCAGTGATCGCTGCCATACACCTCGTTCAGCAGCACCACGTCCTCCACGCGATCGGCGATGCGGTTCGACACCAGAAAGTAATCGATGCGCCATCCCGCGTTGTTGGCGCGGGCGTTCGCGCGAAACGACCACCACGTATAAGCGCTCGCGCGGTCCGGGTAGAGACGCCGAAATGCGTCCGTGAAGCCCGCCGCGAGCCGTTCGCCGAACTTGCCGCGCTCCTCGTCGGAAAACCCCGCGTTGCCCCGGTTGCTCTTCGGGTTTTTCAAATCGATCTCGTTGTGGGCGACGTTCAAATCTCCGCAGAGTATGACCGGCTTCCGCGCGTCGAGCCGCGTGAGGTAGGCGCGCATCGCGTCCTCCCACTCCATGCGGTAGGCGATGCGCGCGAGGCCGTCTTGGGCGTTCGGCGTGTATTCCGTCACGAGGTAAAACTCGTCGAATTCGAGCGTGATCGCGCGGCCCTCCGCGTCGTGGCCCGCGGCGTCGATGTCGCAATGCGCGCCGAGCGGCCGCAGCTTCGAAAATATGGCGGTACCCGAATATCCCTTTTTGTCCGCGCTGTTCCAGAACTGCTCGTAGCCCGGAAGATCGACCGTTGCCTGCCCGGGCTGCATCTTCGTTTCCTGCACGCAGAACGCGTCCGCGTCCTCCGCGCGGCAAAAGTCCAAAAAACCCTTGCCGAGCGCGGCCCGAAGGCCGTTCACGTTCCAACTCACAAAACGTCTTTTCATTTAAAGCGTCCTTATTTCCTTCCTGTATATGCGCACGATCACAACGGCCAGGATGCTCGTGGTGAGCACCTCCGACAACGGATAGCAAAACCAGAAATAGTCGAGCCCGAAGAATGTCGCGAAGAACCATGCCAGCGGCAGAGTGAAGATCATCTGCCGCGTCAGGGACAGGATCATCGTCAGCACACCGTGCGCCAGCGCTTGCAAGAGGGTGATGGACACGATGGCGAAAGCCGCGAACACAAAACCCACGCTGATGATGCGCAGAGCCTTCTCGCCGATGCGAAGCATGTCCGGCGTGGCGTTGAACACGAGCAGTATTTCCGTCGGAAACAGCTGAAAGCACAGCAGACCGACCGTCATGATCACGAGGGCCACGAACACGGCCTTCCTGTAGGTTTCCATGAGCCGCGCCCTGTTGCGCGCGCCGAAATTGTAACCTATGATCGGCAGCGCGCCCTGATTCAGGCCGAACACGGGCATGAAGATCAGCGATTGTATGCGAAAATACACGCCGAGCACGGCGATGGCCGTGGGCGACAGCCGGATCAGAATGAAATTCGTGATCGACAGCGTGAAGGACATGACGGCCTGCATGATGATGGAAGGCAGACCGACGGCGTATATGTCGAGTATGGTCTTCGCCCTCGGCCGGAAGCCCTTGAAGCTGACGCGCACCGCGTGTTTGAAGCGAAACATCAGAAACAATCCCATCGACATCGCGATGAATTGCGCGATGACGGTGGAGACGGCGGAACCCGCTATGCCGAGTCTCGGCGCACCGAACAGGCCGAAAATCAGTATGGGGTTCAGCGCGATGTTGCACAGCGCCCCCGTGAGGTTGAAGATCATCGGAAAGAGCATGTTGCCCGTGGCCTGCAAGGTCTTCTCTATATTGATCTGGAAAAAGAGGAACAGCGAGCCGACGCTCACGATCGCGCAGAAGCGTATCGCGAGCGACGCGATCTCGGGATCGTCCGAAAACAGGCGCACGAAGGGCGCCGTGCCGAACAGGCCGAAGAGCGCGAACGCGATCCAGCCGCAAAAGGCCAGCAGGAAGCCGTGCGCGGCCGCGTTGTTCGCGTCCTCGAACCGCTTCTCGCCGAGCCGCCGCGCGATGAGCGAGCTGAGGCCGACGCCGGTGCCGACGCTCACCGAGATCATGAGTATCTGTACCGGAAAGACCAGCGTGACGGCCGACAGCGCGTTTTCCGAGATGCGCGCCACAAAAAAGCTGTCCACGATGTTGTACAACGCCTGCACCAGCATCGAAACCATGGCGGGAAACGACATGGTCGCGAGCAATCTGCCTATGGGCATAACGCCCATCTTGTTTTCTTTTTCTGTTTTGTGATTGTTTTCTTTAGACCCATTGTGACGCATTGCCTTGAATGTCCTCCTTGTTGTCGTGTGAAGCGCGACGAATCGCGCCGCGGCGGTATGCGTTTCCTCATTTGGAACCGCCTCGTGCGCGAACGCCATTAAAAAAATCACCCTGCGGCGCTCAACAGACCGAACGCCACAAGGATAAATTTCAAGATGAGCAAGCCATAAGCCGGGTTCTGTGTCCCGCCGTGCGAAGCGCGCTTTGGCGCGGCCCCGCAAGCGGGTGGCAATCATCTATCTTGGCCTGCTGTCGCCAACAGGCTCGTGCGGCCTACCATACCGGGCAGCGACGGGCCGCCGCTGTCATCCGAGGATGACGATGCCCTGCTTGGCCTTGCTCCGGACGGGGTTTACACGGCCGGCATGTTACCATGCCGCCGGTGAGCTCTTACCTCACCATTTCAACCTTGCCACGGCGCCGGGGCTTTGCGCCCGGGTCCGTTTCGGCGGTGTGTTTCTGTTGCACTTTCCTTAAAGTCGCCTTCACCGGACGTTATCCGGCGTCCTTGCCCTCTGGAGCCCGGACTTTCCTCATGCGCTCCCGCGCACGCGACTGCC
>JAISMX010000055.1 GCA_031276515.1 Eubacteriales Family XIII. Incertae Sedis bacterium | reverse complement strand
CGGTCGGTCTCGACGTCAACATCGTGTCCGGCGGCGGAGACATAGGCGAAACCACGGCGGTCAACAACGGCACGATGGATTTCGGCGTGACATGGGTGTCAAACCTGATCGCGGCGAATTCCGCCGGCATGGATCTCTTGGAGGTGGCGCAGATATACCAAAAATCCGGGCTCGTGCTCGTGTACAAGATCAACGAATGAGCGCGGAAAAGCGCCGGGCATGCGGGATCGTTTCCCATATGCCCGGCGTTTTCGTTCGCCGGCGCGGGGATGCGGCGAATGGTCAAGAAATTGCTGAAACGATACAAATACCCGCCGGAGGGGTACGAAGAAGCGATTTCCACCGTCATCGGGCAATGCGAAATGTGGACGGACAACACGGAACCACAGAACCGGTAGCGGTCGCATCCCACATCGCACATCGCATGGGTATGATTTATTTTTGATTTCCAATTGACATTGCACCCCCTTGCCATTACAATATATAGCATGAGACCGTCGGCTTTCGCACACCATCCGGTACGAAATGGGTGAGGCTGTGATTGTCGGATTTTTTGCCATTGGAGGATTTGACGGCTATGATCACACGGGTAAGGAAGCGGAACAATGAGATGGCGCCGTTTGAGCGAGAGAAGATCGCGTGGGCGCTTTACAAGGCGGCGGAGGCGGTGGGCGGCAGCGATTTTGATCTGGCCCACAGGTTGAGCGAACAGGTGGTTCGGCTGGTTCCCAAGGAGGCCGACGGCACCGCCTTCGTGGAGGACATTCAGGACACGGCCGAGAAGGTATTGATCGAGAACGGCCACGCCAAGACGGCCAAGGCATTCATTCTCTACCGCGAGAAACGCCGGAGCGCGCGCGAGAGCAACGCGCTGATCGGCGCCACCATACAGATGTTCTCCGATTACCTCGACGACAAGGACTGGCAGATACAGGAGAACGCCAACACGCAGAAATCCATCAACGGCATGAACAATTACGTGCGCGAAACCTTTACGAAGCAGTATTGGCTGCACGAGATCTATCCGAACGAGGTCGCGCAGGCGCACATCGACGGCGACATACACATTCACGATCTCGGCTTCTTCGGCCCCTACTGCGCGGGCTGGGATTTGCAGCAGCTCCTGACGGACGGCTTCGGAGGCGTCAGCGGTAAGGTCGAATCTTCGCCGCCGAGACATCTTCGCGCCCTCCTCGGCCAAATCGTGAATTCCACCTTCACGACGCAGGGCGAAACGGCCGGCGCGCAGGCATGGTCCTCGATCGACACCTATTGCGCGCCCTTCATACGCTATGACGGACTCGACAAAGAACAGGTCAAGCAGGCGCTCCAGGAATTCATCTTCAACATCAACGTACCCACGCGCGTGGGCTTCCAGTGTCCCTTCTCGAACCTGACCTTCGACATCGTCCCGCCGCAAACGCTCAAGGATCGCTCCGTCGTCGTGGGCGGCAAGCTGATGCCCGAAACCTACGGCGAATTCCGAGCCGAGATGGACATGTTCAACGAAGCCTTCTGCGACGTCATGCTGGAGGGCGACGCGAAGGGCCGGGTGTTCACCTTCCCGATTCCGACGATCAACGTGACGAACGCCTTCGATTGGGACAGCCCCGTCGTGAATAAGTTCATGGAAATCACGTGCAAATACGGAATCCCGTATTTTTCCAATTATATCAACTCCGACCTTTCGCCCGAGGACGCCCTTTCGATGTGCTGCCGGCTCCGGCTGGACACGAAGGAGCTCAGAAAGCGCGGCGGCGGCCTGTTCGGCTCCAACCCCATGACGGGTTCCATCGGCGTGGTGACGATCAACCTGCCGAGGCTCGCGTATTTTTCAAAGAGCGAGGTCGAGTTTCGCGCGCGGCTCTGGCGGCTCGTGAACGTGGCGAAGAACAGCCTCGAGATCAAGCGCAAGGTGATCGAAACCCAGACCGGGCGCGGCATGTACCCCTATTCCGCGCATTACCTGCGCAACGTCAAGGCCCGCACGGGCGAATTCTGGTACAATCATTTCAACACGATCGGCATCATCGGCATGAACGAGACCTGCCTGAACTTCTTCGGCGACGGCAGCGACCTGACGAGCGAGAAAGGCCAAAAATTCGCACTGGACACGATGCGCTACCTGCGCGAGCAGATCGCGCGGATTCAAGAGGAAACGGGCCATTTTTACAACTTGGAGGCGACGCCCGCGGAAGGTACGAGCTACCGCCTCGCGAACATCGACCGCGGCAAATATCCGGACATCCTCTGCGCCGGAACGCGCGAAACGCCGTATTACACGAATTCCAGCCAGCTGCCCGTGGGCTTCACCGACGACATATTCGAAACCCTCGACCTGCAGGACGAGCTGCAGAGTCTCTACACGGGCGGCACCGTGCTGCATTTTTACCTCGGCGAACGCATCGCCGACATCGAAGTGGCCAAAAGCTTGATCAAAAAGACCTTCACGCATTACAAATTGCCGTACATCTCGCTGACGCCGACCTTTTCGATCTGCAACGCGCACGGCTACATCGCGGGCGAGCATTTTTCCTGCCCCGACTGCGGTTCGGAAACGGAGGTTTGGAGCCGCGTGGTGGGCTATTTGCGCCCCGTGCAGCACTATCACAGGGGCAAGAGGACAGAATATGATGAAAGGAAGAAGTATGTCATCGCCGCGAAACAAGGCGTAAACGAATAAACAATCATGACCGTATTGCCATTTGAAAAAAAGCTGCGCATCGCGGGGATGCAGAAAAGCAGCACCTTGGATTTCCCCGGTTGCCTGTCGGCTGTGCTGTTCTTTGCGGGGTGCAATTATGATTGCTATTATTGCCATAATAGGGATATTTTGCACGACCCTCCGATCGTCCCCATAGAGTCGGTGCTATCCTTCCTGCGGAGGCGCGGCGGACTTCTGGACGGCATCGTGCTTTCCGGCGGAGAGGCGAGTCTGCAAGGCGGCCTGTATTCCTTTGCGCGAGGCCTGAAAAAACTCGGCTACCGCGTCAAGCTGGACACGAACGGCAGCAGACCGGCGGTTTTGCGTACCATGTTGAGCGACAAGCTGCTCGATTTCGTGGCCGTGGACTACAAGGCGCCGCTTTCCATGTACGACGCGATCTGCGGCGCCGGCGCCTTGGGGGGCGAGGGGCTTTTCGAAACCTTTGAACTGTTGCGCAATAGCGACGTCGAGTACGAGGTCCGCGTGACGATGATACCGCAGATCACGGAGAAAAAGCTCGCGGAAATGGCGGAATCGCTGCCGAGGCTCAAGCGTTTCGTGTTGCAGCTGTACAGGCCGGTATTCGTGAAAGAGAACGGCAAGTTTCGCATCATGGCTCCGGACGCGGGCCGCCCGTACATGCCCGGAGAGTTGCACGATCTGGCGGTCGCCGTGCGCTACGCGCAACCCAATGTGAGCGTGCGGCTTTGAAGTGTGAAGTGTCGAACGACACCGGAGGCGCCGCGCATGGACGCGTTTGAGATCAAGCGATTTGCATTCACATATCACGGCCGTAAATCGCCCGCCTTGGACAATGTAGACCTCGTCGTCCGCGCGGGCGAGTTTGTCACGCTCTGCGGCAAGTCCGGAAGCGGAAAGAGCACACTTCTGCGCAATCTGAAAACGATGCTGACTCCGCCCGGCGTGCGCAGCGGTCGCATCACCTTTTTCGGTCGTCCCGTCGAGATGATTCCGCCGCTGGAACAACTGCGGCGCATCGGTCACGTCATGCAGGATCCGGACAGCCAAATCGCAGCGCAATCGGTGCGAAGCGAGCTTTCCGCGGGACTGCTCGCGCTCGGTCTTCCCGAGCGCGCCGTGTTGCTCCGCGTGGCCGAAATGGTCAGTTTCTTCGGTATACAATCCTGGTATCACCAAGACGTTTCCACGCTTTCCGGCGGTCAGAAGCAGATGCTTGCGCTCGCCTCCGCGATGTCTTTGCAGCCGGAAATTCTGCTCTTGGACGAACCGACCGCACAGCTCGATCCCATCGCCGCACGGGATTTCCTCGACGCGGTGAAGAAAATCAACAGGGAGACGGGAACGGCGGTCGTCATCTCCGAACAGCGCTTGGAGGAGGTCTTTCCGATGTCCGACAGGGCCGTCGTATTGGATCGCGGAAAGGTGATCGTCGACGCGCCGCCCAAGCGCGTGGGCGTCACGCTTTTGCAGCTCGGACACGACATGGTGCTCGCGATGCCGGCGCCCATGCAGGTGTTTCTGGAGCTCGAACGGGACGCGGCGGTCAAATGGCGGCGCGCCGAAACGGGTTCGCTGCGCAGCATGGGCTTTCCCATCACGGTGCGGGACGGCAGGGAATGGCTGTCGGATCTGTTTCACGAGCGGCCCCCCTCAAAGCGTTCCGTCGACCGCCCTCGCGCGGCGGACGAGAGCGGCGACCCCGCCGTCGAGCTCAGGGACCTGAGCTTCCGCTACGGCAAGGGCGACCGCGATGTGATCAAGGAACTCAACTTGACGGTTCCGAGAGAAAAGCTCTTTTGCATCGTCGGAGGAAACGGGGTCGGAAAGAGCACGGCCGTCAAGCTGATCGGCGGTCTGCTCGGCCCATACAGGGGCAAGATACTCATAAACGGCAGCGACATCAAAAAACTCTCGGCGAAGGATCGCGTCTCGCGCGCCGTGAGTCTGCTGCCGCAAAACCAGGACAGCCTGTTCGCGGAAGGGACGGTCATGCAAAATCTCATGTCCGTGCTTGATGCGCGCGTAAAGCCGGACGGAAGCGCATTCGAGCGGGACGAAAAAGAGGGGAAGATCGCGGGAATCACGGCGCTTTTGACGCTGGACGACCTGCTCGGCCGCGCGCCGGGCGAGCTTTCGGCGGGCGAACGGCAACGCGCCGCGCTGGGCATGACGCTGCTTTGGGAATCGAAGATACTGCTTCTTGACGAACCCACCAAGGGACTCGACAATCATTTCAAGGAGCGTTTCGCCGTAATCCTGCGGGCCTTGCTGTCTCGAGGAAAAACCGTTCTGATGGTCTCGCACGACGTTGAATTCTGCGCGAAGCACGCGGACGTCTGCGCGCTTTTCTTCGACGGCGGCGTCGTCGCGTCGGGCGAGCCGGGCGCTTTTTTTTCGGGCAACGGCTTCTACACGACGGCCGCGAACCGCATGTCGCGGCACGTGTTCGAGAACGCCGTCACGACGCGGGAGGTGATAGAGCTCTGCCGCGAGAACATCCTGCGCGAGGAACGGGACGATTGACGACATTTACGGGTATTCCCGTCCCGCGATTTGAAGCATCCTCTCGTAACAAACTGCCCACATCCCCCATTACCCCGTGGTCTTGCCGCAGGGTATTTTGTTTTATGCGATTTAAACTAAAAGTGCAATGACTTTTTGAAGTTAATCACAAAAACAATAACGACTTTTTGAAATCGTAGCCGACACCGCTCCGGCGGCCGCCGTCCTGCACCGCTTCCTTCTTGCGCTCGCGAGCGCCGAACCGGAACTTCCCGAGGCCGAGGCAAGCGAGACGGGCGAAGCGGCCGATCCCGAACCGAAGCAATAAAAGCAATAAGCGAGCCAAAACGCAAAAGGGCGCTTCCCGGCGTCCTTTTGCGTTTTTGTTCTTCGCTCTCCCATCAATTCGGCAGCTCGTACATGGCCTCGCGTTCGAGCGCCGTCACGGTCAGAAAGGGCAGCCGAAAGATGTCCTCGGTCGCGACGCGCAGCCGCACGACGACGGAGGGATGCCTGATGACGCCGTAGGGGCCGGCGCTTACGCCGTAGGCGCCCCTGTCGTCGTAAAACGACACGGAGGCGGCAATGAGACCGGCGGCCCCGACATCCGGCGCCGGAACGCGGGAGTTCGCCAGCATGTGGGAGATATAGGCGCGGCCCTCGGTCTCGTTGAAGACCGTGCGGCCTTCGGCGTAGGCCGTCTCGTCGAAGTAGAGCGCGGCGCCGGCGGCGCATTCCTCGGCGAGCGCCTTCAGGGCGGTCTGCGCGCGCGCGTAGCGTCCCATGTCGTTCTGGTAGAACACGAAGGCCGCGCAGATCAGCAGCATGCCCATAAACACAATTAAAATCTTCATGGCTCGTCACGCAGCCTCTCGCTGGCCGTGCTGCCCTCTATGACGTAACGGCCCGCGTTTTCTTCGTCGGATATCCCCATCAGCCTGTTTCCCGCCATGATTCTCTCGATGGGAACCTCGACCCTGTACGCGATCATCTCGCGCTCGTCGAAGTCGTTGCGCCTGTATTTCACGCGATTGTCCGCTTCGATGACGATGTCGCTCTCGTCGAGCTTGAAGCGCTCCGCGATGTCGCGCGCGAGCGCCGACTTGATCTCGGGCGTGAACCGCCCCTCCTGCTTGGCTCGCTCCTTCGCGCCGTACACGAGCTCCTGCAAGGCCGCGATCCTGCCCTGGTTCATCTGCTCGAGCGAAAACTGCATGATGAACACCATGATGAGCGGCAGCACGGCGGCCAACACGATAAACTGCTTCATATCCTTTTTCCTTTTTTAGGGTTCGCGCGTGCGGAGATCGATCTCCTCCACCCATATCCCCTTCACCGCCGACAGCATCGAATGCTCGCCGGGACCCGCGATCATCCCGTATATCGCAAGCCCGAGCGCCAGCATCGCAATCAACACGACAAACTGTTTCATGCCTACTCCGTCACAATCAGGTGCGTTTCCATCGCACCCTGCGTCGCGTTCGTAATCTTCTGCGTCGTTTCGCCAAACGACAGAATCATCGATGAAATCGCGATGCCCAGTATGACCGTTGCCAATAATATAATGGTCTGTTTCACGCCAAAACCTCCTCTTACCTCAAAAAAACAGGTCGCTCAGCATATCCCGCTGCTCCGCGAAATACGCAACAAATATGAAATTCACGAATATGAGCAATATGTTGACAATCACGGGGATGTAGATCAAATCGCTCAGCAGCTCGTCGCGCTTCTTGCGCGCCGTGACGCGCATCTCCTTCAAGCTCCTTTGATAGGAGACCAGCGACGCGGTGAGCTCCTGCGGGTCGATGTCGTCCCATTGCAGGACGGCGCGGATGAAGTCGAGCCCGATTCCCTCGCCGACCGCTTCCCCGAATTTCTTGACGGCCTCCTCCCGCTTGTTGAGCCGCAGCAGGCCCAGCGTCTTGGCGTAGGCGGGTTGCAGCACGCCCTTGCTCTCGGCGAGCCGCTGCAGCGCGAGATCCGCGCTCATGCTCCCGCTCATGCCCACGGCCGTGACGTTTCGCAGAAAGCTGATGGCCTCGTAGATCTCCCTGTCCTTTCTGTCTTTCAGCATCCGCTCCCGCAGCTCCTTGAACCTTGCGCGCAGCCGCTTGCCCGCGCGCCGCGCCCCCTCTCTGCCGCGCTCGACGACCGCCAGCCGGCGCCTGACCGGCAGCGTCAGCCAGCGCGCGGCGCAAGCCGCCAAAGCGCAGACCGCATACACGCAGTAGGTGATGTGTTCCATGCGCGCCCTCCTTTCTCTCTCAATAATCCATCTTCCTGTGCATGACGAGTTCGATCAGGATCACGTTCACGACGAAGAGCAGGGCGATCAGGATCAGCAGCGCGAAGCCTTCGGATGTACCCAGCTGATTCCGCAGCAGCTCCGGAAAGGAAAGGCCGAGAAATCGCACCGCGATCGCGTTCAAGCCGAAGTACAGGAAGGGTACAAAAAAGGTTATGATGCGCGACGATTCCGCGTTCAGGCGCTTCGTTTCCTCCAGACCGGCGCGCGCGTCGCGCAGCTGCACGAGGATGTCCTCTATGCCCGGCGACACGTTCATGCCCCGGCCGGCGCCGAGCCTGATGTTGTAGGCCAGCATGCGGCTCCAGTTCGTGTCGATGGCGTTTGCGAAGGCCTCCGTCGCGCGATGAAGCTTCTCGCCGTTTCCCGCGTTTCGGATCTCCAGCAGCAGCTTGAAGATGTGTCCGGCGCAGACGCGGAAACCTGCGCCATTCGCAACCAATCTTTCCAAGGTCTCGTAAACGTTGTAATTCGCGATCCTGTATTGGTTCAGGAAGGCCGCCACGAGCCGCTCCCCCTCAAGGCTTCCCCGCCGTCTGATCGTTTCGGCCCGTATCCTGAGCAGGAAGTAGGGCGTCAGCGCGACGGCGAACGCGAACAGCGAGGCCGCCGCCGGCCGCATGCTCTGCAATCCCGCGAACAGCATGCACAGGAAGATGAGCCCGCTCACGCTTCGGAACGCGTTCGTCGAGTATTTCCGCTTGAACACGGTGTGCAGCAGACCGCCCAGATGACCGTCCAAGGCCCCCTCGCGCGCGGCGCGGCTTCCCGCGCGAAGTCTGCGCCGCGTCCTTATGATCAGGAGCAGTGTTTTGAACCGGTCGAAACGCGCCAGCAGCAGCCCGCCCGCGAACAGCGCGTAAAATACCCCCGTGATCAATATGCTTATGTTCTCCGTACGCATCATGACGCGCCGCCTCCTTCCGCAAGCCCGCGCAGCGCCGCGTCGAAGCGGCGAAACGCCTCCGCGTCCTCCTCCTCGCCGGCGGCCCGCTTGTCCGCGCCGATGTGATGGCGCCATACCCAGCGATCCTCCGCGTGTGCGTAGCCGCAGATCTGTGTCATCGCGACGCGGCGGCTCTCGGGATCGAGGCCCAGCTCGTAGATGCCGCGCAGCCTCTTTTGCCCCCTGTTCTTGAGCTGAACGAAGTGGAACACGTAGTCGAAACCGCCCGCGACCCTGCGCGCCGTTTCCTCTATGTCGCCGCCCATGGTCCGCACGATCTCCACGGCGACGTCGTGCGCGAAGCTCATGGGATCGCGCGTGTGAAAGGTGAGCTTCATGCGGCGCGTTCCCTTGCGCGCCATGCGAACCGCCGTGTCCAGCGCGACGCCGTCCCGCGCCTCCGCCAGGATGAAATAGTCCGCGTCGCTGCGCAGCAGGTTCTTCGAGATGTTCCGCAGCTTTTCGTGATCCGCGATCAGCTGTATGATCGGCGCGTTTGGCATCAGGCGGTGCAGCGGAATCTCGGGATCCGTTTCCACCATCACGCCCTCGAGCCGCTCGTCCTCGCAGCTCTGCCACGTGGAGAGAAAGGTGGTCTTCGCCGAGCGAACGGGGCCGCAGAATGCCACGTTGTAGCCCACGCGCACCATGCTCTTGAAAAAATCCACCGCCTCGGCCGGGATGGAACCCCGTGCCGCCTGTTCCTCGAAGCTGTAATTCGGTATGATGTAGCGCCTGAATATGATCGCGTCCTGCCCGGACTTGGTCATGCCGCCGCGAAATATCGTCACGCGCGTTCCGTCCAGCATGTACACCTCGTGAAATTCCTTGTCGAGGCGCTCGTCGGGCGTCATCAGCAGAAAGGCGCGCACCATCTGCTCTCGCCGCTCAAAACCGATCCGCTGCGGCTTCAGGCGCATGGCGCCGTCCTCCAGAAAATAGATTCGATCCCCGATGATCTTCGCGGAGCCGCTTTCCGAGAACGCGCCCGCGAACCATTCCGCCATGCCGGCCAAACCCCAATTCTCGTGGTAGACGGCGTCCGTCAGAGAGGGATACCAGCTCGGAAAGGCGGTCTTCTCGCCCTTGAACCTGCGCAGCAAGCCCGTTATCTTGTTCTTGAAATAGGCGACCTCTTTTTCATAGCCGATGATGGCGCGCTTCTGAATCTCGATGATCCTGTGCGCGTCGTTCCGCTCTTCCTCCCACTCCCGCCGGAATTCGGCCTCGATCTTCTCGCAGATGCCCGCGAAGCTCAGGGCTTCTTGGTCTCGCGGCGATTGCTCCGCCAGATAGCGTTCTATATAAAACTTTTCCAACGCCGCCTCCTCTTGCGCGCGGCGAACGCGTCCGCGGTCTCGCCCGTCAGCGCGCCGGCCAGCGCCGCGATGTCGTCGGCGAAGCCGTCGGCCGCGCTCGCCCACAGTGTTTTGCGCTCTATCTCGGCCCGGCGCCCGCCTTGGACAAAGCGCACGCAGTGAAACCTCTCTCGCTCCTCCTCGAATCTGCGCGCCACGTAATCCGCCGGATAGATGTCCTTTTCGACGTAATTGTTCAGGACATAGGCTTTCGGCATGACGCAGAGCCGCTCGTAGAGAGCCTTGCGCTTCTCCCAGCGCGCCAACGCCGTCTCCTGCTGCGTCAGCACGAGAAAGCGGTTCGCGTCGTACAGCAGCGCGCCGAAGGCGAGGCCGTTGTCCAGGCGGTTGCCGCCGTCCGCGACGACGAAATCGAAGGCGCGTCCGGCCACGTCCAGCAGAAACGAAGCCGCCTCGGGCATGTAGTAGCGCTCATCCTCCTCGTTTGCGATGCCTCCGAGCGCATACAGGTTCTTGGCGCAAAAGCAGTGCGCGATCAATTCCTCCTCGCCGAGCAGCCTGCTTTCGAGCCGGCTTTTCAGCGCGTCCACGCTCTCCGCGCCCGCGCGCACGTACTCCGCGCTTTCGCGCCCGTTCAGCGCCAGAAACAGCACTTTTTTTTCGGGCAGCCTTTCCGCGAGAGCTTCCGCCACCGACAGCGCGACCATCGTGGTTCCCACCTTGTGATCGATCCCGTGAAATATGAAATATTCGCTCAAGCCTCATTCCTCCCTTTGAATCAACAGGAGCGAAGGCGCGAGCGCGCTCTCGGCGTAGACCCGTATCGCCTCGTAAGCTCCCTTGGTCGCGATGATTTCCACGTGGTCGATCATCGCGTTCGCGTCCGTGCGCTCCCCGAGCGAAAGCGCGCCCGGAAGCGCCTCGCCGCCCGCCGGCATGTCGCGCACCTCCAGTTCGTCCGCGTCCTTCACAAAAGCCAGCCTGTAGCGGCCGAAGCCGGCCCCGTCGCCGAGCGCGGACGCGATCTCCACCGTATCGCCGCGCCGCAGCGCGCTGCTGCGCATCGCTATCCACGCGGCCGGTATCACGAAGAAGGCTTCCCCCTTCTTCAGGTAATCCTCCTCGGGCGCGAAGGCGTCCGACGATATCTGCTGCCGCGCGGAGATGGGCCACGCCGTCCTCTTTCCCACGATCTCGCTTTCGCTCCCCGCGCGAAAAGCATTCTCCAACACGCCGTCCTTGGGAATCAGCGCGGCGGTGAGCATGTCCTCCCGCACGAGCGTACCCGCGCGCATGTCCGCGCTCGCGACCACCACAAGTTCCATGAGCAGCTTACTGCGTCCCTCCGTCTCCCAGAACACGAGCCCCGCGACGGCGAAAAGCGCCAGCAACACGCCCAAGACCGGCCTCCATCGTTTCAAAACACCGTCTCCTTTCCGCGAGGGCAGCCCCTCGCACGCAAGATATTTCCAATTATTTTTTATTATACCATTATATTGAATAATGTCAAGGATATTTTTAAATTTTTTCAAAATATTTACACTTTGCCCTAAAAAAATCCGCCTCAAATCGCTTTGAGACGGATTTTTCTATAATGAAATTCGCGCTTTCCTTCCGCTTTCGGAACCGCAGCGCGCTTGCGGCGCTTTCTGTCTCCGCGGCGATTCCTACGGAGCCATTTGAAATCGCGCCCTGCCGTCCACCTCCTTGTTGACGAGATGCGCGGGCAATTTCCCGCCTTCCAAGACCGAGACGACCTGCTCCATGGCCTGCGCGCGGCAGCGGTCGAGCGAGTCCTCCGTGTAATACGCGATGTGCGGCGTTATGACGACGTTGTCCAGGCCCGCGAGCGGAGTGGCGCCGTCCGCCTCCTCGCTTTCGGGCAGCTCGCTCTCGAGCACGTCCAAGCCCGCAAACGAGACCCTGCCGTCCAGCAAGGCGTCGCGGAGCGCCGCTTCGTCCACCACGCCGCCGCGGCCCGTGACGACGAGGACGAGCCCCGGTTTGGCGGCGTCAAACTGCGCCTTGGAGATCATGCGCCGCGTCGCCGGAAGGAGCGGGCTGTGCACCGAAACGCAGTCGCTGCGGGCAAAGAGGCTTTCGAGGCTTTCGGCCCTCTCCACGCCGAATTCCGCCAAAATCCCGTCCTCGACGTGGGGGTCGTAGGCGATAAAACGCATGCCGAAGGGTTTGAGCAATTCCGGAATGCGCCGCGGAATGTTGCCGAAGGAAACCAGCCCGTAGGTCATGCCGCGCGTGCCGCGCATCTTTCCGCAATCGGTGACGTACGGCCACCGGCCTTGGCGCACGAGCAGGTTCATCTGCGATATCTTTCGGATGCCGTCGAGCGCCAGGGCGACGGTGTGCGCGGCGACCTCGTCAACGCAATAGGTGGGCGTGTTGCAAACGCAAACGCCCAGCTCCGTCGCCGCCTTCAGGTCGATGTTGTTGAAGCCCACCGCGTGTACGGCCAAAACCTTGCAGTTTTTCAGGCGTTTGAGGTTTTGTTCGCGCAGGTCGGTGTAGACGAGGATCACGCCGTCGGCGTCCTCGGCTTCCCTGAAAAAAGCCTCATCGTCGTCGGCGTCCATCCTGACCAAGCGGTATTTGTCATGACAGCCGGCCGCTCGCAGCACTTCTTCTTCCACGCCCGTGCCGGCGCCTTCCGCTTTGTACAGTACGATTTTGCGTCTCATGCTCTCTGAACCCCCTGTTTCCGGCGCGGCGGCGGGGCCGCCGCGCCCAATGACAAAACGCCTAAGACTTGGCGTAATATGCGGCGATTTCCTCTTTTGTCAAGGGGCGGCCCCCGCATCCGTACAGGACGGTGAAGGGGCAGGGATGGCCGTCGGCGACCTTGACGTTGACGATGGCCGGCTTGCCCGAAGCGTAGGCCCGCTTGATGGCGGGGATCACCTCTTCGAGATCCTCGACGTATTCGCCGTATCCGCCGAGCGCCTCCGCGACCTTTTCGTACCTTCTTTCGGCCAGCGTCGTCGCGATGTAGCCGTCCTTCACCTCGTCCGCGTTCCGCATGGTTTCGGCCAGTTTGACCATGCCCCACTGCGCGTCGTTGGAAATCACGCAGACGACGCGCATGCCGAAGCGGGCCATCGTGTCGAATTCGCCGAGATGGAAGCCTATGCTGCCGTCGCCGGTGTATTCCAGCACGGGCTTGCCGCGCGCGAGCCAAAGGCCCATGGCAAAGCCCTGGCCCACGCCTATCGTGCCGTTCGCGCCGTAGCCGACGATCTGGCCCGGCGCGCGCGCGCGCACGGCACGCAATATCCATTCGTACGCGTCGCCGCCGTCCGCCGCGACGGACCAGTCGGGCGCCTCCTCGTTCAAGAACTTGCCCACCTCGGCGGCGAGCCGCGCGGGGTGCATCGGCTTGCCGGCGTCTGCGGCGTAGCCCGCGTTCCATTCGGCGCGATACGCGGCGTGCAGCGCCTCGGCGCGCTTCGCCCACGCGTCGTCCGTCCGCGCCGCGCGCCTTTCGCGGACGGCTTCGAGCAGCTGCCGCGCCGCCGCGCCCGCGCCCGCGACGATGCCGACGTCGGCCGCGCGGTTGAAGCCCAGCATGCGCACGTCCGGATGTATCTGCACGAAGCGGGCATTCTCGTTGATCAGCGGCGGATTGCCGTTGTTCAGCCTGAAATTCATGGCGGCGGCGAGCGTGACGATGACGTCGGCCTCGCAAAGCGCGCCCTCGCCGACGCGGAACAAAACGTCGTCCTCGTCGCCGAACAGCCCGCGCGCCATCGTGGCGGCGTACACGGGCATCCTGAGATGCGCGACGAGCTCCGTGACCGCCGCGCGCCCGCCTTCCGCCGTGAACACGGCCGCGTCGCCGATCACGAGCGCGGGCCGCTCCGCCTTCGCAAGCAAATCCGCCGCTTCGGCGATGCGCGCGGGATCGCCGAAAGCCTGCACGAAGCGAGGCTTGTCCGGAAATTTGACGCCGTCCATTTCCACCCTTGCCTTCATTATATTTACGGGCGTTTCGAGGTACACGGGGCCGGGCGCGGCGCCGAGCATCTGCCGGAAGGCCTTTGACACATACTCCGGTATGCGTTCCGTCTCGAAGATCTTCGCGGCCCAAAGCGTGTTGCTCCTCAGGATCGCGATCGTGTCCATCCCCATATCCTGCTCCGCGCCCGTGTCGAAGTCGCCGACGCCCACGGACGCGGAAATGACCAAAACGGGCGAACCCGCGGCCCGCGCCTCAAATATGCCCTGCATGGTCTGCATCGCCCCCGGCGTAACCGTCGCGAGCATCACGCCCGGCTTGCCCGAGGAACGCGCGTAGGCGTCCGCCGCGTAGACGCCCGCGTTTTCGTGCCGCACGTCTATGACCTCGATCCCCTCGGCCCTGCAACCGTAGATTACGGGCATGATCTGCCCGCCGCAGAGGGTGAATATCTTTTCAACCCCCTCCTTCTTCAACTGTCTCGCAAACAAACGTCCTCCATCCACAATCATATTTTCATACCATCCTTGTTCACAAGATTTGTGGGAATTTTCCCGTAGTGCAGCCTTTCCACAAGCTGCCTCAAAGCTATCGTCTTGCCCTCGAAGAACGAATCCTCCGACACGAAAGCCGCGTGCGGGGTGATCACGCAATTTTCAAGGCCGAACAGATCGCTTTGCTCGTTCGCCTCGTCCTCGATCACGTCGACGGCGGCGCCCTTTATCCAACCCTCTTTGAGCGCCCGCACGAGCGCCCGCTCATCGACGACCCCGCCTCTGGCCGTGTTTATGAAATAGGCGGTATCCTTCATCAGCCGGAACTGCGCCTCCCCCATCATGCGTTCGGTAACGCCCGGTATGAGCGGTGTGTGCATGGAAACAAAGTCCGACGCGCGCAGAAGCGCATCGAGCGAATCGGCCTTTTCGCAGCCGAACGATTCGAGGAATTCCTTCGTCTTGGTGGGCGCGTACACCAGCACCTTCATGCTCATGCTCCGCAATATGGGCGCCATATACTTGGGAATACTTCCAAAAAATACCAATCCTGCGGTCTTGCCCGAAATTCTGAACGTATTGCCTCCAAGCAGCGGGTCCCAATGGCCGGCCCGCACGCTTCTGTCCAGAAAGGTCAGCTTCCTCACGCAGTCGATCATCATGCCTATGGTGTGAATCGCCACCTCCTCCGTGCAAAAGCCGGGACTGTTTGTGACGCATATCCCGTTTTCCGTCGCGGCCTCGATATCCACATTGCTGTATCCGATGGCTTGAAGCGCTATGATCTTCGTGCGCTTCATCTTCGACAAAACGTCCCTCGTGATTTGAAAAAACTCCACGACCACGCCGTCCGCGCTCTCCACGGCCTCCAAAAACGCCTCCGGCTTGTCCCTGTCCTCGCCGTTCTTGAAATCCACGAGCGCAATATCCTCCACGCCCCACTCTTTCAGCAGACCGTTTTCAAAATCCAAGGCGTCGTCTGTATTATAGTATACGACTTTTTTCATATGCATGGCAAGCTCCTTCCTCGAAAAAAAACCCCCGCGCTTGAATCCGGCGGCGGGGGTCCCGTTTCATCTTATCGCCACTGCCGCGCTACGCCGTCACATTGGAGGCGTTTTCCGGATTGTTTGGGCTCTTTGCCCACTCGTCTTCGAAATACACATCGTACATCAGCGGATTCGACGGCTTTGTGAAAAGCGATACGACTATGAGCAACAGCAAGCTGACCGGGAAGCTGAAAAAGAGCGGCGGCCAGGTCGCGAGCTGACCAAGCTGAATCACCAGATAGGAACCGCCTCCGACGATCATGGCGGTGACGCAGCCCGCCGTCGTCGCCCTCTTCCAGAACATCGCGCCCATGGCCGGCGCGAGCAGCCCGCCCACGCCCATGGCGTAGCCCAGCGTGATGATCGCGATGATGTCGGAATAGAACAGCGTGATGCAGAGCGTCAGAAGGCCGATCACCCCGATGCCGATGCGCGTGACCTTCAGCTGCTCCTCGCCCGTCCGCGTCTTCGTCGACACCGCGTTCATGACATCGGTGATGAAGCAGTTCGTCGAGCAGAGCAGACAGGTGGAGGACGTGCTCATGGTCGCCGACAGTATGGCCGCGATCATGAGACCGATCGCGCCGTGCGGCAAGAATTCGATGATCACCGTGGGCATCGCGTCCTGCGCGGACGCCAATCCCGGGAAAAGGACAAAGGCGGCCAATCCCACGAACACGGAGCACAGCGCCGGGAGTCCGTAAAAGACGCCCGTCAGCAGGTTGGACTGCCAAGCCGCCTTGGAGCTCTTACAAGACGCGGTGTAGATATACGAGGCCTGCATCGCGAAAGGCATCAGTATCGTCGGCGCCACGATCACCCCGATGATCCGAGGCCAGCCCATCGCGCCGATCTGTTGGAAAGCCTCGGGCAGGGCCGCGAACAACTGCTCCATGCCGCCCGCCTTGCCCACCGCAAGCGCCGGCAGTATCAGCACGAGGCCCACATAGAGGATGCCCAGCTGCAAAAGGTCGGTATAAACGACCGCCTTCAAGCCGCCGAGAATCGTGTAGATGATTACGATGAGCGTGGTCACGAGCATGGCCACCTTCGGGTTCCATCCGAGCAAAACGGCGAGAATGGTGCCGGTCGCGATGATCTGCGCCGCCACGAAGCCCATATAGGCGAGACTGTTCAAAAGGCCCGCGAATATCCGCGCGAATTTCCCGTAGCGATAGCCCAGATAGTCGCCGATGCTGGTAAAGCCTCCGCGCGACATGGCGCGCCAGAAGCGCGGCGTAAAAGGCGACCAAACGGTGGTCGATATGACGTTCGCTATCGCGAACCACGAGCCGGAGACGCCGTAGGTATAGCCGTAACCGGCGCCGCCCACCGTCGACGGCCCTCCCGCGAGGTTCGCCGCCTTGCCGACGGCGGCGAAAAAGGCGCCGAAGGATCTGCCGCCGACGACGGAGTCCTCGTGCGTCTTCACCTTCTTCGAAACGATGCCGCCTATGATCAGCAGCAATATAAGATACAGTATGATTACAGAAAGATCAGCCCAAACCATTTTTTTTCACCTCCCATGCGATAACCGAGTTCCATATGCGCTCGAGCGCGACAACGCGCCCGCTCGCCCGATAACATAAAGCCGCATCACCTCCTTTGGATTTGCCGTCCGCGCGGCGCCGCGACCGAGGCCGCGCGGCATCCGCCGATTCGCGCGGGGCAGATCGGCGTCACAATACGCGCTCGCCGCCGAGATACACCTGTTCCACGCGCGTGGCCGCGATCCTTTGCGGATCGATGGCGAAGATATCGTCGCTCAAAACGATGAGGTCCGCCAATCTCCCCTCCGTGATCGTACCCTTGCGATCCTCCTCATGCGTGCAGTACGCGGCGTTTCGCGTATAGAGAGCGACGGCGTCAAAGACGTCGAGCTTTTCCCTCGGAATGAAGCCGCCCGCGGGAACGCCGCCAAGATCGCTTCGCGTGACCGCCACCTGAATGCCCATGAGCGGGTCCGAGGGCTCCACGGGCGCGTCCGAACCCCCCGTCAGCAGGATGCCGTTCCGCGTGAAGGTGCGCAGGGGATAGAGCCAATCGCTGCGCTCCTTCCCAACCCGCGCTTCGGCAAGGGAATGCCAGTTGCGGACGAAGCTCGGCTGCACGTCGAGGATCACCGGCAGACGCGCGATGCGCGCCGTATGAGAAGGATCGATCAGCGACGCGTGAATGATGCGAAAGCGCGGATAGCGACCGCGATACTTTCGCGCCGCCGCCTCGCGGAAGCCCTCCGGCGCCTCGTCGAGCGGCCCCGCGACGGCCACGCCCGCGTCGTCGTAAGCGCGAGCGTCCAGCACCGACTCTATGGCGTTTAACACGAATTCCATGGCGCCGTCTCCGATGGCGTGAATCGCGATGTCGCAGCCGTAATCGTAAGCTTCCCCCACCAAGGCGGTGAGCTCGTCTTGGCTGTGGACGAGCAGCCCTTTTTCATCCGGAGCGTCGCAATACGGCGCCAAAAGCGCGGCCGTCCTCGTGCCGAGGGAACCGTCGCAGAACAGCTTTTTGGCGCCGATGCGTATCTTGTCGTTGCCGAAGCCCGACACCGCGTGATAGGCGCGGTCGAGCGAGCCCGCCGAATTGATCGCGACGCGAACGGGCAGAGCGCCCTCGCGGTCCAGATCCATGTACTGGTTGACGTACTCCAGCGGATCTTCGGACAGCGCGGAGAAGGTCTGCAAGCTCGTGATGCCGCGCTTCGTGTAATCCGTGAGATATTTTTTCAGCAGGGACTTCCGGTTCGCTTCCAACGCCATATCCCCGTCCACCAGATTCGCGAAGTGCAGACCGTAGGTGTTTTCGTGGATGACGCCGTTCGGCTCCCCGTCGTCGTAAAAATCGACGAGTCCTTCCATCTCGGGCCGAAAACCCTTTGCGATGCCGGCGCGCCGCAGCGCTTCGCTGTTGGCGATCTGCGCGTGATAGCAATAGCTGAACAGGATCACCGGACGCGCGTCGATGGCGTCCAGCTCGTAGCGATGCGGAAACCTGCCTTCCGCCATGTTTTCGATATGGAGATTGCCGCCAAGAAGCCATTCCGCGTCCGTTTCGGCCGCAAAATCCTTCATGATGGAAACGACCTCGGCCACGGAGCGCGCGCCGCCCAGCTCCGCCTTGGCCTTGCTCATGCAATCCGCGATCAAATGCATGTGCGTGTCCGTAAACCCCGGAAGCATGGTCTTGCCGTTCAGATCGACGGTTTCCTTCGCGGAATAGGCGCGCGCGCCCGCGTCGGAACCCACATACACGATCTCGCCCTTGTAAACCACGACCGCGGCGGCCCTGTCTCCCGGCTTCTCCATCGTGTGTATGTTGCCGTTGATGAAGATTTTGTCCGCAATGATCATACTGTGCCTCCCTTCATTTTTTGTTTATTATATCATAATTTTGTTCATATACAAGATGATTCAATACAAAAATTTCACGGCGCCCCTCTGTGCAAAAATCGAAATTTCGCGTGATTATGCGCTTTTTCGTGTAATTTTTTCGCCGGTTGTCGATTTGCGCGAATTTTTGCACTATTTAAGTTTATTGCGGAATGATTTCACGATAAAAAAATTAAGCGTCAATCCCCCGAAAGGGCCGCCGAGGGGGAAGCGAAGCGCGTCAAACCACCCGAAACCACCGAAATCCCGGCGATATTTCAAAGGCGATATTTCAAAAAAGACTTGTATAAAAGGTGATTTGATGTTAAATTAAAATACGTATATTGTACCCATTGGGTTTAAGGCGTCTCCCGGAAAAGGCGTCCAAGGAAGAACCCCAAGGAGGTTGACGCGCTTGGACATAGGCGGAGAAATAAAACATCTCAGAACGAAAAACCGCATAACCCTCCGCGAGCTCGCTCGCAAATCGAATCTTTCCATAAGCTTTCTGTCGCAGCTCGAGCGCGGAATGACGAATCTTACCGTGGATTCCCTGCAAAGCATTTCCGCCGCGCTGGGCGTCGAACCGGGTCATTTTTTCAACGAACGGCAAAAATCCGCGAAAGCCTCGGACGCGGTCGTACCCGGCGGAAACAGGTCCGTGAGCGAAATCGAAGGCGGCGCGCGCCTGCATTTCGGCATGTCGCCGAGCCCAAACCGGCATCTCCTGCTTCCCGAACTCGTTTCCCTGCTGCCGGAGCCGGCCGCGGGCGCGTCCGACAGGAAAGCGCTTTCGCATGGGACGGAAGAGTTCATCTACGTTTTGAGCGGCGTGCTGACCGTCAACATCAACGGGCGCACCCATCGCATGTTCCAAGGCGACAGCGTCGCTTTCCGGCCTTCGACGCAGCGGCGTTGGCACAACGACACAGACTGCGTCACGGAAATCCTGCTGGTGCGTTATCCCAATCCGCGGCACGAAGCGGGCGACGAAAGCGAGGCGCGCGAAAATTGATCAACATCGGCCAAGAAATCCGCAAGCTTCGACTCAAAAACCGCTTGACGCTTCGCGCGCTCGCGCAGAGAACGGGTCTTTCCATAGGCTTTTTGTCGCAGCTCGAAAGGGGCAGGACGACGGTCGCAATCGACTCGCTTCGAAACATTTCGACCGTGCTCGGCACGGATTTGAACTACTTTCTGAGCGTTCTCAACAATCCGGAAGACGATTTCAAGGACAAAATAATCCGAAGCTACGAGCGGCCCGTTTCCCTTGTCGAAGCGGAAAAATTCATTCACCATTATCTATCCGCGCATCTGAAAGAAAGCGCGCTGTTTCCCGAGATCATCATCCTCCTTCCCCGGCTCGACGCAACGGACGGCGACGTGTTTTCCCATCAGGGCGAGGAATTCGTCTATGTGCTGGAAGGTTCGCTGACCGTGAATTATCACGGCGACATCATCGCCATGCGCGCGGGCGACGGATTCCTGTTCAATTCCACGACGCCGCACAATTGGTACAACTCCACGCTGCAAATCACGAAAATCTTGGTGGTTCGCCATCCCAATCCGTTTTTGGCGCAGACGTCCGAACCGGAGTCCGCGCCCGCGCGCAAATGAATCCGCCGCTGCCACTCACCTCTTGTTACTCAAGGGTACAAAATAATGACCGTTCGCCGGGCTGCCTGGGACGGTATTGCCCTGAGTGGTGAGCTCCACTCAAATCGGAACCTCTCACGCGCCGCGTCAGCCGAGAATAAAGGTGGTGACGCCCGGCACATACGTAATCAGCATCAGCACCGCGAACAGCGCGACGAGAAAAGGCCACAGCTTCCTGAGCATGACTTCCATCTTTATGTTCGCGACCGCGGCGGCGACAAAGAGGTTGCAGCCGTAGGGCGGCGTGACGAGGCCTATGGTCAGGTTCACGGTCAGGATCAAACCGAACTGCACGGGCGTGAGACCGAGACTGACCGCGACCGGCAGCAATATGGGCGAAAGGATGATCGTCGCCGGGATATTGTCCACGACGCAGCCGATGAGCAGCAGGGCGATGTTGATCAGCAGGAGCAGCAGGAATTTGTTGTCGGTGACGCCGAGCAGCGCGTTGAGCAGCATTTTCGGCACGTTTTCCAGGCTCAAATAGGCCGCGAACGCGGAGGACAGCCCGAGCAAAAAGGATGTGATTCCGTTGACGACCGCCGTGCTGACGATGGTTTTGTACAGCATTCTAAAGCTCATTTCGCGATAGACGAAGAGGCTTATGACCGCCGAATAGACGACCGCGACGACGGAAGCTTCCGTCGGCGTGAAGATGCCCGCGTAAATGCCGCCAAGGATGATGACCGGCGTGAGCACGGCCCATTTCGCTTCCCAGAGCCTCTTCAGCGACAGTTTGAGCGGCTGCGGTTTTTCGTTCGCCCCATAGCCCTGCTTCTTGCAGACAAAGTAGTTGGCGATCATGATGCCGACGCCGATCAGAATTCCGGGGATGATGCCCGCGAGAAAGAGATCGCCTATGGACGTCTGCGTGCAGACGCCGTAGATGACGAGGGGTATGCTGGGCGGAATGATCACGCCTATGGTGCCGGCGCAGGCGGTGAGCGCCGCGCTGTAGCCGACGTCGTAGCCCTTCTTCGTCATTTCGGGGATCATGAAGCCGCCTATGGCCGAAACCGTGGCCAGCGCCGAGCCGGAGATGGCGGCGAAGAACATGGATGCGACCGCCACGACCGCGCCCAAGCCTCCCGTGATAAAGCCGATGAATCCGATGGCCGCGTCGATGAGCCGCTTCGCGACGCCGCCGGCGCCCATGATGGCGCCCGCCAGTATGAAGAAGGGAATGGCCATCATCGGGAAGGAATCGAGCCCCGTCACCGAGAACTGCGCCACCACGATGGTCGGCATCTCGCTGTAGATCATAAAGGTGAGCAGCGTGGCGCCGCCGATGGCGAAGCCTATGGGAACGCCTATGCTTATCGTGACGAAGAACACGATGAACAGAAAGAGTATCGCCATTGCGCTCAGTCACCTCCTTCCGGACGCTCGCCGCGCCCGAGCAGACGGTTCGCGATATCCGTCACGATGCGGAAGGTCATGAGCGCGCAGCCCGCCGGGAGCGAAGCGTAGATCAGCCACATCGGTATGTGCAGCACGGAGGAATTCGTGGACATGGCCATAATCTTTTGCGTCAAGACGAAGCCGTAGCCTATGAGCACGACCAACACGAACAGCGTGAAGAGATCCGCGACGGTCAGAACGATGGGACGCAGCATCCCTTTCAAGCGATCCGTCAGGATCACGATCTTGATGTGCTTCGCCTGCTTGGCGCCTATGCTGATTCCGAGCCACGATTCCCATATGAACAAATAGCGCGACAATTCCTCCGTCCACGGAAGGGAATTGTTGAATACGTATCGCATGATCACCTGCGAAAACAGAAGCACGACGGTGATGGAGATCAGCGTCACGAGCAGGATTTCCTCCGTGCGATTCAGAATGAAAAAGAACTTGTTCGGTTTTTTTTCCATATTCGACTCCTTTGCGGCGAACCTCGAGCCGCAGAGACGAGCAAATCGCGCCCGGCGGGCGCGATGCGCCCGCCGGATACGCGAGAAAGAACGGAACTATTTGGCAAGATCCAGCAAATCCGTGTAAACGTCGCCGAGTTTCTCCTGATATTCCGCGTAGATGGGCTGCGCGGCGTCCTTGAAGCTCTGCAAGCCTTCGGGGCTAAGCTCGTTGACCTCAACGCCCGCGTCGCGTATCTTTTGGACGTATTCGTCCTCGAGGCTCATGGCCGTCTCCCTCTGCCAGCTGTGCAGCCAGGTTTCAATGCCCTCGCTCAGGATGGATCGCTGTTCCTCCGTAAGCCCGTTCCACCATTCGAGATTCGCGAGGATGGGGGATTCCGCGTAGATGTGCCGCGTCAGGCTGTAGTATTTCTGAACCTCCGTGAACTTGCTGTCGTAGGTCAGGCTGGGAGGATTGTCCTGCCCGTCCACCGTACCCTGCGAGAGCGCCGTGTAGATCTCCGTGAAGCTCATGGGCGTCGGATTCGCGCCGAAAAGCTGGAACAGGCGAACGTAGAAATCCGAGTCCATCACGCGGATCTTCAGGCCTTCCATATCGGCCACCGTGTTGATGGGGCGCTTGTTGTTGGATATGGAGCGCGCGCCGTCGTACTGGAAGCCGAAGCACTTGAAGCCGTAATCCGCCAGCCAGTCGATGAGCCGGTCGCCGAAGGCGCCCGTCATGGCCGCGTTCTCCTTTTCCTTGTCGTCGAACACGAAGGGCAGACCCATCAGCGCGAATTTCTCGTCGTACTGCGTGAGCGCGCCATTCCCGCCGACGGTCAGCTGCACCGTGCCGAGGTTGACCGCCTCGAACACCTGCCGGTCGCCGCCCAGCTCGCCGTTCGCGTAGACATCCACCTGGATGGCGCCGCCGGACTCCGCTTCGATCCACTCCTCAAACTTGATAAACGACTGACCCAGGGGCGATTCCTCCGTTTCCACATGACCGGCCTTGATCACCAAGGGTTCGACGGCCGCTTCCTCGCCGCCCTCGGCGGTCGCTTCGCCTTCTCCGGCCGTTTCGCTCTCGCTTCCGCTTCCGCTTCCGCCGCCTCCGCAGGCCGCAAACGCGAAAACCATGCAGAGCGCCAATAACCATACAGCTGCTTTTTTCATTTTCTTCCTCCTTTTTAACAAACACGCATAAAAAACAAAAACAACGCCGAGAAACATTCTGCGGCGTCGTTGCCTGAATTATGGGTATAATTCTACCGCGATTCATCCTCTCCTGTCAAGCACTATTTAATTTTACATTTTTGCCGGTAATTATAGTTCGCCGAGGCCGCTTTCTATAATCGCCAAACCCTTATCCAACTCCTCCTTCGTGACGTTCAGCGGCGTCGCGAAGCGCAATCCGTTTCCGTACACCCCGCAGCCGAGGAGCAGGAGCTTGTTGTCGAGCGCGTACTTGCGCAGCTTGGAAAAAGCCTCGCCGTTGGGGCGTCTGTCCTCGGGGTGGATGAATTCCACCGCCGTCATGAGCCCCAGTCCGCGCACATCGCCCATGACCGGGAATTTCCTCTGCAGCTCGGTGAGCCTTCCCCGCAGGTATTCGCCCATCTTGTTGACGTTTTCCGGTATGCCTTCCTCCTTCATGGCGTCCAGCACGGCCAGGGCGGCCGCCGCGGCCACGGGATGACCGCCGAAGGTGGAGCCGTGCATGCCGGGGAGCCACTTGGACATGATCTCCCGCGTGCTGATGATGGCCGACATGGGGAAGCCGCCGGCGATGGCCTTTCCCGAGGTCATGATGTCCGGCACGACGCCGAAATGCTCGCTCGCCCACATTTTGCCCGTCCTGCCGTAGCCGGACTGCACCTCGTCGAAGATGAGCAGGATACCGTGCTTCGTGCAGAGCTCGCGCAGGCCCTTCATGAAGCTCGTTGGAGGAACGATGTAGCCGCCCTCGCCCATGACGGGCTCTATGATGACGGCCGCCACGTCCTCCGGCGCCGCGAGATAATCGAAGATCTTCTGTATTTCTCCCAGGGCTTCGGCCGCGCAGGTTTCGGGATCGACTTGGCGCTCGGCGTAACCCCAGCGATAGGGAGAGGGGTAGGGCGCGAAATGCACGCCGCCGACGAGCGGCTCATAATGCTTCCTGTACTTGGAGGAAGAAGCCGTCACGCTGGTGGCGCCCAAGGTTCTGCCGTGAAAGGAACCCCTGAAGGCTATGATGCAGGGGCGCTCCGTGTACGCCCTTGCCAGCTTGAGCGCCGCGTCGCAGGCCTCGCCCCCGCTGTTGCTGAAAAACACGCAGTTCAGATCCCCGGGTGTCGTTTCGGCGAGCCGCTCGGCGAATTTGAGCGTCGTCGGATAATTGACCAGATTGAAGGACGCGTCCGTCAATTTGTCCAATTGCGCCTTCATCGCGTCGACGATCTTCGGATAGCTGTGGCCGAAGGCGTTGACCGCGATGCCCTGCACGAAGTCGAGATAGACGTCGCCGTTTACGTCGGTCACATAGCAGCCCTTGCCGCTTTCAACGACCAAGTCCGTGGTCTTCGAAAGCGCCGGGCTCAAATACTTTTCATAATCCTGAAATTTCATGCTCATACCGTACCTCCCCTTTTTTCGTAACCGTTCAAAGCTTCAATCAACCTATATAAGAACCTTGCTGCTGTTCTTCCAAATCCCCATAGACTCCGCCTCCCGCACCAGCTCGTCCCTGAAATCCGGATGCGCGACGGAGATCAGCAACTCCGCGCGTTCCCACGTGGACTTGCCCTTCAGATTGACGGCGCCGTATTCCGTCACCACGTAGTGCGTCGCGCTTCTCGGCGTGGAAACGATGGAGCCCTCGGGCAGGCGCGCGACAATCAGCGACTCGACGCTCCCGTCCTTGTTTTGCCGAACGGAAGGCGTACAGAGAAAGCTCTGGCCGCCCCGCGACTGGAAGGCGCCCATCACGTAGTCGAGCTGTCCGCCCGTGCCGCCTATGTGCTGCAAGCCCGACGATTCCGAATTGACCTGCCCAAAGAGATCCACCTGCAAGCAGCTGTTGATGGAAACGACCTTGTCGTTGGCGGCGATGATATCGAGCGCGTTCACGTAATCGACGGGACCGACGCAACCCATGGGATTGTCATTCAGAAAATCGTACACGTCCTGCGAACCCATCGCGAAGGTGAACACCATCTTGCCCCTGTGGAGGTTCTTGTTGCCCGTGATCTTTCCCGCGTTGTACAGATGCACGTAGGCGTCCACGAACATCTCCGTGTGAACGCTCAGGTCGTTGATGTCCGAGTCCGTGATCATGGAGCCGACGTAATTGGGCATGCCGCCTATGCCGAGCTGAAGGGTGCTTCCGCTCGAAATGCGCTCCACGACATGCGCCGCAATCTTTTTTTCGATCTCGGTGGCCGGCTTGGCGACGAGATTGGGCAGCGCCCGGTTCGAGCCTTCCACGATCTGATCCACCATGCTGATGTGAACGGCGTTCTCGATGCCGTGCGTGATGGGTTGATTTTCGTTGACCTCCACGATGATGCGCTTGGCCTTGGAAAAAATACCCCAATACTCGGCGACCTGCGGCCCCAGATTGAAATAGCCGAAGCGATCCATGGGCGCGGTCTGCAGCATGGCCACATCGATCTTTCCGACGTTTTCCGCCCACAGCTTCGTGTTTTCGCGGAATTGCACGGGGATGAACCAGCATCTCCCCTCTTTGTTCATTTTGCGATCCATGGCGCTCATATGCGTGCTCATGTACTTGAAATGCTTCGCGTCCGGATCCGCTTTCAATATGGCGGGCGGTTCGCCGTAGGCCCAAATGGTATCGCATACTTCCACATCCCGCAGCTCTTCCGTTCGCTTGGCCAAGGCGATGTCCAAATCGCGCACGATGCCGCAAAACAAGCCGTAATGCACGCGGTCGCCGGATTTCACCGACTTGACCGCCTCGTCCGCGCTTACGAGCTTTCTCTTGTACTCCGCGTTCAATTCGCGGACCGCCGTCAATTGCCTTACTGTCTCCATCTGCAAAATCCTTTCATTATCAAAAACACTTGTTTTTGCTACGCCGCGCGGTCTGCGCGGCGTCAAAATACACTTAGCGCGCGTCTTCCGCTTCCGCCGCGAAAATCGCGGCGCCCAGGGCGCCCGCGCCTTGGGGATCGTAGAGACGCACGATGGGCCGGCCGATCTCGCGTTCGATGGCGGACACGACGCTGTCGTTCAAGGCCACGCCGCCGGTCATGACGACGGCGTCCGCCAAACCCGTGCGGGCGCAGAGACCCGCGATGCGCTGCGCGACGGACACGTGCGCCCCCAGCGCCACATCCTCGCGGCTCGCGCCGGACGCCAAGCGGGAGATCACCTCCGACTCCGCAAAGACCGTGCAGGTGTTGCTGATGTCCACCCCGTCTCGGCCGCGCGCCGCGAGGCCGGACAGCTCGTCGATCCCGCAGCCCAATACGCGGGTCATCACCTCCAAAAAACGCCCCGTTCCCGCCGCGCATTTCTCGTTCATAACGAAATTCTCAACCATGCCGCCCTCCGCGACGCGAATCACCTTGGCGTCCTGTCCTCCGACGTCGATGATGGTGCGCGCGGCGGGCGCCAAGAAATAGACGCCCTTCGCGTGGCAGCTTATTTCCGTGATCTGCTTGTCCGCGCCCTCGTAGCGCATGCGCCCGTAGCCGGTCGCCACGCACCTTCTGATGTCCTCGCGCCGCAGACCCGCCATTTCAAGCGCGACGTTCACGGAGATTTCGGGGCCGTCGCTTCCGGTTCCCCTATTGACGATATGCTCGCCCAAAACCTTGCGTTTCGCGTCGACCACGACCGCTTTGGAGGAGGAGGAGCCTATGTCCACGCCCAAAAACATACTTCGCCTTTCCGCAATGTTACCACTCAAACGCCACGCCAAAGGTTTTTACGTGACGGAACCCAACAGATCTATCAAGCCCGTGGACAGCGACGGAACGAACGTCACGAGCAGCAGCACAAAGACCAGGAGCGCGAACATCGGCAGGACGGATTTGATGATGCCGTTGAAATCCGTGCGCGAGTCTATGCCCTTGGCGATGAACAGGTTCACGCCCAAAGGCGGCGTAAGCAGGCCCAAGGTCATGTTCAAAATAGCCACGATGCCGAACTGCACCGGGTCGATGCCCGCCGCGACCACCAGAGGGAAGACGATGGGGATATAGATGAAGGTGGACGCCGTCAGCTCCATGAAGCAGCCGTTGATCAGCAGCATGATGTTCAGGATCATCAGGATGCCCAGCGGATTGTCCGTGATTCCCATAATGAGCTCCCGCAGCATGACGGGAACCTGCTGGGTGGTCAGAATCCAACTGAAAATCGCGGCCGTGCCGATGATCAGCATGATCATTCCGTTGGTGAGACCGCCCTCGAACGCGGCGCGCGGGAGCTCCCTGAAGGTGATCTCCCTGTAAATCACGGCCGCGACGACCACGCCGTAGACGCAGGCGACGCAGGCGGCCTCCGTCGGCGTGAAAAAGCCGGAATAGATGCCTCCCAGAATGATCAGGGGCATGAGCAGAGCCAAAACGGAGCGCCGAAAGGCCACGAGGAATTCCTTTAAGCGGAAGGGCCGCAATTCCTTCCCCCATTTGTGCTTCTTCGCCATAAAGAAGCAGTACAGGATCAGCACCAAGCCCATGAGCAGACCGGGTACGATGCCGGCCACGAACATGTCCGAGATGGACACGCCGGTCAAAACCGCGTAATTCACGAAGGGAATGCTGGGCGGAATGATGACGCCGATGCAGCCGGCCGCCGCCGCGATGGACACGGAGAAATTGGGGGGATAGCCGTCCGAAATCATCATGGGCGCCATGACCGCGCCGATGGCGATGACCGTGGCGGGCGCGGAGCCGGAGAGCGCCGCGAAGAACATGCAGGACAGCACGGTGACGATGGCGAGCGATCCCGGAACCCAACCCACGACCGAATAAGCCAGATCCACCAAGCGGCGCGAGATGCCGCCCCGCTCCATGATCTTGCCCGCGAAGATGAACAGCGGTATGGCCAAGAGCGTGGTGGAATCGATGGAACGAACCATCCTCTGCGCCACGACCATCAGATCCACATTGCCCTGATAGGCCAGAGCCAGCGCCGCCGCCGCGCCCAAACAGACGCCGATGGGTACGTTGAGGAGCAGCAGAACGAGCAGGGAAATCAGCAATACGGTCAACATGAAGCCTCACCTCCCCGCGTTCCGTCGCCCTTCCGCAATTTGACGATTTCGATGACGAGCCTCAGACAGGAGAAGATCATGCCAAGAAGCAATATGGTGTAAATCGCGCCCAAAGGGAAGCTCATGACCGGGCTGACTTGACCGTTCGCAAACTGCGCCAAGCTCATGCGGTACGCGAGCCACAATACGACCGCGCAGAAAAGAAGCGTGATGAGATTCGTCAGGACGGCCGTGCCTTTTCGCAAGGCTTTCGGAATCACGTAGTCGACAAAGGCAGACACACCCACATGGCTCCCGTATTTGAATCCGGCGCTGACGGCGAAGTAGACCGCCAAGATGTTCAAATAGCTGCTCAATTCGTTTCCCCAGACCAGACCGCTGTGAAAGAAATTCCGCAGCACCACGTTGATGAAAAGTATGATGACCATGATGATTGTGGCATAGCCAACTATGTTCTTTTCTATCGCCTCCAATATTTTGTCCAATTTTACCAGGGCCGATGGCATATGTCGCCTCCTTTCCAATGACGGCCGAAAGACCGGGAGGGCGCCCGGCGAGCCGGACGTTACTACTCACCCACCACGCCATTTTTGCCCATCTCGGAACCTGCCGCCCCATATTGGCTTCCTCACGTACGTCTTATGTACGCTCCGGGAGCCAAATGGGTCGGCAGAACCCGATCTGAACAAAACTATCGCGGCGTTTGAGTAGTTTTGATTTAAATAGCTGAGCAGTAACAGCCGGACGCCCTTGCCCTCCGTCCGGGAACGCTTATTGCCGCAAAGCCTCCACCTGCGCGAGGATCCGATCCACGACCTCGTCGCCGGCTTTCTCGCGCACGACGTCCACCACGCCGGCCGTCGCGTCCACCATCTGCTTGTATTCTTCGTCGGTGAGCGTGTAAACGCTGACGCCCGCGTCCGCCATGGCCTTGATGTCCCTCTCGTCGTAGGCTCTGGACTTTTCGCGCTCGTTCTTCACGAAGTCGTTCACGTTCTTGGTCAGAATCTCTCGCAAATCGTCCGGCAGGTTGTCCAAAACGCTCGGATTGATGAATACGCCCAGAAAATCATAGACGTGATAGTCCAAGGTCAGGTAAGGCTGCACTTCGTAAAGCCCCTGCGTGTAGATCAGCGAAGGCGGATTTTCCTGTCCGTCCACCGCGCCCTGCGACAGCGCCGTGTACAGCTCCGCGAAGTCGATGGGCTGCGGAGAGCCGCCCAGCGCCGTGACCATGGCCATGGTGACGGGATTCTGCTGCGTGCGGATCTTCATGCCGGCCACGTCCGCCGGGCTCTTGATCTGCTTCTTCGTGCTCGTGAAGCAGCGCAGGCCGTTCTCCGCCCAGCCGATGCACTTCACGCCGGTCTCCTCGAAAACCTTATCGGCAAGCCAAACGGCGGTTTCGCTGTCAAAGAATTCCCATGCTTCCTCTCTGGTCTGGAACAGGAAAGGAATGGTGGTCGCGAGGACGCCGGGGTAGAAGCCGCCCAGCGAACCCGCGGACAGCGAACCCATCTCTATGGTACCCATTTGGATGCCCTCGAAGATTTCACCCTCGTTGCCGAGCATGGATGAGGGATAATGCTCGATGATCAGGCGTCCGCCCGATTCTTCCTTGATGATTTCGATCATTTCCAGTATCGCGTCCGCCTGCTTGTCGTTTTCGGGCGGGGAAACGTGCGCCCACTTCAGAGTGACGACCTCGCCGCTCGGAACTTCGGCGTCGCCTTCGGCTTCGCCCGTCGCGGCGCTCTCGGTCTCCGCGGCGCCTTCGTCCGCGGAACCGCTCTGTCCGCCGCCGCAGCCGGTCACGAACAGCAGCACCGCCAGCAGCAACATCGCCGGCAACATTCTCATGGTTCTGTTCACTTTCATTTCATTCCTCCTTTTAAATCAATGAAATTGCGTCTGTGGATAGGATCATCCGATTTATTTGGACAGCGCCGCGCCGCTTTCGCGGCGCCCGCAACGCCGTTTAACCCAACATCTCCGCGAAGCTCTGCACCCGCGTGCGAATCTGTTCCGGCGAATCCATCTGCTGCTCGATCTCGATGTGCAAAAGCGGAATGCGCGCCGCCGCCAACTCCTCCTTCAGAATCGGATAATCGAACTCATCGGGATCGCAGAACTTCAATTGGCAGAAGATCACGCCGTCCGCCTTTTCGCGGCGGACCATATCCACGAGCATCGCGCCTCTGCTCTTGCTCTCGTCGTAGAGGAAGGTGCAGCCGTCCTGCAAGGCGATGCGCGTCACCATGCGATTTAGCGCGTCGCCCGCGCGCGGAGCGACGGTGCGAAACTGCCGCGATTCCTGCGCCAGATCGTCCGCGACGACCTGCATTCCGTTTTCTGTGATTATATCCAGTATCTCCACGGGTTCGCAGAGAAGACCGCTCAGGATGACGCGCTTGCGCGGTTCGCTTTCCGCGCTCAGGCGCCTCAATTGCGCCGATACGTACTTGATCCGCTCCGCGTGCGTTTTCTTGTCCATAAAAAACACCGATTTCAAAATCAAATGCCGCCGTTTCGCGTCGAACACGCGCGGGTGATTCGGCAGCAGGGCCGTGAACTCCTGCATCGCCGCGCGCCAGTCGTCATAGACGTCCACGCTCTCCTCAAGGCTTTCGGACGTGGCGCGGCAACCCGTGACGCGCTCCAACTCGTCGCTTACGCGCATCAGTTCTTCGCGCAAAAACTGCTTGCCCGAGGCGCTCTTGCGATTCTGCGGGTAGACCATGGGAATGAGGCCCAGCTGCGGCGCCGCCGATTTCCAATTCTCCGACACGCATTTGAGCGTATCGCAGAAGGTGGTCAAAATCACCGCCGACAGCATATTGTAATCATCGCGCAGGGCCTGTTCCGTGTTGGCGCGCATCACGGAGCAGCAAAAGGTTTGCAGGTATTTATCCGCCATGCGGCCCCTCGTCGGTCCGCCCCACATGCCCACGGGCAGCAGGCCCGCGGCATACACGATTTCTTCGGGCGCATAGATGGGAAAGCAGCCCACCGCGTTTCTGCCCGTTTCGCGCATGGCGCGCAGCACCGCCTGCCGCGGATGCGCGGCCGCGTCTTCCAATTCGCGTACGATGTCCATCCACGTGTTCATGCCTCGGCGCCTCCCTTCGCCTTCCGGTTCTCCATCATCTCCACCAGCGCCTGAATGCGAGTTTCGTACTGCGCCGGCGAAAAAGCGCGCGGATCCGTTTGGTCGCCGTCGAATATGACCGACGCCACGCCGGTCGCCGCCTCCACGCGTCTCTGCACCTCAAATTGCCGAAAATCCATAAATTTACAACTCCGATTGGAGTGAAAGATGATGCCGTCCAATTGAAAATCGCGCACGATGCCGATGATGTTGTCCACGCCGAATTCCAGATTGCGATTGACGTAGATGGAGCTGTACGCGCGGGCCATGCCGTCCAGATCGTCCTCCTCGTACATGATGTACCAGGAATCGGGATAGGTGGACGTGACCATGTTCACGCCGTTTTTCTTCAAGATCTTATAGGTGTCGCTCAAATAGGGCCAGCAGGCGATGCCGTCCCACATGACGCGGTATTTTTCTTCGCCGTCCTTCCAAGGGCCAAGGCCTTTTTCCTTCCTCTCCAACAGCTCGTCGTGCCAGAGCTTGAACAGCTCATTGCCTTCCCGCGTGCCGCGCATGCAGACGATGGTGGCCATGTAATTGAACAGATCGAAGCCGTTCAGCGGCGAGGGCTTGGCCCTTGCGAGCAGGGAAGCCTTCTTCCACCAGTCGGCGGTTTCCGTCGAGATGCGCATGACCTCGCGGAAGCGGTCGTAATCGAAAGCGCGGCCCGTGATTTCCTCCAAGCGGACGATGGCCTCCAAAATCTGTCCTTTGATGTATTTTACGTTCTGCGCGCTGATTTCACGGCTGTGATTGAAGGGTAAATCGAACAAGATCATTGGGATGTGAAGTTCTCTGGAGATGTTTTCGTACCACTTGACGACGGTGCTGCATATGTTGTTGCAACAGAAAATCAAATCCGGCAGAGGCATGTTCTCCGCCTCGCAGCTTTGACGCTCCATATACGCCAGATTGACCCTGGCGTAGGAACAGATATCCGCCGAATATCCCTTTCCCTCGGCGAAGCCGATCAGATCCGGCGCGCACTTGCGCGCGCCCACGGCCGCGGCGTGGTTCTCCGGATACACAGTGTATATCCCCATCGTTTCCAGCAGTTCCTGGGGCGCGATGGATGTCGACCAAGCCACGAGCCCGCCCTCCGCCTTGACCCGCATCGCGTCCGCGTAGTGTCGGTTCAGCAGTTCTCCAAGCCACTGCTTGGATGTCTTTTGCCCTTCCAAAAGCTTTCCTCCTCACCATATTCAAACGCAAACCTCGCCACAAACGCGAACACAAGCCCACAAACGGTTTGCGCTCGCGCGTTTGCAAAAAACAGAACGCAATTTCTGTGCCAAAATTCAGAATTGTGTGCGATTCGCGTCCGGCCGCGAGACAAAAATCGAAAAACGCGCATTGCGCGCCGATGTTCGCGCGATTCGCGCGCGCTCAATCGCTTTTTGCGAAAACCCGGGCGCGCCGAGGAGCGGAGGCTTTCCCCTTGACGGGGAAAAACGAGCAAATTCGATGCATTATTACATCGAATCCCGAAGACGACTTGGCAAAAATGCATCGCAGGATCTTGCATACATTTAAATGTAACTACAATTTCAGTTTCTTCATTTTGCGCACAATCGTCGACTGATCCACCAGCAAGACCTCGGCCATCTTGCGGGTGGAGCCGTACGCGCGCTTGGCTTCTTGCAAAATCCGCCGCTCCGCCGCCGCCAATTGCGCGCGCAGACTCGAGTCTCCGCGCGCCTCGGCCGGCTGCGCATCTTTGATCCAAGGAAGATCGTTCAATTGCAGGTATTCGTTGCAGCTGACGACCACCATATTCTCGACGACGTTTTTCAATTGCCGCACGTTGCCGGGCCAGTCGTGGTTCTCCATCTCCTTCATCACCTCGAAGGTGATCTTCTTGTTCTGTCCGTATTGCTTGTTGAACAGGCGCAGAAATTTGAGCGTGAACACCGGAACGTCGTCCCTGCGCTCCCTAAGCGGCGGAATTTCCACGCTCACGACGTTCAGTCGGTAATACAGATCCTCGCGAAAACGCCCCTCGGCGACGAGCGATTTCAGATCGCGATGCGTCGCGGCGATGACGCGTATGTCCACGGGAATCTGCGTCTGCGCGCCGATGCGCGTAACCGCCCGAATCTCCAAAGCCCGCAGAAATTTCACTTGCAGGTTTACGCTCATTTCGCCGATCTCGTCCAGAAACAGAGTCCCTCGGTTCGCCGCTTCGATCAGGCCGGGCCGGCCGCCCTTCGCGGCGCCGGTAAAGGCCCCTTCCACATAGCCGAACAGCTCCGATTCCAGGAGACTCTCCGGAATGGCGCCGCAATTGACGGCGACAAAGGGTTCGTCGCGGCGAAGAGCGCTTTCGCTGTGGATGTATTTGGCCAAAACATCCTTGCCGACGCCCGACTCACCCGAGATCAGTACGGTCGTGTTAAAGTTGCTGATGCGCCGCGCCATCGAAAAGATCTCTTGCATTTTTGCATCGGATATCACGAGACCGGCGTCGGCCGCGCTTTCGTCCTCCGCGATCTGACGAAAATAGATCTTCTCCATCTCTCGCGCGCGGGAAAGCTCCTCCCTGAGCTCGTAGATTTCGGAGATGTCGCGCGAATTGATCACGATCTTCTTGATATTTCCTTCTTTGTCAAATATAGGCGTACCCGTAACCATGATATTCTTGCCGTTCTGTGTCGCGTGGTGCATGGACGCGGGCTGCTTCTGCTCGGCGACGATCAGCGCCACGGAATTTTTCATCCACACCGGGTTGATCAACTCGCGCATGTTGTGTCCGATCAATTCCTCCTTTTTTATGCCCGTGTTGCGCACGTAGGATTGATTGACCAGCAGAACGTTGGCGTCGGCGTCGGTCACAAGAATGCCGTCGAAAGAACCCTCTATGATCTCCTGCAATTCCGACATGACCCGTTCGGTGGAGATGCCGCCGCCGGGCGAGCCCTTGGTCTCGCTTTCGCAATCGACGCGCTTCGCGTTCATAAAAACCCCTCCATTCCCATGTTTTGGATTTGCACGATATGCCAAGCGCGCCGCCCATGCGGACGGCGCGCATTGCGCTTTACGACTCAGGCGGTCTCGCGCGCTACCGCCCGTTGCGTGGCAATTGAGCGGTTACGGCTCAATCGATAAAGAACTTTTCCTCCATCTTCAATATAGCGTCATCGTTCCGCTCTATCGCGTCCAGCCTGCCCGTCACCTGCGGCAGTATGGAGCTCACGAAGAACTTGGCGGTGTTGATCTTGGAGGTCAGGAAGACGGCGTCGGCTTCGGACGCGCCGCCGGCGCGCAGCTTCTCGGACGCTATCGCGGCCTGCCACAGCAGCATCCACGCCACCGCGATGTCTTCCGCGACGGCCAGATAGGGGGTCGCCCACGCGTAGGTCAGGTAGGCGTTCTCCTTCAGCCGCGCGCGCAGCGACGCGCTCACGGCGACGAATTGATCCACGTGGCGCTTCATGTCCGCCGCGTAGCTCGCCAGATCCTCGATCCCGGCGGCCAGGCTTATCGCGGAACGGATCTCGTCGATCAGCACGGCGAAGGCGGAAGCGTCCCGCATGACGATTTTGCGGCCCAGCAGGTCGTTCGCCTGTATGCCGTTGGTACCCTCGTAGATGCTCGTGATTTTGCAGTCGCGCGCCAGCTGTTCCACATAGTATTCCTGGCAATATCCGTAGCCGCCGAAGACCTGAATCGCGGTGGCGCAGACCTCAAAGCCCCTGTCGGAGCCGCCCGCCTTGCATATGGGCGTCAGCATCTCGACCAGATCGCCGTACTTGCTCCTTTCGGCTTCGTCCGCGGAGATCTCCTTCAGGTCAAGGCATTTTGCGGCGTACAGCAGGAGCGCGCGGATCCCCTCCGTGTAGCTCTTCATCAGCAGGAGGTTCCTTCTCACGTCGGGATGCTCGATGATGGACACCTGCGGCCCCGTCTTTTGGCCGAAGGCGACGCCCTGCTTCCTTTCCCGCGCGAAATCCAAGGCGTGGAGATAGGCGGAGGAAGCCATGGAGATGCCCTCCATGCCCACCACGATGCGCTGCTCGTTCATCATGTTGAACATGGTGACGATGCCCTTGCAGCGGCCGCCGATCATCTCGCCGATGCAGTTGTCGTTGTCGCCGTAGGCCAAGGAGGCCGTGGCGGAACCCTTCATCCCCATCTTGTGCTCGACGCCCGTGCAGACGACGTCGTTGTGCTCTCCGAGACTGCCGTCGTCGTTGACCCTGAACTTGGGAACGATGAAGCAGGACAGGCCCTTCGTGCCCTCGGGATCGCCTTCGATCCGGGCGAGGAGGAGGTGTACGATGTTCTCCGTGAGATCCGAATCGCCCTGGCTGATGAATATCTTGTTGCCCTTGATCTTATAGGTTCCGTCTTCGTTCGGAATCGCCTTGGTGCGAATGGCGCCGACGTCGCTGCCCGCTTCCGGCTCGGTGAGATCCATGCAGCCGCCCCAACTTCCGTCCCAGATTTTCTCTAAGTACTTGCTTTTTTGTTCGTCGGTTCCAAATATGTCAATAACCTTGCCCGCGCTGTGCGTGAGGCAGGTGTAGACCATCAGCGACTGGTTGGCGGCGAAAAACAGCATCTGCGCGAGGTAGTTGAGCATGGTCGGCATTTGCTGTCCGCCGAAATCGTAATCCTCGGCGGGCGCCGTCCAGCCGCCCTCGCAGAACTTCTTGTACGCCGCGTGAAATTCAGGCGGAACCGTGACCTTTCCGTCTTCGAAGCGCACGCCCGTTTTGTCGCCCACTTCGTTGATGGGATAGTATTCGTTCACCGCCAACTTTTCCGCCGTGACGATCGCCATTTCTATCTCGTTGTCAGAGTAGTCGCTGAATTTCTCGTATGCGAACAGTTCGGATATCTTCAACTGATCGTTGATGGCAAAGCGCGCGTCGCGCAAATCCACTAATTTGTTACCCATAAATTCTTCTCTCCGAATTAGGCCCGTCGGCCCCGGCCGGCAATCGCGTGCGCTCACTGCTCAAAGGTGCGAAATGATGAACGTTCGCCGGGGCCGCTTGGGTCGGTATTGTGCGCTTACTGTATGTTCTCCACGATAAACGCTCCGGCCGGGCCGCCGCTGGCGCACATGGACGCGCAGGCGTAGCGCCCGCCGCGGCGCTTCAGCTCGTAAACGGCCGCCATGACGATGCGCGCGCCGGTCATGCCCACGGGATGTCCGAGCGGAATGCCGGAGCCGTATGCGTTCAGGCGATCCAAGGGGATTTTGAGTTCGCGGTTGCAGCCGAGAACCTGCGCGGCAAAGGCTTCGTTCAACTCCCAATAATCGATGGCGCTGATGTCAAGATCGGCGTATTTCAGCGCCTTGTGTACGGCCGGCACGACGCCCATGCCCATGATGCGAGGCTCGACCGAACCCGTCGCGGCCGATACGACGCGCGCCAAGGGCTTGATTCCGAGCTCCTTCGCCTTGTCCGCCGACATCATGAGGATGGCCGCCGCTCCGTCGTTCAGGCCCGAGGCGTTGAACGCCGTCACCGTGCCGTCCTTCTTGAAAACGGGCCGCTGCTTCGCCGCCATTTCGAGCGTGTAGCCGCGCTGCGGATGCTCGTCGGTGTCGAAGACGGTGACACCCTTGCGCGTCTTGATCTCCACGGGAACGATCTCCTCTTTGAAGATGCCTCCGTCGATGGCCTTGCAGGCCCGCTCGTGGCTCATCACGGCGTATTCGTCCTGCTCCTCGCGGCTGATGCCGTACTGCTCGGCGATGTTCTCCGCGGTGACGCCCATGTGATAGCCTTCGAAAGCGCAGACCAAGCCGCCGATCATCATGCTGTCCTGAACCGTCTCGCCGTCGCCCAGACGGTAGCCCTTGCGCGCGCCCATCATCAGGTAGGGAGCGTTGGACATGCTCTCCATGCCGACCGCCGCGCCGACCTCTATCCTGCCGAGCATGATGGCCTGCGAAAGGAAATCGGCGGCGCGCATGGACGACGGACACTGCTGGTGCACGGTGGTGGAGGTGGTTTCGACGGGACAGCCCGCCTTCAGCGTGACCCATCTCGCCGAATTTCCGGGGGCGCCCGCCTGATTCACATGGCCCGCGATCACTTCCTCGATCAGCTTGGGATCGATCCCGGCCCTGTCTATGAGGCCTTTGAGCGCCAAGGTGCCAAGCTCATGGCCCTTCAAGGGCTGGAGCGTTCCCATATAATCGCCTATCGGCGTGCGCGCGCCTGCTACAATTACAACTTCTTTCAACATCATTTCCTCCCATATCACCTTCCGGTGAATTCGGCCTTGCGCTTTTCGAGAAAAGCGCGCATGCCTTCCTTCTGATCCGACGTGGCAAAAAGCCTCGCCCAATTGCTCGCCTCAAACAAGACGCCCGTGTCGAGATCCACGCCGGCGGCCGCGTCGATGCATTCCTTCGCCAACTTCAGGGCGACAGGCGCCTTGCCGGCCAATTCCCCGGCCAACTTCAGCGCCTCCTCCAAGGGATTTTCGGCCAAAACATCGACCAAACCGATGGAAAGCGCCTCCTCGCCCCTGACGACGGCGCCCGTAAAGATCAGCTTCTTCGACTTGGAAGGGCCGATCAGGCGCGGAAGCCTCTGCGTGCTGCCCGCCCCCGGAAAGATGCCGAGATTGATCTCCGGGAAGCCCATCTTGGCGCCGGACGCCGCGATTCTGATATCGCAGCACAGCGCCAATTCCATGCCGCCGCCGAGGGCAAAGCCCTCTATGGCGGCGATCACGGGTTTTGGACAGCTTGCGATCTTGTTGTAGACCGCGGAAAAAGAGAAAACGCGGGCTTCCTCCGGCGTGAGCTCCACCATGTTGGTGATATCCGCGCCGGCCGCGAAGTTCTTCTCGCCCGTTATGACGACGGCTTTCACTTGCGGATCGGCGCAAAGCGCCTCAAACGCTTTTTCGAGTTCGGCGATCATCGCCGAATTCAAGGCGTTCAGGCTCCCCGGACGGTTTAAATATACAATCGAAACGCTGTTTTCGTTGCGAACGATTATGTTTTCGTAGCCCATGCTCAACCCTCTTTCCTATTTCTTCTCGTATTCGTAATAGCCCTTTCCGGTCTTGCGGCCGTAATCGCCCCTGCCATAGCGCTCGGTCAGGCTCGGGCTGGGCCTGTCGGCCAAATTGCCCGTTTCCCGGAAGCGCTCCATGCCGAGGTTGTGTTCGAGATCGATGCCCGTCATGTCCAAAAGCTCGAAGGGCCCCATGGGATGCCCGAAGGCGCCCTTTATGGCGGTGTCGATGTCCTCGATGGAGGCGATGCCCTGATCCAGCAGATAGCAGGCTTCCTTGGTCAGAACGCTGAAAATGCGGTTGCACAGGAAGCCGTAGATTTCCTTCTCGACCTTGGCGGGGGTTTTCCCTATCGCGCGGGTCAGTTCCACGGTCGTTTCAAAGGTCTCGTCGGAGACGTGCGGACCCTTTACGACCTCCACGGTCTTCATGATCAAGGCGGGATTGAAGAAATGCATGTTGAGCACCTTGTCGGGGCGCGAAGTCACGTCCGCGATTTTGGAGCTGACCAGATAGGAGCTGTTCGTCGCCAATATGGCGTGCGGGGGCGCGAATTTATCCAACTGCGCGAAGACGCGGCGCTTGATTTCCAGATTCTCGAGGATGGTCTCTATGACGAAGTCCGCGTTTTTGGCGGCTTCTTCCAAGCTGTTGACGAAGTGCAGGTGTCCGTTGACAAACTCCACCTGCGCGTCGGTAAGCTTCTCCTTCGCCCTCTGCTTGGGAAGCCATCCGGCGACGAAGTCCTTCGCCTTCTCATAGGTTCCCGGCGAAGTGTACGAGCAATAGGTCTCGAAGCCCGAAACGGCGCAAAGCAGAGCGATCTGCCGACCCATCTGGCCCGCCCCCACCACGCATATTGTTTTGATGTCCATTGTATACCTCCTTGCATATTAAATCACAAAAAGGCCGCAATCCGGAGGATCGCGGCCTTACAACTACTGACCGAATACGGTCTTGCCGCCCAATATCGTCCTCTCGACCTTCAGCTCCATGATCTTCTCCGGCTCGTCGTCGACCGCCGTGGGATCGATGTTCATGACGACGATATCCGCCAGCTTTCCGGCTTCCAAGGTGCCCTTCTTGTGCTCGTCGAAGGTCAGGTAGGCGCCGGCCGCCGTGTAGGAATACATCATCTCCTGCGCGGTGATGCGCTCGCCGTCGCCGCAGGACAGACCGCCCGCCGACTTTCTCACGAGGGCCGCGCGGATGATGGGCTTGGGATCGATGGCCGCGACGGGGAAGTCGCTGCCGCTCGCGACGACGATGCCGCCGTTCAGCAGCGAGCGGAAGGGGAAGCACTTCGCGACGCGATCTCCGTAATTCCGCGTGAGCGTGTCGCCGAAGTAATAGACAAAGCCCGGGTTCATGAGGGGAATGACGCCCTCCTTGATCACCCTTTCGATGAGAGGCGGGTAACAGAAGGAACAGTGCTCTATCCTGTGCCGCGCGTCCGGGCGGGGCAGACGATCCTGCGCCTTTTTGTAGGCGTCCAAAATCATCTCTATCGCGACGTCGCCGATGGCGTGCGTGGAAATCTGTACGCCGTGCGAATGCGCTTCCCAAACAATTTCATCCAAAGCTTCCTGTGTATGGTATGTGAGGCCGGAGTTGCCGTCGAACAGGCTCGGCTCGGACATGCGCGCCGTACCCGCGCCGCCGCTGCCGTCCAGCATGATCTTGCGGCCCTGAATCTTGAACATGTCGTTGCCCAGGGGTATGGGCGAACCCGCGTCGCGCAATCCCTTGTACATGCCATCCAAGCAATAGGCCGCGACGCGCATCGTGAGGCTGTCGCTCTTCAGGGCGCTGTCCCAGATGGGAAGCTCCTTGCCCTCGCCGAGCACGCCCATCTCCGTGGTGCTCGTAATGCCGAGCGCGTTGTACATCCCGGAAAGGCGCTTCATCGTCTTTCCGAGCTTGTCCGCGCTCGCCGGGGGTATGACCTCCGCCATGGCGGAGTAGGCCGTCTCGCAGAGCCGTCCCGTCAGCTTGCCGTCCTTGCGGACGATCTCGCCGCCCGGAGGATCGGGAGTGTTGATGTCGTAGCCTCTCGCCTTCAGCGCGAGCGAATTCGCAAGACCCACGTGCAGACACACGCGCGAGATGCACAGCGGATGATTCGGAACGGCGGCGTCAAGCTCCTCGAGAACCGGCTCCCGCCCTTCCGCGAAATTCCCTTCGTCGTAGCCGTAGGCCTCTATCCACTCGCCCGCGGGCGTTTCGGCCGCGCGCGCCTTGAGCCGCTCGAAGAATTCGCCGTGCGACTTCAGGCCCGTGAGGTTCACCTTCGACAGGATGCCGACGCCGAACAGGGGATGGCTGTGGTTGTCGTTGAGACCCGGAAGCACGGTCTTTCCCGAAAGGTCGAGTATCTCGGTGTCCGGGCCCGTTATCGTCGCGAAGTCCTCGAAATTTCCAACACCGATGATTTTGTCGCCGTACACGGCGAGCGCGGAACAGACGGGATTTTTCTTGTCCATTGTGCGAATGTTCGCATTCTTGATCACAAGATCTGCTTTGAATGACATGATCCACTCCTCCTATTTTGTTGCTTGACATAACGATTTGCCCGGATTTGGAACAAAAACCATCAAGCCTGCGCTTGCAGTCTCTCTTCTTTTGCGGCAACCTTGGCGTAGACGCCCGGCTTTACCTTGTACGCGAGGTACATCAGCAAAAGCATGACGACGTTGAGGATGATCGTGACGATCCACATGGTGACATAGGAGCCGGTGGCCTTGAAGATCAGCGTGCCGGCCAAAGCGCCCATGCTGGCGCCCAAGCTGCAGCCCATGTTGCAGATGCCGACGAGGGAGCCGTAATCGCGATTGCCGAACAGCTCGCCGACGATCAGCGGCACCGCCACCGTGGCGAGCGCGTTGCCGAGGCCGAATATGGCGACGGCGAGATAAGCCAGCATCGGAGCCTTGGAAGCGCCCACAATCAGTATCAGGCCGAGAACCAGCAGCGTGATCGCAAACGTCGAACCCATGCGCGCGCCCCATTTGTCTATGGCGGCGCCCAAGATGAACTTGCCGAAGATGACGGCGAGGGCCGCGATGGACATCAGCGAGGCGCCCGTAACGGGATCGAAGCCGATGCTGTAGAAGTAGAGATACGCGTTGTACATGAAGATCAGCGAGGTCAGCGAGAACAGGAAGAAGGCGATGAAGATGACCCAGAACAGGGGGGAAGCGAGCGCCTGGGACGTGGTCAGTCCGACCTTCGCCGCGGTCGCCTGCGCCGCCGCGCCGCCCTCGACCGCGCCGAGCTGCTCGACGCCCTTCATCTGCGGCGATTTCACGACGATCGCAAGGATCAGCGGAACGAGGATGGCCGTCAAAAGCGCGAGCAGACGGTAGGACATCCTCCAGCCGTAGGTGGTGTTGATGAAGGCGAGCAAGGGATTCAGGATCATCGTGCCGATGCCGCTGCCGGCCATCGCGATGCCCATGGCTTTGCCCCGAACCTTGGGGCCGAACCAGAAGGTGACGAGAATGGCGACCGCGATGTGGATAATGAACATGCTGGCAAAGCCGATGATAGCGGAGATGATGTAGAAATGCCATACCTGCGAAGCGAACGAGTAGGCCAGAAAGCAGACGGCCGTGATGGCCGCCGCCGCCGCCATCAAGAGCTTGGTGTTGTACGTTTGCAGGAGCTTGCCGACGAACAGCGCGGCCAGCATACCGGTCAGGCCCGAGAGCGTCGTGTGCACGGTGAAGACGCTGACGTCCACGCCCTCGAGCATGCCTCCCGGCTCCGTCGTGATGGGGTTGGTAAATATTCCCAGCAGACTGACGACGGCGGAGAAGACGACGCCCATGAGACACATGCCGACGACAACGATCAACCAACCGTAGTAAAAGCCCTTCTTTGCAACATCCTGTGCCATTGTAAATCCTCCATTCTTTTTTAAACAAGCGCTTTCGAAAGCCTCGAAGCTTCGCGGCCGAACCGCCCGGGCAAACATCGGCTCCGCCGTTCCCCCTCGGTGCGTTCAAAAGATTATAACGAACGGGTTTATTTGAATGGTTCCACTAAATACAAGAGCAAAAAACATGCCAACGACAGGAATGCGCAAAAATAGCCAAAATAGTCGAAAAATTTAAGAATTTGGTCGCATTTAGATGAAAAAAATCATCGCAAATCGCGCAAATTCTCGCGCAAAGCGTTGAAATCAGCAAAAAATCGGCAGAAACAATGGATGAAATCTGTGATGAACAAAATCATCAAAAGTGATTACTTTTTTACTTGATTGCCGCGCACGCGCCGCGACGGGCTTGATTTGAACAGCCGCGCGGCGATTTTACTTGGCCAAGCCGAGACGCGACATTTTTTTTACGATGGTGGATTGATTGAGTCCCAGCGCCGCCGCCATCTTCCGCGTCGTGCCGTAGCGCTCAAGCGCTTTGCGCAGCAGAAGCGTTTCGTAGCCGTTCACGATATCCTTGTAATTGCGATTGAAAGAGACGTCGTCGGCTCCGGGCCACAACGATTTGTTCCTCTGCAGCAGCTCGTCCGGCAGCTCCTCTATCGTGTCGCCGTCGCTCGTGACGACGGAGCGCTCCACCATGTTTTCCAGCTCGCGGACATTGCCGGGCCAATCGTATTGCAACAGTTGTTTGATGGCGGAGGCGCCGAACGATTTGTTCAACTTGTATTTCGCGTTGTACTTGCCGAGGAAGTGGTGCAACAGGGCCGGTATGTCCTCCTTTCTGTCGCGCAGGGGCATGACGAAGATCGGCACCACGTTGAGCCTGTAATAGAGATCCAGGCGAAAGGCGCCCGACCGCACCATTTCGGCCAGATCTTCGTTTGTCGCCGCGATTACGCGCACGTCGATTTTCCTCGGCGCGACGCCTCCCACGCGCATGATTTCCTGCGATTGCAGGACGCGCAGCAGCTTTACCTGAAGCGAAACCGGCAGGGCGGCGATCTCGTCGAGAAAGATGGTTCCGTTGTTGGCGATCTCGAGAATGCCCATCTTTCCCTTTTTTCCGGCCCCGGTGAAGGCGCCCGGCTCGTAGCCGAACAATTCCGATTCAAGCAGACTTTCGGGAATGGCGCCGCAATTGATCTTCACAAAGGGCTTGTCCGCCCTGCTCCCGGAATTGAAGATGATCTCCGCGACGACCTCTTTGCCCACGCCCGACTCCCCCGTGATGAGCACGGTGGAATCCACCTTGGCGACCTGCAGCACCTTTTCCAGCAGACGCCGGCTGCCGGGATCCGTAAAGATGTACTTCTCCATGGCCGTGGATTTATTGATCTCCTGCCGATACAGTATTTCCAGCCGGTTCACCTGCCGCTCCAGCTCATGCACGCGCGTAATGTCCTGTATGTCGGCGACGAATCCGCTGTGATCGCCGTCGTTTACGACAATGGGATTCACAACGACCATGAGCCGCGTTTTGCCCAGCTTCGCGTACAGAGGCAGACTTTTCTCGCATTCGATTTCCCCGGTCTTTCCCCGCCGAAAGCACAGGCGGTTGAGAATGTCTTCCCCGAAGATATCCTTGTATTCCGCGATGTTCTTTCCCACGATGTCCTCGGTCTTCTCCGCGAAAATATCCGCCAGCGCGGTGTTGACCTTGACGATGTCGCCCTTTTCGTCCGCCACGAGTATGCCGTCCGAGGAGGTCTCGATGATGGTTTCCAACTCCTGCATGACTTCCTTCGTCTGCGACAATTCTTCATACACGACGGCCAGTTCCGTGAAATCGTTGATAATAGCGATTCCGATCTCGCGATCCCCCTCCACCTTCGTGCAGGTCACGAGAAAGGTCTTGTCCCCGCAGCGGATCTTGCGGTTGATCGCGGCCCGGCCGGATTTCATGACCTCGGACATGCCCGCCTGCGGAAACACGTCGTTGATGTTTTTGCCGATCACTTCGTCGATATCCACGCCAAGCGCCGCCGCGGCCGCGGGGTTGATCACGCGGATGCTCTCCGAAGCGTCGATGGTGACGATGCCGTTGTAGAGTCCGTTGATGATCGCGTCCAGCTCCAGCCGGAGAAGCTTCGTGGAATTGTAGTAAGCCCTTATCGTGTCCGGCATGGAATACAGGCCGACCAAATGCTCGTCCTTCACGACGGGAAGCGTGCTCACGGGCCGGTCGATCAGCTTGTCGATGTCGTCCTCGGGCTCGATCACGATTGGGTCCCTGATCATGACTTCCTCTAAAGGAGTCTCCCGATCCACGGCTTCGCAGAGCAAACGAAAGGCCCGCGCGAGGCTTATGATGCCCGTCATCGCCCCCTTGTCGCCCACGATGGGAATCCCGTTGATCTTGTTCGCGGCGAATATTTCCACCGCCTTTCCGAAGGGATCCTTCTCGTTCAGCGTGATGGGATATCTGTTCATATATTGGCTGATTTCCAATGTATCGGCACCTCCCTTCATCCATGCGATTCCAAAGTCATGCGGGCGTCGCGCGCCGCGCAGCTTTATTGTACACCTTCGATGTTGGAACCGCAATTGTTTTCGGGACAAAAAACTTCGACGAGCCAGCGCCCGATGTTCCGCTCTTCCTTGTCAAAGGCCGCGCCGATCTTCACGACCCGGCGGCCGCCGGCCTCGTAGGGAATCGCGTAGCCCTTTTCGTCGATCTGCGCGAGCGCGTCCTTCGCCGTGCCGTTCAGCTTGAACTCGAACACGTACACGGCGTCCTCCGTCTCGACCACGGCGTCCGCCCTGCCCTTCGCGCTGTGAACCTCCGCCCGCGCGTACTGCCCCAAAAGCGTGAACACGAGGTAGAAAATCAGATGATAATGCCTCTCCGTGTCCTCGTTCAGGTCGTAGGGGATGTTCGCGAAGAACGAGCGCATCCGATT
>JAISMX010000028.1 GCA_031276515.1 Eubacteriales Family XIII. Incertae Sedis bacterium | reverse complement strand
TCGCTGGGCATGCTGCCCTCCGCGAGCCTCTCCGCGAGCGGCGTGGGCATGTACGAACCGAGCCACGGCTCCGTGCCCAAGATGACGGGCCTCGACAGGGCAAACCCGATGGCGACCATACTCTCCGCCGCGATGCTGCTGCGCCACAGCCTCAAGCTCGAGGCCGAGGCGAGCGCCGTGGAGGACGCGGTCAGGGCCGTGCTCGCGGAAGGCTACAGGACGCCCGACCTTCATACGGAGGGCAAGACGAAGGTGGGCACGGCGGAAACCGGCGACCTCGTCGCCGCGCGGGTAAAGCGGGGCTAGATTCCTTTATTCATAAAGATTCCAAAGGAGAAATATTATGGAAAAAATAAAGATACAGACCGCCGCCGCGCCGGCCGCCATCGGTCCCTATGTGCAGGCGAACGTCCTCGGCAAGCTGATCTTCACCTCGGGGCAGATTCCCATCGACCCCGCGACGGGCGAATTCGCGGGCGATACGATCGAGGCGCAGACCGACCGGAGCCTGAAAAACATCGCCGCCATACTGGAGGCGGCGGGAAGTTCCATGAAGAACGTGCTCAAGACCACGGTGTTCCTGCGCGATATCGACCATTTCGCGGCCATGAACGCCGTATACGCCGAATTCTTCGATGCGGACGCGCCGCCCGCGCGCTCCGCCGTCGAGGTGGCGCGGCTGCCCAAGGGTGCGCTTGTTGAAATCGAGGCCATCGCGTACATCAACGAAGCATAAGGGGTGTTACTACTCACCCACCACGCCATTTTTGCCCATCTCGAAACCTGCCGTCCCATATTGGCTTCCTCACGTAGCTTCGAGTACGCTCCGGGAGCCAAATGGAACGGCAGAACCCGATCTGAGCAAAAATATCGCGGCGTTTGAGTGGTTTTTATTGAAGATTGAAGATTGAAGATTGAAGCCGAAGATCGAATTGGAATTTGACGAAGGAGCGGCGGGATTTGCGGCTCCGGCCAAGGTTCGCCGGCAAATCGGGCAGCAGCAAGCGCGCGTTCACTTGCTGCTGTTTCGCTTGTGAGAGGTCATGAAACATAAAATCGTAAACAAACAGAACAACAGCGGCGGCTGCGTCGTCTGCGGGGATCGCAACAAGCTGAGCATGAACACGCGCTTCTACGATTTGGAGAACGGCAGCGTGGCCGCGGTGTTTCGCACGGAGGAATGGCACCAGGGCTATCCGGGCCGCGTGCACGGCGGTTTGGTCGCGGCGGTGCTGGACGAGACCATCGGCAGGACGATCTGCGTCGCCGAGCCCGACACCTGGGGCGTGACCGTCTCGCTCGAAGTCCGGTACAAAAAGCCCGTCCCGACCGGCGCCACGCTGCGGGCCGTGGGCCGGCTCACGCGCAATACGCGCAAACTCTTCGAGGGGAGCGGCGAGATATTGCTTCCGGACGGAACCGTGGCCATTGAGTGCAGCGGCAAATACATGAAAATGCGCCCGCGCGATCTGGTCGATGCATCCTTTCTTGACCAGGAATGGTATCGAATCGAGGACGAGGACGAGCCTGCGGAATTGGAACTGTAATCGTATTGGACAAACATATGTTTGTGTGATATACTTGAAGCATGAAGATACTGGGGATAGATCCGGGTTACGCGATTCTGGGATACGGCGTCGTCGAGATGCGAGGCGGCCGATTTTTGCCCTGCGATTACGGCGCGATCACGACGGCCGCGGGCGCGGCGCTGCCCGAGAGGCTGAAGCTGCTCTACGCGGAGCTTATGGAGGTCATCGCGCGGCATGAGCCGGATGTGGCGGCCGTCGAGGAGCTGTTCTTCAACAGCAACGCCAAGACCGCGCTGCTGGTGGGACAGGCGCGCGGCGCCGCCGTGTTGGCCTGCGTCAATTCCGGGCTCGCGATCCACGAGTACACGCCTTTGCAGATCAAGCAGGGCCTGACCGGCTACGGGCGCGCGGACAAGGTACAGATGCAGGCGATGGTGCGGACGATCCTGCGTCTCGATGAAACGCCCAAGCCCGACGACGCCGCCGACGCGCTGGCGGCCGCGATTTGCTGCGGTCATTCGGCGGCCTATCGCGCGCGCACCGCGGCATCGTTTGAAGGTTCAATCAAAACACGACAAAAATTGCGCGGCGTTTGAGTGCTTGCGTCACGGGAGGGCTTGCAAGATGATTTATTGCGTCAGCGGCAATCTGCTCGCAAAGCTCGACGGCCGCGTGGTGATAGAGACCGGCGGCATAGGCTATGAAATTTCCGTTCCCGACAATTGCGACGTCTATCGGCGCAAGGAAGGGGAAACCGTCATGGTCTACACGGCCATGCTCGTCAAGGAAGACGACGTGAGCCTCTGCGGTTTTTCCGACAGGGAATCGCTCTCGCTGTTCCGCAAGCTGCTCACCGTAGGCGGCGTGGGAGCGAAGGCGGCGATGTCCGTGCTGTCGGTCCTGCCGCCGTCCGAGCTCAAGAAGGCGATCGTGTTCGGCGACGCGGCCATGCTGACGCGCGCGAACGGCATAGGCAAGAAGTCCGCCGAGCGCATCATTTTGGAATTGAAGGACAAACTGGAACTGTCGGCGGATTCCGGCGCCATGGCGGGCGCGCGGCTTTCGCTTGAAGCGGGCGCGCAGACGGAGGATCCGCGCGCGCAGGCTGCGGAAGCGCTCGTCGGCCTTGGTTATTCGCGGGCGGAGGCCTTTTCCGCGGTCGCGGGGGTGTCCGACGACGGTCTCGGCGTGGAAGAATATATCAAACGGGCCTTGAAGCGCATATAGGGGCTGTTACCGCTCAAAGATATCAATCAAAACCGAAGGCGGGCGAATGGAACATCACGACGACAGAATCATGACAGGCGGGCGCATCGATTCGGATGAGGCTTTCGCGGAATTGAGCCTCAGACCCAAGCGCCTCGGCGAATACATCGGCCAAAAGAACGTGACGGACAACCTGAAGGTGTTCATCGAGGCCGCGCGCATGCGGGGCGAACCGTTGGATCACGTGCTCTTTTACGGGCCGCCGGGCCTCGGAAAGACGACGCTCGCGGGCATCATCGCGAACGAGCTCGACGTGGAGCTGCGCATCACCTCGGGTCCCGCCATAGAGCGGGCCGGCGACTTGGCCGCCCTGCTCACGAACCTGAACGACAAGGATGTGCTGTTCATCGACGAGATACACAGGCTGAACCGCGCGGTCGAGGAGGTGCTGTACTCGGCGATGGAGGATTACGCCATCGACATCATCATCGGCAAAGGCCCCTCCGCGCGCTCCATCCGGATCGATCTCGGCAAGTTTACGCTGATCGGCGCCACCACGCGGGCCGGTTCGCTTTCGGCGCCCTTGCGCGATCGCTTCGGCGTCATCGGCAAATTCGAGATGTACAAGCCGGACGAGCTCAAGAGCATCATCAAGCGCTCGGCCGAGCTGCTGTGCGTCGAAACGGACGAGGCCTCCCAAACCGAGCTGGCTCTGCGCTCGCGCGGCACGCCCAGGGTGGCGAACCGGCTTTTGAAGCGCGTGCGAGATTTCTGCCAGGTGCGGGGTAGCGGGCGGATCGACCTCGAGATCACGCGGCACACCTTGGAGTCCCTCGGCATCGACGAGAAGGGTCTCGAAGGGCTCGACCGGGACATCCTGCGGCTGATCATCGACCGCTTCGGCGGCGGTCCCGTCGGCATCGACACGATTGCGGCCGCCATAGGCGAGGAGCGCGTCACCATCGAGGACGTGTACGAACCGTATCTGATGCAGATGGGCTATCTGCACCGGACGCAAAAAGGGCGCGTCGTTTCGAAGGACGCCTACCTGCATCTCGGCCTGAAAGCGCCCGATGCGCCCGCAAGCGCGCAGATTTCAATATTTGAGGAGGATTCCCCGCAATGAAGGGATTTTGGAATTTTAAGCGGTGCATCACCGTAAAACGCGTCGCGTTTTGCTTCGCGGCGCTCGTCCTTTTGGCGCTTGCGCCCGCGAGCCACGCGAGCGAAGGAACCGGAACCTACCTGCGCATCGGTTTGGCCTACGGCGCCGGCGCGCCCTCGTCCTGCGAGATCACGTCCGCAAACGGCTTTATTCTGGCAGTGCCGGAAGGAAACGCTTATCGGGAAGGCATGCCCCTGCCGGCCTACGCGAAGCTGACCGTGTCCGCTTCCGGAGGTCGCATCCTGCTTCACGCGGACGGCGTGCTCGTTTCGGACGACATCGGCGCCGGAACCTGCGTGCTGCCGCACGATTACGCGTCGGGGGCGCGGATTTTTTACGAGGGTGTGCCGTACAGGGGCGGGCTGTCGTTTCGTCCCAATCCGGGAAACACGTTCAATGTAATCAATCGACTCGGCGTCGAGGAATACCTCTACGGCGTCGTAAATTCGGAGATGGGTTACAAAAACCCGGCCGAGGCGCTGAAAGCGCAGGCCGTGGCCGCGAGGAGCTATTCTTGGTTGAAGCGGGGCGCGCACGCGGACGACGGCTTCGACCTGTGCGCGGGAGCGCATTGCCAGTCGTACAAAGGCTATTCCGACGAACACGCCGAGATCGTCGCGGCCGTGGACGCCACGACCGGCCTGATGCTCTACCGCGACGACGCGCCGGTCAGCGGCAACTATTTCAAAAACAGCGGAGGGCATACGCAGAATTCCGAGGATGTCTGGAGCGAGGCCGTGCCGTATCTTCGCGGCGTTCCCGACGAATATTCGCCTCCCTACTCGTGGGGATGGCAGATCACCTTCCGAGAGCTGCGAACGCTGCTTTTGGCGGCGGGAGAGGATCCGGGCGAGATCGCCGTCGTCTCCGTCAGCGGACGCAACGCGGACGGAAGCGTAAACGCAATGACGATCATCGGCGACAGAGGAACCGTCGTCTTGGAAAAGAACCGCATCCGCACGGTGCTCGGCGCGTCAAACGTCAAATCGCTGCGCTTCGGTCTCGGCGGCGTCGCGCCGGCGCCGGCGCGCGCGCCGGCCGTGTTCGCTTTGGGCGCGGACGGCGCCGGCTCGCTTGCGAGCAATGCTTTCGTCCTGTCCGCCGACGAGACCGGCGCGTTTGACGCGAAGGACGCGTTTCTGCGAGGCGCGGCCGAAAGCGTGCGCGTTTCCGCGCTTTTGAGCGCGCCCGGAGCGGCGCCGCCCATTGAGGACGAGCCGGCGACGGACGGTTTCGTCTCCTTTACCGGCAGCGGCTACGGCCACGGCGTGGGGATGCCGCAGGACAGCGCCATAGAGATGGCAAAGCAGGGCCATGATTTTCGGCGGATTTTGACGAAGTATTTCACGGGTGTGCAGGTCAGGTGACGGGATGCTTTTGAGCGACTTCGACTATGCGCTTCCGGCGGAGTTGATCGCGCGTCGTCCGGCGGACAGGCGCGACGCTTCGCGCCTCATGGTGCTATACCGTGACACGGGTCGCGTCGAGCATCGCCGTTTCTGCGATATCCTTTCTTATTTGAAGGCCGGCGATTGCCTCGTGCTCAATGATTCCAAGGTGCTGCCGGCGCGGCTTTTCGGCGTTCGAGAGAGGGCCGGGGCGGAAGGCGCGCGCGTCGAGTGTCTGCTCGTCAGGCGCGTGAACGGCGACATATGGGAGATCATGGCCCGGCCCGGAAAGCGCCTGCGGCGGGGAGACGTCCTGCGCTTCACGGAGAGCGGCGACTTCGCGGCGGAGGTGCTGGATCGTCTCGCGGACGGATTGCGCCTCGCGGCGTTTCGCTACGACGGGGATTTCATGGAAAGGCTGTCGTCCATCGGCAGCATGCCCATCCCTCCGTATATGGGCCGCGCGGCCGACGAGACGGACAAGACGCGCTACCAGACGGTGTATGCGCGCGCGTGGGGTTCCGTCGCCGCGCCCACGGCGGGTCTGCACTTCACGGACGAACTGCTTCGCGCCGCGTCTGCGGCGGGCGTGCACATAGCGCGACTGACCTTGCACGTCGGCCCCGGCACGTTTCGCCCCGTGAAGGCGGCGCGCGTCGAGGAGCACGCCATGCATCTCGAGGAATACGAGATCGACGAGGACTGCGCCGCGCGGGTCAACGCGGCCATCGCCGAGAAGCGCCGCGTGGTCTGCGTCGGAACGACCTCTGCGCGCGCCTTGGAGAGCGCGGCGTTTTACGACCGGGCGGCGGGCGGCCATCGCGTCGCGGCGGGCCGCGCCGGCACGGACATTTTCATCTATCCGGGCTACGCGTTCAAGTGCGTGGACGCGCTGCTCACGAATTTCCACCTGCCCAAATCCACCTTGCTTATGCTCGTTTCGGCCTTTTACGACCGCGAGGCCGTACTGCGGGCCTATGCGGAAGCCGTCGCGCTCGGGTACGGATTTTTCAGTTACGGGGACGCGATGCTGATCTTGTGACAAAGGAGGAACAAGGACATGCACATCAGAAAAATGAAGCCGGACGATATCGGCCGCATAAGGGAGATATTCGACCAAGCGATTTGCGAAAAGTGCAAAATCGCCTATTTGAATCCGCTGACAAGCGATGAGATGTCGCATTGGTTTGAAGATCATGTTGCGGAGGAGTCTCCGGCATATGTTGCGGAAATCGCGCGGACGGTGGCCGGCTTCGCGTACATCGACCCATATAGGCCTGGCAGGGCGGCATTGAAGCAAACCGCCGAAATCAGCTATTTTGTCGACAGGGATTACAGGCGGCGCGGCGTTGCGACGAGCCTGATTTCGCACACGGAGGGCGAATGTGTTAAATTGGGAATAAAGACGTTGTTTGCCATAATCATAGACAACAACATCGACAGCATACGCTTGACGGAAAAATGCGGATATGAAAAATGGGGGCATCTGCCCGAAGTTGCGGTGTTCGACGATTTGGAAGTCGGGCATCTCTATTACGGCAAGCGAATCGCGCGTTGATCGGCGAATCCGCGGCGCATTTTTTCATGGGCGAGGCATTTGGGAAAGGAAATCTGAAATGAAAAACATTGTTTTCTGTTTTTCCGGAACCGGAAACAGTTTGAAGGCCGCCAAGTCGATCACAAGGGAATTGGGCGGCGGGTCTCCGATTTCGATGGCGAGGACGGACGCATATGTTTTGACGGATCGCCATGACGCGATCGGCTTCGTTTTTCCGCTGTATTTTGCGGGGCTTCCCGGCATTGTGAGAAAATTCGTTGTGCATTTGAACGTGGAAAACAATAAGAATGCGTATTATTATGCGATTGTCACCTACGGCGGCGGATTCGCCGACAACGGCCTCTCGCAGTTGAACGAATTGCTGCTGAAAACCCA
>JAISMX010000120.1 GCA_031276515.1 Eubacteriales Family XIII. Incertae Sedis bacterium | reverse complement strand
GTCGTAATGCTTCGCGACAAGCTGATCCAACAATGTCTTTGAGGTCGGTTTTTCGTTACCCATAATCGCTCCTTGTTTCCGCGGGATACTCGCGTTTTGACCCGAATTTTCGGCGGATGGCCGCGGCCGCGCCTTGACACTATGTTAACAAACCGGCGATTGTAAAGCAATACAGGGCTTGGTATTATCTTTATACCGCCGGGAGGGCAATGCCGACCGCCCTGCGCAGTAAGCACACAAGCGGCGGACACAAGCGGCGGCATGAAAATAATACCATTGTCCGTCTTGACAAAAGCCGATTTGTCCGATAGAGTATCTTTGATTTGCGAATATGTGCGGGAGACGCAATCGGATCGATTGCCGGCGGAAGAAGGGGAAAGATCGGAAGAGCGGATGTTTTGCGGGGCAATCGGGCGGAGAGACCGCTCGCCGCCGGCCCGTCAGCGGGCGTGATGCTCCGGAAGCAGGTCGAGCGCCTTTTCCAGATGCGTCTGCATGGCTTTGGAGGCCTCGTCGGGATCGTGTTTTTGAATCGCCTCAAGGATTCTTTCGTGTTCGGCATACGCTTCCCATGGCCTGCCGGGCGCGATCATGGTGGCGGTTCGCGATTCGAAGAGGAGTTCCGCCAAGAGTTGCACCGTAATGACGTAGGCTTGGTTCTGAGAGGCTGTGGCGAGCTTGTGATGAAAGCGGGCGTCTCCGATATTGCCCAGACCGCCTTCTTCGATCTCAAGCCGCATCCGATGCAGGGCGGACCGTATTTCCTTGATTTGCGCCTCCGTCGCCCGCTCCGCGACCAATCGGGCGATATCGGTTTCCAATTTGATTCGCATGTTGATCACGTCCAACACTTGGCGGCCGTTGTGGGTCATGCGAAATTCGGAGCGTCCCTTGTGTCCGCTCTGCGTATTCGTGTAGATGTAATTTCCGTTTCCGGGAATCGAGACGATGTAGCCGATGCTTTCCAAGGAGCGAAGCGCGCTGCGAAGCGAAGACCGGCTCACGCCCAGATCGTCCGCCATTACCCGCTCCGGCGGTAATTTTTGACCGTTCGTCAGTTCCCCGAAGTAGATGTGACGCAGGATGGTTTCCGTAATTTCCTCCGAAACCGTTTTTATCCGCAGCCGGTCAAACATACGCCCTCCGTTTCATTGCTCAGGGGTTCGACGATGGGAGGAATCCCTCCGCGCGGTGCGCGGAAATCGTCCGTACGCGTTACGATTTCAGTATACAGCATCGAACGAAGGTCCGCAAGCGAATGTCGGAGAAACGGAAAAGATGTGAATAACTGCTCAAAGGTACAAAATGATGGTCATTCGCCGATCCGGCGGCCCCGTGCGGCAACATGTGCGAAAAGATTATTTTTATGGAAAACGAAGGAAATAGAAGAGCGGAGGCAAGAGAAGAGATGCGCGTTAAAACAATCATCTGCGCGGCCCTGACCGGCAACTGGGGAACGAAGGCGCACAACCCGGCGATTCCAATGACGCCGAGGGATATCGCCGCGTCCGCTTACGAATGTTACAAGGCCGGCGCGGCCGTCGTTCATCTGCATATGCGCGACGCGCAAATGCGCCCCACAATGGATGTGGAGCTGTACCGCGAAACGATGGGGCTGATCCGGGAACGCTGCGATCTCGTGATCAATATAACGTCCTCGGGGGATCACACGGGCGATGGCATCGGCGGCGACGAGATCCGCATGGCGCCCTTTCTTGAACTCAAACCGGAGCTCGGTTCTTTCGACTGCGGAACGATGAATTGGATGCACGCGTCCATCTTCACGAATCATCCCGCTTTTCTCGAAAAGTTGGGCGGGGCAATGCAGCGCAGCGGAACCAAGCCGGAGCTTGAAATTTTCGACGCGGGCATGCTCTATTCCACCTTTCATTATCTGAAAATCGGAGCGATTCGCGCGCCGCTGCACTATCAGTTTGTGCTCGGCGCGGCCGGCGGCATGGACGCGACCGTGGAGAATTTGGTTTTTTTGTTGAACAAGCTTCCGGCCGGGAGCACTTGGTCGGCGGTGGGGCTCAACAAGGGGCAGATGCCCATTATGCTGGCCGCTTTGGCGCTGGGGGGACACGTTCGCGTCGGCCTTGAGGACAGTCTCCATTTCGAGAAAGGCGTGCTTGCAAAATCCAACGAGCAGTTCGTCGAACGCGCGCACAGGATCATCGTGGACATCGGAAACCGCGTTGCGACGCCGAACGATGCAAGGGAAATATTGGGACTTAAAAAGCGACAGACTTGAGGGCGATAAGTTGATACGTGATTTTTGGGTACGTTTTGCGACGAGGAGGATGCGCGATGAATTTTACTTTGACGGAAGAACAGGAAATGATTCGGCAAATGGCCAAGGAGTTTGCGGAGAAAGTCGTGGCTCCGATTGCGGATGAGATCGACGCGGAGGCGCGGTTTCCGCATGAAACCATCGAGAAGGCGGGTCCGCTCGGACTGATGGGTATGCCTTTCCCGGAGCGCTACGGCGGAGGCGGAACCGATTATCTGTCGTACATCATGGCCATCGAGGAAATCTCGAAGGTGTGCGCTTCGACGGGCGTCATCATCCAGACGCACTGCGCGCTGTGCTGCTGGCCCATTTTCACATACGGAACCGAGGAGCAGAAGCAGAAGTATCTGCCGGATCTCCTGCGCGGGAAAAAAGTCGGGGCTTTCGGGCTGACGGAACCGAACGCGGGGACGGACGCGGCCGGAATGCGGACGAGGGCCGAAGACAAGGGAGATCATTGGCTTCTGAACGGGACGAAGATCTTCATTTCAAACGGCGGCATCGCGGAAACCTATGTGGTGCAGGCGATGACGGACAGTTCGCGGGGGACGAAGGGGATCAGTTCGTTCATACTCGAAAAGGGGATGCGAGGCTTCGATTTTGGGAAAAAAGAGGACAAGATGGGGATTCGAGGTTCCGCCGCGCGAGAATTGATCTTTGACGACTGCGTCGTGCCGAAGGAAAACCTTTTGGGCGAGGTTGGAAAAGGCTTCAAGATCGCGATGACATCGCTCGACGTGGGGCGCTTGGGGATTGCGGCGCAGGCGCTTGGAATCGCGCAGGGGGCGTTCGATCTGACCGCGGCGTATATGAAGCAACGGGTGCAGTTCGGAAAAACGCTCGACAAATTCCAGGGATTGGCGTTCGAGATGGCGTCGTTGAAGACGCGGATCGACGGGGCGCGCTTCCTGCTGTACAACGCGTGCGACAGGAGGGACAGAGGGCTTCCGAGCACGGTTGAGGCGGCGCAGGCGAAATTGGCTTGCTCGGAAACGGCGATGGCGGTCACGATTAAAGCCGTGCAGTTTCACGGCGGTTACGGTTACATCAAGGACTATCCCGTCGAGCGCATGATGCGGGACGCGAAGATCACGGAAATCTACGAAGGGACCTCAGAGGTCATGAAGATGGTAATTTCAGGAGATATCTTTCGCTGAAAAGTATTGAATGTCGCCCCGCGTTTGGATATAATAGAGACACGAATTTTGTAATCGGGTTTGCGATCGGCCGGTCGGCGCAACTCATGGAAACAAAAGGAAACGGGGTGCGCGTGGACGCGATAAAGAAAACGGGAGTGATGGCGGGCGCCGTCGTCGGGGGCATCATCGGCGGCGGCGTTTCGCTCGTGGGCAAGCTGTCCGGAGTCAAGTTCCTCGACGAAGTCGGCGAGAGCATCGTCGATTCCGCCATATGCACGGGCGGCATCGCGGGCGACCTCGTGGGCGGGACGGCGGACGTTTTGGTGGGCAAAATCACGAGCGACGACGAGCGGGTTCGCGCGGGCGCGGGCGATTTGACGTCCGGCGGCCGAAAGATCGCGGGCAACATCGTGGACAACGTGAAGACGCTCGCGGATTGCGGCGGAGAGATCGCGCGCGGCATAGGAAAACGGGATGGCAAGCGCGTGCTGCGCGGCGCAAAGACGCTCGCGAAGGTCATCGTCGTGGGCGCCGTCACCGTGGGCGCGATCCGCGTCAAAAAATCGGAGGAGGAGACCTCGGACGACGCCTCTCGATGAGGCTCTCGCGAGACGAGCCCGCCGGGAGCGCCGCGAATCGAAGCTCGCGGGAACGCTTGACAATCGCGGCATCATGCAATTATAATGAATATGTTCCCATTCCGAGGACCGGCGCAGGGCCGCGCGTCTCGGGGGAGGGAAGTCGGATCGCGCGGAGCGCAGAGGCTTCCGCGGGTTTCCGTGCGGGCATTGTAGGATTTGTGGGAAAAGGAGCGCAAAATGCCGATCACCGCTTTTTTGGAGAGCAACGCGAAGGAGTACGGAGATGAAGTGAGCTTGGTGGAGATCAATCCGGATCTGATAGACAGGGACGACCTCTCGTGGAAGGAGTATTCTCTCGTCGAGTCCGCGCACGTGCAGGGCTATCGCAAGACTCTCACGTGGAGGGAGTTCGACGAAAGGGCAAACAGAACCGCGAACCTTCTCTTGGAAACGGGAGCGGGGAAGGGCGACAAGGTCGCGGTGCTGCTGATGAACTGCATCGAGTGGCTGCCCGTTTATTTTGGAATTTTGAAGGCGGGCGCCGCGGTGGTGCCGCTGAATTACAGATATACGGCGGAGGAGATACGGTACTGTCTCGAACTCGCGGACGTCTCCGTCCTCCTGTTCGGGCCGGAGTTCGCGGGAAGAATCGATGCCGTCAAAGGCGAGCTTGCGCATCTGCGCGCGTTTTTCTTCATCGGCGAGGGCAGACCCGCCTACGCGCGGGATTACGAGGCGGCCATCGCGGCCCGATCCGCCGAACCGCCCGGCGTTCCCCTTTCCGACGAGGAGGACGCCGCCATCTATTATTCCTCGGGAACGACGGGTTTCCCCAAGGCCATACTGCACACGCACGCAGGGCTCGTGTCCGCCTGCGTGACCGAAAGGACGCATCACGGACAGGCGAGGAACGACATCTTTCTCTGCATACCGCCGCTGTATCACACGGGGGCGAAGATGCACTGGTTCGGCAGTCTCCTGTCGGGAGGAAAGGCCGTCCTGCTTCGCGGTACGCGCCCCAAGTGGATACTGGACGCCATTTCAAAGGAGCGGGTGACCATCGTGTGGCTCCTTGTGCCTTGGGCGCAGGACATA
>JAISMX010000071.1 GCA_031276515.1 Eubacteriales Family XIII. Incertae Sedis bacterium | reverse complement strand
TCCGTCCATGTTTCAAACATCTCGCCAAGCGGACGCCGGAAAATCGACCACGCGTAGATCAATCCCAAAAGCAGCAGCAACAGCGTGCCCATGGACAGTTGTATCCATTTTTTACGCATGGGCGCCGTCAAATACGGGCATATCGGGGAAGAGCAGCGCGGACACGCGATCCCCCGCCTTCAGCGCGCCGCTCCCTTCGGGTATGTCGATGAGACAGTTGCAGCCGATCATGGACCGTATCTGCCCGTTGGAATGGCCGTCCGGCAGATGCACGGACGCGCCGTCGAAACGGCCTCTGACAAAGCGCCGCGTTCCGCCCTTCTTGTTGAAATCGTTCGCCAATTCGGCCGTGACGCGCGCGAGCCCCGGGCGCTTGTCGCCCGTCATGGCCGCCAGCAGGGGCCAAACGAGAAGCTCAAAGCTCGCGGCGGACGCGAAAGGATTGCCCGAAAGCGACAGCAGCCGGACGCCCTTGTATCTCGAAAACGCCGAAGGAGAACCCGGTTTGATCCGTATCCCATGAAACGCGATATCGGCGCCCATCTCCTTTAGCACGCGGAGCAGGAGATCCTTTTCCCCCACGGACACGCCTCCCGTGGTCACGATGAGATCCGATTCCGCGGCGGCCGCCTCGAGACAAGCTTTCAATTCCGCAGCGTCGTCCCGGACGATGCGCGACGCGACGACGCGCGCGCCCATCTCGGCGAGTCTCGCTTCGATGTAATAATTGTTGCTGCAATAGATCTCGCCCTTCCCGCGAGGCGCGCCGGGCGCCGTTAGTTCGTCGCCTGTCGAGACAACGCACACGCGCGGCCGCCGGATCACCTTTACCCGAGCCATGCCCGCGCCCGCGATCACGGCCATGGAAGCGGGATCGATCCGCGCGAAGGCGGGAAGGAGCAAATCTCCTTTTTTGTAATCTTCGCCCGCAAAACAGTAATTCTCGTTCGGCTTGAGGCGTTTGTACACGCGCACCGCATCTTCGCCGCAGTCCGTCTCTTCCTGCATGACCACGCAGTCGCAGCCCTTGGGAATCATCGCCCCCGTCATGATTCTGACCGCTTCGCCGCGCCCGACCGTCCTGTTCGACCAATCGCCGGCGCAGATTTTTTCCACGACCTTGAAGACGGCGGGCCGTTCCCGCGAAGCGTCTTCGCCGGACGCCGCGTCAAAGGCGTAGCCGTCCAGCGGGGATCGCGGGAAGGGCGGCTGATCCGAAGACGCCTCGATGTCTTCCGCAAGAATCCTGCCGTTTGCCGAAATCAAATCCGTTTCCTCCGGCGCGAGCGGGGCGACGCCCTCGCGCATCAATTCGAGCGCTTTTTCCAATTCGATTTTTCGGAGCATTGTCAATCCTCTCTACCGTTTCCGCGCGCATAAGCGCAAATCAAATCCGCGAAAGCCGCGCAATCGTCGCGCGATATCGCGGGCCGTCCCGCGCGTTCCGGAGCGCCGACGCCCTCGGGAACGGCGAACGCGAGCACCGTGGCGGGATCGCAGACGGATTCCGCGTCGCCGCGCAGCATCTCTATCTTGGGCCACGACGAAAATTTGAAGCCTTCGAGCAGAATCAAATCCGCGTCCGAAAACGCTTCAAACAGGCGATCCTCCAAAATGGCCTCCCGTTTGACAAGCATGTATTTTTCGCGATCGAACACAGCCGTGCCGCTCGCGCCGGCCCGCAGAAAGCGCCACGTGTCGGCGCCGGGCGTGTCCGCCTCGAACAGATGTCCGTCCCGCTTGACCACCGCAACCCGCAAGCCCCGATCCGCGAGCAGGGGCAGCACGCATTCTATCAGGGTCGTCTTTCCGGAATCCTTGTAGCCGCTCACGGCGAGCACGGGAGGTTTTTTCGGCATGGCAATCCTCTAAGGATCCGCGCCTTCGCGCGAAAAACGGGAAATCTCACGGCGCGCGTCGATGCGGCCGCGTTCCTCTTCAAGTATCATACCAAATTTCCGACGATTTGTATATGGCAACTTATGCCCGGAGTTTACAAACGGGCAAAAATTGCGCGGCGTTTGAGCAGTTGCCTTGCGATTCGAAAAGTAAAGCGTTCTTAAACCCGCCGTAATACTGCCGTAATATTATTGTAACAACAATGTTGTATACTGGAACTGATTCATTTCGTGCAAATATTAAAGAAGGGAGTGTGACGCATGAGGAAATCTTTGCTTGCGGGCGCGGTTGCGTTCCTCATTTGCGTCTCTGCGTCCTTTTCCTTCGCGGCGCCGGACCCCGCGGTCACGCTCGTGAACCCTTCCGAGAACGAACCCATCGTAACGAACAATTTTCTCATATCCGTGAAAGTGACGCAGGTCGGCAAGATCTTGAATGTCAGCGCTTACGAGCTGCAAAAGAAAACCGACGACGGGTGGGTTATCGCGCAGACCGACGAACTCGAAGAATACGACAAGAAAGACGATGACGAAAAGCGTCTCCTCCCCATTATGGAAACGGAAAGCTTCGAATCCAAGGGCGTCGTCAGTTTTTTCACATACAAGGTCGAAGACATAGCGCCGGGCGTCTACATGATTCGCATAGACACGGTGGACGCGGACGGCGCGGTCTTGTTCGGCAAGGAGTACCGCATACTCGTAAAGGAACAAACGGAGGAGGAATCCAAGGTGTTCGAGACGCCGAAATCGGGGACGTCGCAATTCATCCAGAATCTGCTGAACAAGCTATTCAAGAATTGAAACGCGGCATATGAACACGAGAACGGCGCTTGCGGAACGCTTAAAGAATATCCTCTTGGTGGTATTGGTGCTCTCCACGATACTGCTTTTGTATTTTTTGTGGAACGATAACGCGAGCGCGGGTTTTCGCATTCCGGGCGCCGGCGCCGGGAACGCCGAGACGATTCCCGTGGAGGATGTCCTCTATCCGGAGCGCGTCATCGTCAATTTCGGCGCGGAAAACTACACGGTTACGTCCGAAACGGCTTCACTGTGGTACGGCGCGGAAGGAAGCGACGAACCCGCGTTCATGCGCGCGATGCAAACATTCCTCGCTTCCGACAACATCGCGGTCGGCGCCATAAGCAAGGAGGATTTTTTGGACGTGATGCGCGCGCGCTCCATCCGCGCGGATTTTTCGTTTGCGATTCCCGCGGCGGAATTCTGCTCGGCATTTGAGCTGCCGCGCCCGGCGGCGATCAATTCCATCGACGTTTTCACCGGCGTGGCCTATTCCGAAGCGAGCCCGGAGAGTCTCCTCCTGTGCGACGGATTCGGCGACCGATATTACAGGCTGGCCGTGGATGGAGATGCCGGCTTCAAGGACATCATCGCCTTCGTCGAAACCGCCGAGAACGCGTCGTACTACCCGCTCAGAACCTTCTCCGGCGTCGAAAACGACACCATGCTGCCGCTCGAGGCGTCCGGAACGCTGACGGCGCTCCCCTACGCGCGCAACATCGATCCGAGCGACGAGGACGACGCGGAGCGTCTCAGAGACATGACGAGGACCTTTTTCGGAAAGAGTTTTGACTTCACGCGAAAGATCACGGAGGGAAACGGAACCATCGTCTACATGTACGGCTATGGGGAAAAGGTGCTCGTGATCAATCGCGACGGCAGTTTCGAATACAGCGCGGCGGAAGCGGGACGCGGCGGCACGGCGGACTTTTTCGGCGCGTTGACGACGGCGCTTTCGTTCGTGGCTTCCCATGGCGAACCCGAAGGACGCGCGACGGCGCAAAAGCGAATATATCTTAAAGACGCGCGTTCCTCGGTATCGGACGGACAGCGAACATACGGATTTTCATTCGGCCTCAAACTCGACGGGCATACCGTGCATTATGCGGATTCGGAGCCGTTGACCGTAGAGGTGACGGGACGCGCGGTGCGCTATTACAAAAGAGATATGATCGACGCGCCGGCGCGAGAACAGAGCGGAGAGACGCCCGCCGGGGCAGCTTTCGCGCCTTTCGATCTGCTGACCGAGCATTTCGCGCGCATATATGGCGCGCTCTTGGAAAAAGGCCTTGCCGCGCCGCTTGAGAACGTCTCCGACGATGAGCGCGTGTTCGAGCGCGTGGCGGAAATGGTGACGGGTCTGTCGTCGGGTCTCTTGCGGCCCGCGGAAACGCTTTCTCGCGATGGTTTTACCGTGCAGAGCGCATTCGCGGACGAGCGAAACCTGTTGCCCGTCTGGGTGTTGTCCGTGGGAGGCGTCGATTTTTATTTTGACTTCTATACGGGAGCGCCGGCGGGATATTACGGAGAGTAAACGCCGCCATGGATTGGACAAAAGCGAAAAACATTCTGATCATTGCCCTGCTCGTGACGAATCTGATGCTGCTCGGCGTCTACGCGCTGCGCGCGGCGCAGAGAAACGGCGACAACGACGAGGAAACGCAGCGCAGGATACTGACCGAATACAACGTCTTTCTTGAAACGGAGATACCGAGGCGTCCCGCGCCCATGGCCGTGCTTTTCGTCAGGCCCGAGACGGAGGATGCCGCGCTGATCGAGAAAGCTCTGTCGGAGCAGACGCCGATTCCGGACGACGGCCTTGAAGCCCTGCTGAACGCGGCGAACGACCTGCTGGAACGCTGCGGGCTCATGACGGAAAACACGAAGCCGGCGCCGCCATTTGAAACGAACGGAGGGACGACGGTCATACGATACAGGGACGTGTTCGACGGCATTCCCATCGAAGAAAGCCACATTCTCTGCGCGATAGAGGCCGGGCGGATCGTGAGACTCAGCCGAAAATGGTACACGCCGCTCGAGCTGAACGATACGAAGGGCGAGATACTCGGTCCGATAGAAGCGCTCATGCGCCTTTTGCCCGAAAAGGACAAGGACGAACCCTTTGTCGTCAAGAATATGGAATTGGTCTACCGCGTCAGCCCGGAAAGGCCGGTGGCGGAATTTCCCGTGGGAGACACGGCGCTGCCCGCATGGAAGATCACGGACAACAAGGGAACGGTAACCTATATCGCGGCCTATGCGCAGTGAAATCGCAAATTTGGCACGGCGTTTGAATAGTTGCGTTTTATACACAAATCTCTCACATTTTAAGACTAACATTACATCAACGGCTTATTTCACGCGGCGGTTGCGGCAACCGAAAAAGCGGTTGCACTGGAGGGTTCAATGGGAAAAACCATCATAGTATTTGAAGACGGCAGGGTTGTCGATACGATCGACGAAGAAAATCTGCAGGGAATGAAAATCGAAAACGGCCGGCTGGTGGCCGACATCCCGAACGCGTCGGCGCCGGAATCCGCGCGGGAGCAATCGTTTGCGTCCCCGTCCACACCGAATTCGGAACCGCCGTCCGCGCCCGAATCCGGGTCCGAGGCGCCGTCCGTCGAACTCGCGAGCGATTCCGCGGACCAAGTTCCGCAGACGCCCGTTCCGGAATCCGCGCCCGCTCGGCCGCCGCTGAAAACACCCGCGGCGGTGTTCGTGGACGCTTTCGAGGCGGTGAGGACGGTCACGTCCGCAGCGGCGGCAGACTCGCCGGCGGAGACTGCGGCGACAACGCCCGCGGAGACGACGGAAGAAGAAACGGGCGCATACCGGCCCCATGCGGAGGAGGAGCCGGCGGACGCGGCGGACTTGGCCCATGACGCCGAAACAAGTCTTGATTTCCGCGACGATGACGTCTCGGAGGACGGCGCGACACCCGCGCATGACGCGGACTTCGCGGAGGAGACGGATGCGGAGGATTCCGCGGAGGAGGCGGAGGAGACCGTGCAATATCCGTGGCGAGACGCGACCGCCGATGAGGACGTCGGAGGAAAGGCCGGCAAGCGCATGGCCCAAGGCTCGGACAAAAAGAAGGCCTTGGCGATCGCATTGGGTCTCGTGCTGGCGGCGGGCGCGGGCTTCGGCGGCGGCATGGTGGCCATAAGCGCGAACAAGTTGTTCTCCCCCGAAAGCGACCGGATCGTGATCAGTCCAACGGATCAGGTGAGCACGACGGAGGCCGTCGCCGCCAAGGTGATACCCTCCGTGGTAGGTATCACCTCTGTCGGAACGCGCACGCAGGACTTCTTCTTTGGCAGTTACGATGAAAAAACCGGGGGCGTCGGCACGGGCATCATCGTCGACGAAAGCGGTTACATACTGACCAATTCCCACGTGATTTTGGACGGCGAGGTGGACACCCTCACAGTGCTTCTCGAGGACGGGCGCGATGTGCTGGGAGACGTGCTCTGGAATGACCGGACGCTCGATTTGGCCATCGTGAAGGTCGACACGGGCAATCTGGTCGCGGCGGAGCTCGGGGATTCCGACAAGCTGAAGATCGGCGCCTATATCGCCGCCATCGGCAATCCCATGGGCCTGAATTTCCGCAGCAGCGTTTCGCAAGGCGTGGTCAGCGGTCTCGACAGAACGATACTCGCGTCGAGTTCGAGCGGCTCGGAGTTCGACGCCGTTCAGATGGACGGGCTCATTCAGGTGGACGCGGCCATCAACGTGGGCAACAGCGGCGGGCCTTTGGTCAACAACCTCGGTCAGGTTATAGGCATCAACACGGCGCGCAACCAAAACGGAGAAGGCATGGGCTTCGCCATACCGATCAACACGGCCAAACCCATCGTGGACAGCGTCAAGGCGACGGGCGAATTCCGCAGGGTCTACATCGGCGTGGAAGCCTATGATGTGTCGAAATACCTGCAAAACAATCCCGAGGCCAATCTCGGCGTGTACAGCGGCGCCTACATAGACGCCTTGACGCCGGGCTTCCCGGCGGAGGCCGCCGGAATCAAGGCGGGCGACGTCATCATCGAGGTGGACGGCAAGCAGATCAACACGAGCCCCGCGCTGATCAAGCATCTCCTGCGTTACAAGGCGGGCGACATGGTCGAGGTAAAGGTCGTCAGGGATAAAAAGGAGATGACCTTTGGCGTGAAGCTCACGGACTCCGTTGATTGAGGATATTTACAAAAATTTACATTAAAAAATTTTTTCAAACCCCTTGACACGCAAAATGTCACGTGTTATATTTATAATGAAATTAGCACTCTACGCGAGAGAGTGCTAAAAGAAAAACCATCGCAATTCAGCAAACAAGGAAAGGAGTGGTTAATCATGGCAGGATTGATTCCGTTCAATCGGAGAGACAACAGTCTCGCGCGCACGGGCGTCGGGTTTGAGAATTTCTACAACATGCTTGACGACTTTTTCAGCGACGGATGGATGCAACAGGGTCGCAACTTGTTGCGGGATACTTTCAAGCTCGACGTCACGGAGTCAAACGAGGGCTATCTCGTGGAAGCGGAGCTTCCCGGCGTCAAGAAAGAGGAGATTGAGCTGAGCGTGGACGACGACACCCTCTGCATTTCCGTAAACCGCGAAGAGGAGAACAACGCGGACGGCAAGAACTACATCCACAGGGAGCGCCGCGCGAGCTCGATGAGCCGCAGGATTCGTCTGGCGAACGCCAATTTGGGCGAAATCAAAGCGAAGCTGGACGACGGCGTGCTGTCCGTCGCGATGCCCAAGCAGGATCCGGCCGGAAATGTGCGCAAGATCGACATCGAATGAACCCGCGCGCCGCGCCTGAGCCTGAGCCATTGAAATTGGCCGCAAAACCGCCGCAAGGCGGTTTTCGCTTTTTTTGCGTTTGGCCTGCGGAAAATCGGCGCATTGTTTCTACGGCATTTGGTTTCTGCCATACCAATGCGGACCCATTTGTTTAAACGCGCGCAGTCTGCTTCTTTCTCTTTTTTCGAAATTCATCTCGGTTTGCATGGTTCGAATAAACGATCTCAAAGT
>JAISMX010000032.1 GCA_031276515.1 Eubacteriales Family XIII. Incertae Sedis bacterium | reverse complement strand
TTGTCGTTTGCGCGAATCGTTATTAAAATCGAAGAGGACAAAAAATCCCTTGTGCCTTTTGGCTTATCGGTATAAAATAACACTAAGACATCGACAAACCAAATCAAACGCAAGGAGTTTCTTATGTGTACGCAAACCGCGCTGAATGAGATAACGCGCAAGGTCGTACAAGCGGCAAAGGGCAGTCTGGGCAAAAGGCTTGACAAGGTGATTCTTTACGGTTCCTATGCGCGCAGGGATTATGACGACGAATCGGACGTCGATATTATGATACTCGCGGATATCGCAAGGGAGGACGCTTTGAAGATTACGCGCGAAATTCATGACGCCACCGGCGACCTGAGTTTGGAATACGATATTCTTGTATCATTGCATGTCACGGATTGCAAGACGTTCTATGAGTATGCCGATGTGCTGCCGTTCTACATGAATGTGGTTAAAGACGGGGTGGAAGTATATGCCGCCTGACATACGACAAATTGCATTGGCCAAAGCGCGCATTGAGCAAGCTCGGAGTTGTCTGGCTGCCGCGGAATCGCTTGTGAACGCGGATTTGTGCAAGGATTCCGCAAATCGTTCATATTACTGCATCTTTCATGCGATGCGTGCGGTATTGGCTTTGGACGGGTTTGACTCGAAACGGCATTCCGGTATCATTTCGGCGTTTAGGCAGCGATATGTCAAAACCGATGTATTCTCGCACGAACTGTCCAAAATAATCGAAAATGCTTTTGATGTGCGCAACAACAGCGATTATGAAGATTTCTATGTAATCTCCAAATCCGAAGTGAAGGATCAGCTTGAAAACGCGAAAATTTTTCTTTTGGCGGTGGAAGCATACCTAAAAACATTATAGCTGTCGCAGGGAACAAAAGTCACACTTTTCCCCATTTACGCAAAAATGAACACAATTCCGTTTTACAACACGTGCGCGCACGTATATAATGAATCGTGAAGGGGCGCGCAATATGAAGACGAGTGATATCGTGAAAATGTTGAGAAAGAACAAGATATTGAAAGACGCCGGGCTGAAATAGACACGCATATCGATTCGCATCGTGAAAGGAAGCAACATGGCCTGCGACACTCTCGCATACCGCAAAAACTTCAACGACAAATCCGTCAAAAAAACGCTTACCATACCTCAATGGATGGACAAGATGGCGACAAACAGGGGCATCAACTTTTCCAAGACGCTCCGGGACGCGCTTGCGGAGCGATTGCGCGACGAATGACGTTCAAAAATCGGGCGCTTCGCCCGCCGGGGGCGCTTCGTCCGCCCCGGGCGTCGCCGGCGCTTCCGCCTCCGCGCGCTCCTCGCTGAAGTATTTGCGCGGATTGTGACGCTTGTCGGCGGTGTCGAGCAGCGAGATGTAGATGTTTACGACGATTTGGTACAGCTCCGGCGGTATCTCCTTGCCGGCGCCAAGCTTGGCGAGCATGGTGGCGGCGCTGTCGTCGTGGTAGATCGAGATGCCGTTCTCCATGGCCACCTGCAATATCTTCTGCGCCACATAGCCGGAACCGGCGGCCACCACGCGCGGCGCGCGGTCGCGGTCGGCGTCGTATTTCAGCGCGGCCGCCTTGATGTCCGGCGCGCCCTTTTTTTCTTCATCAAATTCTGACATCTATTCCGGCCTTTCTCATTGCAAGCTTGGGGAATCGCTGCAGCACGCTTTTGTCCTCGCGATAATCGTCCACGGTGTAGGCCGTGAGACGATAGCCGAGGTTTTCGATCATGAGCCTCAGATCGCCCTTTATGTCCCGCACGTCCTCGGTGAGCAGACTCGGACACTTGATGTTTAGCTCGATCATGCGATCCCGCGCCAGCAGGTCCACCTCGAAATTGCCGAATTTTTCCGAGCGAATGACGAAAAATATGTTCTGCGCGTCGGAAGCGTCCTTCTTTTTCTCCTCGCAATCCTTGTCCACGTAGACCTCTGCGTATACTTCCTCCCCCCGGTATTTAATAGGAAAGAGCAGGTGCATCAGCGCGAAAACGGGACTTTCGTTGTCGATGAGCTGTGTGAGCATGTTTTGCGCCGCCGTGTTGGCTTTCGTCGACGCGCTCATCTCCATGGCGCGTTTGAGGGCGTCGGCTATATCCTTGACCGGACGGCCGTCTTCGGGTTTCGGCGCTTCTTCGCCGTCCGCCGCGCCCGCGAGATAGGCCCGCAGCCGGTCCGGCGACAGGAGCTCGCGGCGGCCTTCCTCGGGCGCGGCGCGCCCGAGGAAGGCCGCCTTGCCGGCATCCGCCGCGCCCTCGCCCCGGCCGGCCGCCGCGCGCGCTCCCGCTTCGCCCGCCGTCCGCGCACCCGGGTCTTTCGCCTCGCGCAGATGGGCAAAGAGCATGCGGCGCATGTCGACCACGTCGTCGTCCGTCAGCTTGCCGAAGGATTTGAGCTCGTCCCCGAGCTTTGCCATGGCGTTTTCGAGCAGCCTGATGTCGGATTTGTCGAAGCGCACCACCCGGTGTATGAGCTCCATGAGATTGGATTGCAGCCTTTCGCCGTTCGTGAATTGATATTTGCCCGCCATGGCGCGAAGCAGCGGCAGAAGCTCCGATTTGATGAGGGCGCCGAGCTCCTTTTGCAGGTCCGGCGTCCGCTCGGGCCGATTCGCCAAGGTTTCGAGGCGGTTCAGAAGCTCCGTGACGCGGGCCGCGTCTTCCTCCCGCAGGAGCGAAGCGAAGCGCGCGCCCAGCGACAGAATGGCTTTGAGCGAATTTTCCCTGTTGACTTGGCTGTCGAAGGCGCGAAGCAGATTGACGATGGCTTCGCGCAGCTTGGGAAAGCCTTCGGCCTTCGCCAAGACGCGGAGCGCGTCGAACAATTCGCCCCGAAACACCGTCGCGTCCCTGTCGCCGCGCATGAGCGCGTCGAGCAGGTCTTTCGAGTCCACGAACAGCCCCTCGAGGTCCCCAAGCTTCGCGGCGAGCGCCGGATTGTCAAAAAAGCGCAAAAAAAGGATGAGCTTCTTCAAGGCCTCCGCCTGCGCGGAGACATCCGATTTGAGCGGCGCGAAAAACTCCTTGTTCAGGTTCCGCAGCAAGGCCTCGCGCGGATCCTCCCCGTGCTCCCGCTCCGTCACCCTGTACTTGGGCGTCTCCTCCAAGTTGTTTATGTCGAAGACGGCGTCGCCGGGCAGCTGTTTTTGCAGGTTGTCCACCCTGTTCGCCGCGGGGATCGCGGATGTGATCTTTAAAATGTCGACCACGGGAATTACCGCCTTTTCAGAGCTTCAAGCACTGTTATGGCAACGAGTATGTCGCTGCTTCTCGAATCCGCGGTCACGTCGATGAGCTTCTTGACCTCGGGCCTTTTGCCGACGTATTCGACGAGCTTCTTGTTTTCCTCGTTCAATACGGCCGTCTCCGCGCTGAGATTTTCCGACAGCAGTTCCGACAGCGTGATGCCGAGCACATGGCAGATTTCGTTGAGCCTTTCGAGGTCTATCGAGTTCTTGCCGATTTCCCAGGCCGAAACCGAGCTGTGCGTGACCTCGAGCGCGTCCGCCAATTCCTTTTGCGTCATCCTTCTCATCTTGCGATAGATTTTGATGTTGTTCCTTGCAATATTGTTTATTGCGTCCATATCCCTCGCTTCCTCCGCGCGCGGAGCGCGCCCACTGCGTGCAAATGCCGGCTTGCCGTTCTTATTGCATTATATGTTCTATTTGTTGCAAAATCAAGAGTTGCTTTTTGCGAGTTGCTTTTTGCGAAAGTTTTTTGATTTTTGAGGGACAATATGATAAAATCAGATATATACAACGCGTTTTGCGAATCCGATGAAAATCATTTACCGTACTGCGGGCTTGTGAGCGGTCGACAAGCCGTCGATGGAGGCAAGAATGAGCGACTACGATACCAACGATTCCATGCTGGAATTGTACCTGTTCGAATCAACGACGCTGCTTGAGCAGCTGGATGAGATATTGCTGCAATCCGAGCATGACAAAAACCTCTCGCAAGACAACATAAACGAGATATTTCGCACAATGCACACCATAAAAGGTTCTTCGGCCATGATGTCGTTCAACATCATCGCCGAAGTTTCCCATAAACTGGAAGATTTGTTCTTCATCGTCCGGGATCGCGGCGGCGTGGACGAGGACTACTTCGAGGTCCTGTTCGACCTCGTGCTGCGCGTTTCGGATTTTCTTAAAACCGAGGTGGACAAGATACAACAGGGCGAGGAGCTTTCCGACGAGAAGCCGCCTCTGGTGGATGAGATATTGAATTTGATCGCGGCGATGAAGGGCGGCGAAGCGGAGGCCGCGAAGCCGGCGGCGAAGGCCGGGAGCAAAGCCGGGAAGAAGTCCGAGGGCAAAGCCGGCGCAAAGGCCGGGGCGAAGGCCGGTTCCAAGGCGGAAGCGCCGGCGCCGGAGCGGGCGGAAGACGACGCGCCCGCCGAACTCCTCGAAGGCGAAAGCATGTTCCGGCTGCACGTCTACTTCACCGAGGACTGCCAGATGGAGAACATCCGCGCCTTCATGCTCGTCAGCAAGCTGCAGACCATGGGCGAAGTGCTGCGCATCATACCCGACGACCTCGAAGGGAATCCCGAGGCGGCCGACATCATCAAGGAGCGCGGTTTCTTCTGCACCTTTGTGACCGCCCTGTCGCGCGACGAGGTGGAGGCGAACGCCAAGGCGACGCTCTCCGTCGACACCGTGTCCTTCGTCGACCTGCTGCCCGACGAGGAAGCGCCCGCCGCGGACGACGCGCCGCCGGCGCCGGCACAGGCGCAGACGCCGGAGCGGGCCCCCGACCGGCCGGCCGAAGCCCCCGCCGAAGCCCCCGCGCCGCCGGCCGAAGCCCCAAAAGCGCAAGCGTCTGCGCCCAAGGCCGCGGACGGCGACAAGAGCGAGCACAAACCCACAAAACAAAATCTCATCAACGTCGATCTGAACAAGCTTGACGTGCTGATGAACTTGGTCGGCGAGCTCGTCATCACGGAGTCCATGGTGTCGGGAAGCCCCGATCTGGCGGGACTCGAGCTCGAAAACTTTCACAAGGCGGCGCGCCAGCTTCGCAAGCTGACGGACGAGATACAGGACACGGTCATGTCGGTCCGCATGATGCCGGTGGCCACGACCTTCCAAAAGATGCGCCGCATCGTCCGCGATATGGGCAAGCAGCTCGACAAGGAGGTCGAACTCACGCTCGAGGGCGAGTCCACCGAGGTGGACAAGACCATCATCGACGCCCTCGGCGACCCCCTGATGCACCTCGTGCGCAACGCCATGGACCACGCCATAGAGCTCAAGGCCGACCGCGCGAACACGAGCAAGCCGCCCGTCGGCAGCATCGTGCTTTCGGCGCAGAACGTCGGCGGGGACATCCTGATCTCCGTGAGCGACGACGGCAAGGGTCTCGACGCGGAGTACATCATCGCAAAGGCGCGCGACCGCGGTCTGCTCACGAAGCCCGAGAGCGAATACAGCGAGAAGGAGATTTTCAACCTCCTGATGCTCCCCGGCTTTTCCACGAAGGAGCAGGTGACGGAGTTTTCGGGCAGGGGCGTCGGCATGGACGTCGTGAAGAAGAACATCGAGAAGATCGGCGGCATCGTCACCATCGAAAGCGTCAAGGGGCGCGGCACCACCGTATATTTCAAGATACCGCTGACGCTCGCCATCATCGCGAGCATGGAGATCGAGGCGGGCGGCAACACCTACGCCATCCCGATCGTGAACATCCGCGAGTCGTTCAAGGCGGCGGAGAGCCAGCTGCTCTCGGACCCCGACGGCAACGAGATGATCATGATACGCGGCGCGGCCTACCCGATCATCCGTCTGCACAGGATATTCAACATAGACGGCTGCATCGAGAACGTCGTGGACGGGATCTTGCTGCTCGTGGATTCCGGCGACAGGCTGGCCTGCATTCTCGCCGACAAGCTGCTCGGCAAGCACCAGGTCGTCGTCAAGCCGCTGCCGAGCTACCTCAGCCACTACGACGTCAAGTCCACGGGCATCGCGGGCTGCACGATACTGGGCGATGGGAGCATCAGTCTGATATTGGATGTACCCCGCATCTTGACACAGTATTGAGAGACAACCGCTCAAACGCCACGCGATTTTTAAAATAGAGAGAGCGCATTTATGCTGAAGATCAAGGACAACGAATTCCGCGACTTGGTCGCGTTTATACATGACAATTACGGCGTCGATTTGCACAAGAAGCGGGCGCTGATCGAGGGGCGTCTCGGCAATTACATACCGAGCCTCGGCTACGACAATTTCGGCGACTATTTCAAATTCGCGAAGAACGATAAGTCGGGCGAGGAGTTGGTCACGCTGCTGAACAGGCTGACCACGAATTACACGTATTTTATGCGGGAACGCGAGCACTTCGATTTTTATGCAAACAGCATTCTGCCTTGGATCGACAAGGATCTGCGCACGAAGGATCTGCGCGTGTGGTGCGCGGGCTGCTCCACGGGCCAAGAGCCTTACACGCTGGCCCTCCTGACGCTCGAATATCTGGGGGCGGCCGCGTCCTCGTGGGATCACACCATCTTGGCCTCGGATATCTCGGACCGGGCGCTCGCGGTGGCGAAGAAGGGGCTGTACCCCAAGAGCGATTTCAAGGAGATGCCCGCCGAATGGGTGAAGAAGTATTTCGCTTCTTTCGACGAAAATCAGTATTCGGTCAACGAAAAGTTGAAAAGGAGCCTCGCTTTCCGGCGTTTCAATCTGTTGGACAATTTTTCGTTCAAGAAACAATTTCAAACGATTTTCTGTCGCAATGTTATGATCTATTTCGATATTCCGACGAAAAACACGCTGATCAACAAGTATTACGATTGGCTCGTGCCGGGCGGCTATCTGCTCATCGGCCACAGCGAGTCGCTGTCGGGCTGCACGCACAGGTTCCGCTACGTCATGCCCTCCGTCTATCAAAAATAACAATCAAAAATAACATCTAAAATCACTCAAGTTATTACGGTATCCGTCGATAATATAATTGATATATTATGGGAAGGCCCATTTGGTCACGGATGACGAACGGAGGATTGTGATATGGCTACTGTCGGTTCGGTGGCGTCGGGAATAACGGCGAAAACAGGCATAGGCGGGCTCGCCTCGGGTATGGACATAGACGGCCTGATTCTGAAGATGACGGCGGCGAGCAGGGCGAAGGTCACGAAGCAGGAGCAGAGCCTGCAAAAGTTGGAGTGGAAGCAGACCGCGTACAGGTCGGTTGCGAAGGCGCTGACGGAGTTTCGCACCAAGTACTTCGACAGCCTGTCGAAGACCAATTTCAAGGGTACCACTCTCTTTAACACGATACGCGCCACCGTCGATGACGACATGAAGGCTTTTTTCACGGCGACGGCGCAGTCGAACGCGGTCGCGGGCAAGGCTTATGTGAACAGCATACGGCAGTTGGCGACGGCGCAGTCCGTCACGAACACCGCTGCGGCGTCCAAAGACCTCACGGGCAAGAAGCCCGCGCAGTTCACCGATCTGAAGAACTTCGTCGCGCAGGTGGACGGCCACGCGAAGGATTTCATGGTCACGCTGGACGGCGTCTCGCGCACCATCGTCATCGACGACGCGTTTGTGAAGGATTTGAAGACGATTGCGATGTCTGATCCGTCATCTTCCCATTACATAGCAGCGATAAACGATTCTAATATAGCCGCTTTCGATCTGGCGAGCGTCACGGACAAAAATGAACAGGCCGCATATCTGCAAGAAGCCCTTCAGGGGCGCATAAATGAGCTGTTCGACAACCCCGGCACTCCACCTGCAGAGCGTACAATTACTGTGACCGCCACCCCCACAGTCTCGGACATCAACTTCAATTTCGAGACGACCCGGGCCGGCTCCAAGCTGAGCGTGGGCTACGCGACCCAGCCTACGCCCGTTGCGCTTACGCGGAACAGCGGCGAATCCCTGGATTCTTACACCGCAAGGGTTAAAGAAGAGGAAAGGCTTGCGCACAACGCCACGGGTCTCGGCGCGCTCGGTTTCAAGGATGGGCAGAGCAACAGGGTCGACCTCAACAAGTCCCTCGCGGAAATCATAAGCGACAATGACACGAACGGCAAGTTCGTGTTGGCCGGACTCGATTCCAGCGGCAATCAATACGGATACTACGACGCCGCCGGTAATTTTCGCGAGCTTACGAACACCAATTTCAATTTCATCATAAACGACGTGCGCTTCTCCATCGACCAGAACGAGTCCCTTTCGAGCGTGATGAACAAGATCAATTCGAGTACGGCGGGCGTCACGCTCAGCTATTCGGAGGTCACGGACAAGTTCACGCTCACGTCCAAGCAGCAGGGTACGGGCGAGCACATCGTGATGGGCGACACGAACCGCAACCTGCTCGCGGCTCTGGGGCTGAGCAAGACAAGTCCCGCGCCTGTCAATGTAGGCCTCAAATTAAAAGCCGACGGTTCCACCGCCCCACTCTCGACCAGCCCTATCACAAACGTCGCAGGAAGTGTGACATCCGGCCAGAACGCAATCGCTTACATTGACAATCAGAAGATCGAACGGTCGAGCAACGAGTTCACGGTGAACGGCGTCGCCTACTCGCTGAAGGCTATATACAATTACGATTCCACAGCGACAGCGAACAACTTCATAGGAAGCGATCCGGCAGCTGAGGTCTCCCTCTCCCCCGACGTGACCGACCTCAAGGAATCGATCAAGAACTTCGTGACGGACTACAACGCGCTGGTCGATCTGATTCACGGCATGACGAACGAGGAGGTGTTCTCCGACTACGAACCGCTGACGGAAGAGCAGCGCGCCGCGATGTCCGAGAGCCAGGTCAAGCTGTGGGAGGAGAAGGCGAAGTCCGGCATACTGCGCAGCGACAGCACGGTCAACAAGATCCTCTCGTCCATGCGTCAGGCTTTCCTCACGTCCACGGACGGCTTCAGCCTGTTCAACATGGGCATCACCTACGGCAACGCGACGGACAGCTGGAAGTCCTACGGCAAGCTGACGGTCACGGACGAAGCGAAGCTGCAGTCCGCGCTGGAAGCGAATCCGGACCAAGTGCGCGACTTCTTCACAAACGCGAGCAAGGGCGTGTCCACGAAGCTCGACAAGATCATCGACGACGCGGTCCGCACGACGGGCGGACAGGGGCATCGCGGGTCTCTGGTCGAAATCGCGGGTCTGCCGTCCACGCTTTCCGAGACGGAAAACACCTTGTACACGCAGATGGCGAATCACAGCAAGCGCATCGCTTCTTTGAAGGAATCGCTCAAGAAAGAGGAGGATCGCCTGTGGAGACAGTTCTCCGCCATGGAAACGGCCCTCGCCAAGCTGAACGAACAGGGCAACTATCTCTCGCAATACCTCGGACAGAAGAAATCATGAGTCTCGGACCCATTGACGCAAAAGACGCCGCCGCCGAAAAAATGGAGGTAATCAAATTGACGCTTCCGGCCAACAACCCATACGCGCAGTACAAGGCGCAGTCCTTGGAAACCATGACCAACGGCGAGATCATCGTCAGGCTCTTTGAGGAAGCCTCCAAACAGATCAGCACGGCGATTTTCCTCACGAGCCAAAACGAGGACGTAAAAGCCTTCAATTGCATATCCAAGGCGCAAAAGGTCATCTCGACGCTTTCCCTGTCGCTCGACATGAGCTACGGCATCTCGCTGTCTCTCAGCGATCTGTACGAGTTCATCCACGGCGAGCTGGGCAAGGCGATCGGCACAAAGGACATATCTCTCATGAAGTCCATGCTCGGCATGGTGGACGAGCTGAAAGTCACCTTCCGCCAAGCGGAGAGAATGGCGCGGGCGGGCAGATTCTGATGGCCGGCTATACCGCGGAAACCTACATCGAAAAGAAGGACGCGCTCCTGACGAAATGTCTGCGGCTCACGGAGGACATCTACAGCGGCGTCGGCGGGGATCCCGAGGCGCTTCCGGGTCTGCTCGACCTGCGGATGGAAACGATCAAGGAGCTCGAGACGCTCGACGCCGACGCGGGCGCGGCGAAAGACGCCTGCCCCGAGGAAGCGGCGAACGCTTTCGACTCCAAGCTGCGGCTGATATTGAGCCTCGACGAGAGGATAGAAGGCGCGGTGCGCGGCGCGCAGCGCGAATTGCTCGGCTCCATACGCTCCAATATGATGGAGCGCAAATTCACGGGCTATTCCGCCGCGATGGATTCGGACAAAGGCAGATATCTGAACGAAAAACAATAAGCGCAATGCCTTCGCGCAAGGAGCGGGGGCGGCCGGCCGGAGCCGGCCGCCCCCGCTCCTTTTTACGCGCTCGTCGCGCCGACCTTTTTCAGCAGCGCGTTCAGCGTTTCTTCCGCGCCTTCGTCCGCCGGGGGCCGCTTGACGGCCGCCGATATGCGGCAGGGGAAATTGGCCTTGACGTAGCCGTCGTTTTCCAGGAGCCGCGTCAGCTTTTCGAGCGCGCGCTTTCCGTCGCGCGGCGCGGTTTCGGGAAACAGCAGCGCGAGCGCCAGGTCGGAGCATCGCCCCAGCACGTCCGTCTTTCGCATGTGGCTCGTCAGGAATTCGGAGATGTGGGCGATGTTTTTTTCGAGCGTTTCCTCCCCGTGCAGCGTACCGTCCTCGGACAGCCGCGGCGCAAAGCCGAAAACGCCGAAGCACAGGCGGCTGCCATAGCGCCTGCTGCGGTGCAGCTCCCGCTCCGCCTCCTCTATCCAGCCCGCGCGCGTCAGCACGCCGGTGCCGGCGTCTATCTTGCTGACGGCCTTCACGTACACATCGTCGAGATCGGAGGATTTCGGGATCATGCGGGCCAGCTTGCGGAACTTCTCCGTGACGGGTCCGAGGTCGCCGGTGCCGAGACAGACGCGCAAACCCTCGCCGTCGGCGGCCACGTACTTGTGGCTGCTGCTCTCGACGATGCGCCCCGTCACCTGCTGCAGCTCGGTGACGCGCACGATAAAATGGTATATCTTGGGATAAACCTTGTCGCCGTAGCGGCAGCCGTTGTACTTCCTGAAATAGCTTATGTGGTAGTTGCCCAGCCTGTACACGGCGTGAACGGCCTTTTTCCATTCGAGGAAGGCGCCGAAATCCACGCTTTCGCGGTCGGACATCGTCAATCGCAGATAGGCGTTCTCCCATTTCTCGTTCATCGTCTCGCGGAAGAAGGAATCCAGCATGGCGTACGCGTCGTGGGCTTCCTTGTTCTCGACGGCGCGCCGTCCCACCGTTTCGAGCTCGGACAGCGTCTTCCACGCGTTCCGCCGCATCCAATCCCTGTGGTAGGTCTCGCGAAGCGCCTCGTCGCCTATGACGCGGTAGGCCGCGTTGATCTCCTTCATGCGCTCCGCCGCCACGGGGGCGCGGTTCAGATCGGGATGGTACATCTTCGACAGGCATTTGTAAGCGGCGTCGATGACATCCTTCTCCGCGTCGTGGTGTACCTGCAATATGTTGTAATAATCGGGTTCTCGGTCAAGCATCTCCGAGGTATTCCTCCAATGTCGCGTATTTCGGCGCGGCGCCGCTCTTTTTCAGCTTGATGGCTTCGAGAAAGATTTTCGCCGTGTCCATGCAGGTCAGCACCGGCAAGCCGCGCTCTATGGCCTTCCTGCGTATGTCGAAGGAATTGCTGCCGGGCTTGTTCGCCACCTCCGGCACGTTGATCAAGCCGAGAATTTCCTCGCCCGTCTTTTGCAAAACATCTTCGAAGCGCAGCGTCTCGGCGCTTATTCCATATTTTTCCATGAACCGGCCGGTTCCCTCCGAAGCGTAGAGCTTGAAGCCCAGGCGCACGTACTCCCGCAGCGTTTCCGCGGCTTCCGCGCTCTGGTCCGGCGCTCTGAGCCCGACGTAGAAGCCGCCTTCGAGGGGTATGCGCATGCCGGCGGCGAGGAAGCCCTTGTAGACGGCGGCGGCAAAATCCCCGGCCACGCCGAGCACCTCGCCCGTGGAGCGCATCTCAGGCCCGAGCGCCACATCGACGTCCGTCAGCTTCGCGCCCGAGAACACGGGTACCTTCACGGCGTGGAGCCGCATCTTGCGGTACAGGCCGACGCCGTAGCCGGAGTCGCGCAGCCTCTTTCCGAGCATCGCGGCGACGGCCAGCTTCACCATCGGAACGCCCGTCACCTTGCTGAGTATGGGTACGGTGCGCGAGGCGCGCGGGTTCACCTCTATAACGCAGACCTTGTCGCCGGAGCAGGCGTACTGCACGTTGATCAGGCCGACGACGTTCAGGCGGCGCGCTATTCGCCGCGTGTATTCCACGAGCAGATCGGCGACCTCGTTTGCGATCGTGTGCGGCGGATAGACGGATATGCTGTCGCCGGAATGCACGCCGGTCCGTTCGATGTGCTCCATCAGCCCCGGGATCAATATGTCCTCGCCGTCCGCGATCGCGTCCACGTCCGCTTCCCTGCCCTCTATGTATTGATCTATGAGCACGGGATGCTCGCTCGAGAGCGACACGGCTTCTTCCAGGTATTTCTTCAATTCCTCGTCGCCGTAGACGACCTGCATGGCGCGGCCGCCGATGACGTAGGAGGGCCGCACGACGAGCGGATAGCCGAACTCTTTGACCGCCGCGAAGGCTTCCGCCTCGTTCGTCACCGACTTGCCGGCCGGCGTGGGTATGCCCATCTCGCCGAGCAGGTTCCGCAGTTTTTCGCGATCCTCGGCCAGATCTATGGCATTGAACTGCGTGCCGAGTATGGGTATGCCGCGCTTCGCGAGGTTTTCGGCGATGTTCAGCGAGGTCTGCCCGCCGAGCTGCAGCACGACGCCGAGCGGTCTTTCCTTCTTTACGACGTTCATCACGTCGTCCGTGTGCAGGGCTTCAAAGTAGAGCTTGTCGGAGGTGTCGAAATCCGTGCTGACCGTTTCGGGGTTGTTGTTTATGATGATGGCTTCGTAGCCGAGCTCCTTGATGGCCCACACGCCCTGCACGCAGCAGTAGTCGAATTCTATGCCCTGCCCGATGCGAATCGGGCCGGAACCCACGACGAGTATCTTTTCCCGGTCCGATACGCGGCTTTCGTCCTCGGCGTCGAAGCAGGAATAGAAATACGGCGTGACGGCCTCGAATTCGCCGCCGCAGGTGTCGACCATCTTGTACACGGGAAATATGTTGTGGTAGTCTCGTATATCCTGCAAAAGCTTGCCGGAAACGCCGGACAGCCGCAGGATCTCGTCGTCCACGAAGCCCATCCGCTCCGCCTCGCGCAGGAGCTCCACCGTCATCTCCTCCTTCTCGAGCGCCTTTTCCATGCGGACGATGTTGCCCAATTTGTTCAGAAACCAAGGGTCCACGCGCGTCCTCGCGTGCAGGGCCTCCACGCTCTCCCCCCGGCGCATGGCCTCCACGATCGCGAAGAGACGTTCATCGTCGCAGACGTCGATCTTGTGCAAAAGCGCCTCGTCGTTTAGACGGCTTATGGAATCGACGCGCAGACCCTCGAGCTTGACTTCGAGGGAGGTGACCGCCTTCAGCAGGGCGTCCTCAAAATTGCGCGATATGGCCATGACCTCGCCCGTCGCCTTCATCTGCGTGCCGAGCTTGCGCGACGCGGCGCCGAATTTGTCGAAGGGCCATTTGGGGAATTTCACGACGCAGTAGTCGAGCGTGGGTTCAAAGCAGGCGCTCGTCTTGTGCGTCACGTAGTTTTTCAGCTCGTCCAAGCTGTAACCCAAGGCGATCTTCGCCGCCAGCTTCGCTATGGGGTAGCCGGCCGCCTTGGAGGCGAGGGCCGACGAGCGGCTCACGCGCGGGTTCACCTCTATCACGACGTAGTCGCTGTTCTCGGGGTTCAGCGCGAACTGCACGTTGCAGCCGCCCTCTATTTCGAGGCTTCGGATGATCTTGAGCGAAGCGTCGCGCAGCATCTGGTATTCCTCGTCGCGCAGCGTCTGTATGGGCGCGACGACGATGCTGTCGCCCGTGTGTACGCCCACGGGGTCGAAGTTCTCCATGCCGCAGACGATGATGCAGTTGTCCTTCGCGTCGCGCATCACCTCGTATTCTATTTCCTTCCAGCCCGCCACGGAGCGTTCGAGCAGGATCTGCCCGATCGCGCTGTTCTCCATGCCGCGCCGCGCGAGCAGTTCTAATTCCGCGTCCCGGGAAGCCATGCCGCCGCCCGTGCCGCCGAGCGTGTAGGCCGGCCGTATGATGACGGGATAGCCCACCTCGGCGACGAAGGCCCTGCAGCTCTCCATGTCCGTGGCGATCGCGCTCTGCGGCACGGGCTCTTCGATCGCGAGCATCAGCTCCTTGAAGGCCTCGCGATCCTCCGCGCGCTTGATGCTGTCGCGATTCACGCCCAAAAGGCGGACGCCGAGACGCGCGAGCGCGCCGCTCTCCTCGAGCACCATGGAAAGGTTCAGGCCCGTCTGCCCGCCGAAGCCCGCCAGTATGCCGTCCGGCCGCTCCCGTTCGAGTATCGCGATCAGGGCTTCCTCGGTCAGCGGTTCCATGTACACCTTGTCCGCTATGCCGGGATCCGTCATGATGGTGGCGGGATTGCTGTTCACGAGTATGGTTTCGATGCCTTCTTCGCGTATGGCCTTGCAGGCCTGCGTGCCGGCGTAGTCGAATTCCGCCGCCTGCCCGATCACGATGGGACCCGAGCCGATGATCAGCAGTTTTTTCAGCGCGTCGTTTTTCGGCATTGCGCCTTACCGCCTTTCATCATCGCGACGAAGCGATCGAAGAGGTACGCGGAGTCGTTCGGCCCCGGCGAAGCCTCGGGGTGGTACTGCACGGAGAAGACGGGCAGGTTTTCGTGGCGCATCCCCTCCACCGTGCCGTCGTTCAGGTTCACGTGCGTGACGATCATGCCGCGGCCCGTCAGGCTCTCTCCGTCCACGGCGAAACCGTGATTCTGCGAGGTGATGGCCGAGCGCTCCGCGTCCGCGTCGAAGACGCCGTGGTTGCCGCCCCTGTGGCCGTATTTCATCTTGTACGTGCGCCCGCCGACGGCCAGCGCCAGGATCTGGTGTCCCATGCATATGCCGAAGACGGGCGCCCTTCCGAGGAGCGCGCGCGCCGTTTCCACGCCCTCCGTCGCCTCGGCCGGATCGCCGGGGCCGTTCGAGAGGAAGATCCCGTCGGGGCTTACGGAGAGCAGTTCCTCGGCGGAGCTTCCGTAGGGAAACACGTGCAGATCGAGCCCCCGCGACGAGAGGCCGCGCAGGATGGAGGTCTTGACGCCGAAATCCAAAACCGCCACCCGCGGACCCTCGCCCTCTATGCGGAAGCGCTTTTTCGCGCCGGCTTCCTTCATCCAGTCCTGCCTGAGCGCGCTTTCGCCGCAGAGCCGCTTCGCCTCCGCGAGGCCGATGTCCTCCGTGCTGATCACGCTTTTCACCGTACCCTCGTCGCGAATCTTCTTCGTGATCATGCGCGTGTCGACGTTCCACACGCCCGGCACGTTTTGCAGCGTCAGCCATTCGTCTATGTTCATGACGGAGCGGTTGTTCGAGGGGGAAGACGCGATGTCCTTCGCGACGAGACCGAAGGCGTGTATGCCCTCGGATTCGTAATCCGTCTCGTTGACGCCGTAATTGCCGATCAGCGGATAGGTCATGTTGAGGATCTGCCCCTTGTAGGAAGGATCCGTCAGGATCTTCTGATAGCCGGTCATGGACGTGTTGAACACGAGCTCGCCGACGCGCGTGGCGCGCGCGCCGAAACCCTTGCCCGTGAAAACGCTTCCGTCCTCGAGGTATAGAATTCCTTTCACATTTCGCTCCTTGTCGTTATGTTTATTGCAAATAAGTATAATTATACATCGTCACTTATTTTTATGCAAGCCGTTTCTTTCGGCGGCGGCGCGGCCGCCGGCTTGGACGCCTTGCCGCGCGCCTTCCCCGGCTTCGCGAAGTATTCGTTCAGCAGCTTCCGCGCCGCGTAACGCGCCGCGTCGGCGCGCGCGGCGAGGCTCAAAATCAGGAGCAGCAACTCCGTGCTGTCGTCGTCCTCCAGCCCCTCGCCCCGTATGGCGGCCTTCACGTCCGCGACGCCGTCTTGCATTTCCCGCGAAAAGCGCGCCCTGTCTCGCGTCAAAACGGGTTCTATGGCCGCGTACAGCCTGTGAAAATCTATCTTGTCGTCGAAGGCCGAGGAATAATTGTCCATGAACGGCCGCATGAGGCGCTCGATCTCGTTTGCGCGAAAGACGCTCTCCAGGTAGAACAGCATGGTCAGGATGATGAGGTGATCCCGCGTGTATTTCTTTCCCGCCCGCTTGGGCAGCACGCCGCGCTTCACGAGGGCGGCGACGCCGGCTTCCGTGAACACCGCGCCCGGCGCCCCCGAGGCCTCCGCGGCGTACGCGCGCAGCTTGTCGCCGAAAAACGCCGCGACCTGGTCCGCGTAGAGCTCCATGGACGGAAAGGCGTCGGGCTTGACCGGACCGATTTCGGCGAATTCGTCCATGATCTGTTTGATGTATTCTTCGTATCGCATAACGCTTATCCCCCTTTGAAAAAAGCAGGCTCTTTGCCTGCTTGATCGGCGAACCCCGCTCTCCGGCGGGGACGATGTCAGATGTAAGGTTTGCGCCTGTTCACGTGCCGCGACTCCATGGCGGGCAGGGAGTTGAGCGCCTTCCCCGTGCCGACCGCCACGCACGATTTTGGGTCCTCGGCGATGATCACCTGTATGCCCGTCCGCTTGTTGATGCGCTTGTCGATGCCGTTCAGCAGCGCGCCCCCGCCCGTGATGACGATGCCGCTGTTGCTGATGTCGGCGGCCAGCTCGGGAGGCGTCTTCTCCAGCACGGAATGCACGGCCTCGCAGATCACCTGCAAGGGTTCGTCGAGGGCCTCGAGCATTTCGGCGGAGCTGACGTCGACGGATTGCGGCAGACCCGTCACGAGGTCGCGCCCCCTGCACTCCATGGTGAGGGGCGTCTCCATGGCGAAAGCCGTGCCGATCCTGATCTTCATTTCCTCGGCGGTGCGCTCGCCGATGAAGAGCTTGTGCTCCTTGCGCATGTATTTGATGATGGATTCGTCAAAGCGGTCGCCGGCGACCTTCACGGACATGCTCGCGACGATGCCGCCGAGGGAGATCACCGCGATGTCCGTCGTGCCGCCGCCTATGTCTATGACCATGATGCCGTCCGGCTTCGTGATGTCGAGCCCGGCGCCTATGGCGGCCGCGACCGGCTCTTCCATCAGATAGACGGACTTGCCGCCCGCCTGCGTCGCGGCCTCGCTGACCGCGCGCTTCTCGACCTCGGTGACGCCGCTCGGCACGCAGACCATGATCTTGGGCTTGAACAGCTTGCTCGCCCCGCAGGTCTTGCGTATGAAGTATTTCAGCATGCGCTCGGTGATCTCGTAGTCGGAGATCACGCCGTCCTTGAGCGGACGCACCGCGACGATGTTGGCCGGCGTGCGGCCGAGCATCTGCCGGGCCTCCTCGCCCACGGCCACGATCTCATTGGTGTCCCTGTTGATGGCGACGACGGACGGCTCGTTCAAAACGACGCCCTTTCCTTTTATGTAAACCAGCACGTTCGCGGTGCCGAGATCTATTCCAACTTCGCCGGAAAACGCCACGAAAACCAACTCCTTTCATTCGGACGGCGGGGCGCGCCCAAAGACGGGGCGACCCGCAGACCCTCGCCCCTATTATACACGTTCCGCATGTGCATTTCAAATTTATTTTTGGGAACGGAGGGCTTGATTCTTCTCCCGGTTTCGCTTACAATAATGCGGAGGGACGCGGCGCGGAGACCGCGTCGATGTCGGTTCGCGCCGCGGCGCGAATGCGCGCGCGAGGGGAATCATGATACATCGTTATGAATTTGACAATTTGAACATCGTGCTGGACGTGAACAGCGGCGCCGTGCATCTCGCCGGCGAGGCCGCGTATCGCGCGCTCGCCTTCTTTGAGGGCGCGGCGGACGCGCGGGAGGCGGCGGAGAAGGCGCGCGCCGCGCTGGCGGCGGAATTTCCCGCGCCGGAGCTTTCGGAGGCGCTGGCGGAGATCGACGCGCTGATCGAAGAAGGAACGCTGCTCAGCGGCGAGACGCCGATCTCGGACGAGGAGATCGACGGACGCGGCGCGGTCGTCAAGGCCATGTGCCTGCACGTCGCCCACGACTGCAACATGTCCTGCCGCTACTGCTTCGCGGACGATGGCGCCTTCGAGGGAAGGAGGTCGCTCATGTCCGAGGAAACGGGCGCGCGAGCCATCGATTTCCTGCTCGAGCGCTCGGGAAAGAGGCGCAACCTCGAGATCGATTTCTTCGGCGGCGAACCCCTGCTCAACTTCTCCGTCGTCAAAAAGCTCGTCGCTTACGGCCGGGAGCGCGAAAAGGCCTTCGGCAAGCGCATACGCTTCACGATCACGACGAACGGTCTGCTGCTCGACGAGGAGAAGGACGCCTTTTTCAACGCGCACATGGACAACGTGATCCTGAGCCTGGACGGCAGGCGCGAGGTCAACGACGCGATGCGCAAAACCGCGGGCGGCGCCTCCTGCTACGACCGCGTTCTGAAGAACTTCCGGCGCTTCGCGCGGGCCAGGGAGGGAAGCTATTACGTTCGCGGCACCTTCACGCGGCGCAATTTGGACTTCTGCGAGGACGTGCGGCATCTGGCCGAGCTGGGCTTTCGCAACATTTCCGAGGAACCCGTGGTCGCGGACGAAAAGCACGATTTCGCGCTGCGCGACGAGGACGTTCCGCGCATACTGTCGGAGTACGACCGCTTGGCCGCGTTCTGCGTCGAGCGCGCGCGAAGCGGCGAGGATATATCTTTCTTTCATTTTAATATGGAGCTCGACGGGGGGCCCTGCGTGTTCAAGCGCATCGCGGGCTGCGGCGCGGGTACGGAATACGTCGCGGTGTCTCCGGAGGGCGACGTCTACCCCTGCCACCGCTTCGTCGGCAATCCGGCTTTTCGCATGGGCAGCATCGAAGACGCGGGCTTTGAAAACCCCTTCTACGACGTTTTCAACCGCGCGCACATCGGGAACAAGCCCGCCTGCGGCGGCTGCTGGGCGAAATTTCACTGCGGCGGCGGCTGCCACGCGAACGCCCTGCTGGCGAACGGAGATATCCTGAAACCCTACGCGCTCGGCTGCGCGCTCGAGAAAAAGCGCGTCGAGTGCGCGATAGGCGTTCGCGCCGCCCTGCTCGAAGGCTGATCCCGGCGCCGGCCGGCGCGCCATCGGATTTTCGCGCCGGATTTTCGCACGGGATCTCCACGCGGGCCGCCGCGTCTTCGCCCCGGCCGGCAGACATATTTTCAAGTATCCTCCGGGTCTTCCGGGAGCGCCCCAAGACCTGCCTTAAAGTGTTGAAATTTCAACATTTTTCATCAAAAAATGCGCCTTTTCAAATTGACAAAACCCTTCGTTTCTCGTATAATGATAGGGGACATAAAGTTGAATCGGGACGCGTCGCGCCATGCCGTTCTTCATTTAAAACGCCGCCCCGAATTGCCGGGCCGGCGAATGTGAACGGCATTGTCCGTCTTTTCCCGAAACAACCGCGTGTATTGCTTTTAAAATTCGAAAGGGAAAATGGGGATGAAAAAAACAACTTTTAGAAGAAATCTGGCGCTGCTCATCGCGCTTGTTTTCTTGATGACGACCGCGGTGCCTTCGGCGTTCGCGGCCATTTCGAAAATTACATTTGGAGCACCTGTGCCGTCGTTTGTGGACAAGCAGACCAATAACATCGGTCTAAAGCCCTTACATCTGGACGTCGAGGTGCCGCAAGGCACGACCACAACGCAAGCGATTGATCTCTCTATTACCGGAAGCGCCGTAAGCAAATTCTTTCTGACGAAGGATCCGAAGGACTTAAATCCAAAAGAGCCTAAACGCTCCGTTGTTTTGGATGTTCCCACAAAGAGCAGCCTAACATGGCGCGCCGAGACCGTCTATTTGGGCATCGTCAGCGGTTCGGCGTTGAAGGCAAACGAACAGATCACAATCAATGCGAGAGATGGAAACGTAAAAGACAGTCAGATCTTCAGCAAACTCATCACCGTCGCAACGGGCGGCTCAAGCTCCGGCGGCACAGGCAGCGGCGGCGGCGTCACTCCGCCGAAGAAGCCGGATGCCACCACCAAGCCGGCCGACAAGCCCAAACCGGGTACGGGGACGAGCGGAGGCGCGAGCGCCTTCCATGACATCAAGCCGAGCGACTGGTTCTACGCCGACGTGGAGTTCGTCGTGAAAAATGGCCTGTTCAACGGCGTGAGCGCCACGTCCTTCGCCCCGAACACGCCCATGTCGCGCGGCATGATCGTAACCGCGCTCGGCAGGCTGAACGGCGTGGACACAAAGTCGTACGCGGCCGGCTCCTTCAAAGACGTCGCGGCGGGGCAGTATTACACCGCCTACGTCGAATGGGCAAAGGCGAACGGCATCGTGAACGGCGTCGGCGAGAACAGCTTCGCACCCGACAGGGACGTTTCAAGGCAGGATTTCGCCGTGATCCTCGTGCGCTACGCGGAATTCGTGAAGAAGCCGATCCACTCGACGCGGCAGCCCATCACCTTCGGCGATCAATCGCAGATCGCGGGCTACGCCAAGAACGCGATCAGGACGCTGTACGCGGGCGGGATCATAAACGGCATGGACAACAACGCCTTCGCTCCCGCAAAGAGCGCCACGCGCGCCGAGGTCGCGGCTATGCTGCATAGGTTCGCCGAGGCGATCAAATAGCGACGGGCGAAAGCGGGCGGGTTTTCCCGCCCGCTTTCGCCCGTCCATTCGCCCGTGCCGTCTATTCGGCGGAGATGTAGTACACGCCGTCCAGCGCCGCGAGCCCGTCGAGCCGGCCCGCGTCGAAGCCCGCGACGCGCGCGTTGACGTCGCAGTACGCGTACTCGTCCAAGCGGCTCGTGTCGCCCAAAAATACGATCTCCGCCCGCGCGCGCAGCGGAGAGAACTGCCGGATCAGGTATTTGAGCCGCGCGTGCAGCCGGTCGTCCGCCGCGCGCTTTATGAGCACGGTGAAATCGAAGGGATTGCCGCCGTACAGGCGCTCGCAGACCTCTCGGTCGTCCTCGGACGCAATCTCGCGCACCGTGCGCCCCTCGACTATGAAGAAGGGCTCGTCCAAGAACACGCGCAGCACGTCCTCCGCGGCGGCGCGCGTACCCTTCGCGCGTATCGTCGCGAAGGCCGTCTTGAGCAGCCGCCTGAACTGCGCTTCGTCCAAAGCGCCGTCGTCCGGATCGAGTCCGAGCCAAGCCGCCAGAATCGGCAGCGCGTCCTTCGGCGCCGTATCCGCGTCGATCAGGCTGTCCAGCGAATCGATGATCTCCTGCAAATCGTAGTACAGCGAGGAGAAGATCGCCAAATACCTGTGGAAAAATTCTCCGTTTACGCGGTAGATTTCCGGGAAGGCGCCGAGGAAATTGTCGCGCGGCGCGAACACCTCGAAGTCGCGCAAGACGCCGCCGCCCTGCCCGATCAGCTCCACGCACAGCCACAGATAGCGCCCCTCCTGCTCATAGAGCAGCACGTCGTTCTTCCCGACGAACTTCGACGCGCCGGCCAGCTCAAAGAGCCTGCGCTTTCGCCGCACCGACTCGTAGGGGTTGAGGAGGACCGCTTCGTAGGTCTTTGTCTTGCCGCTCACGATCAGCATGTCGTCGTCCGTGGCAAAGGCGTGGACGACGGGAATGGCGCCTTCGGCAAGCTCCGCCTTGAAGCGCAGCCGGCCCCAGCGGCAGCCGCCGCGCCCGCCGTCGAGGCGCTCCGGGAAGCAGATGTGACGCGCCGCCGTCTCGTCCGTCGCGATGCCGCCCGCGTCCAAGCGCACAAAGCCCTCCAGAACGGCGTTTTGAAACCGGCTCCTGCCGATGGGAAATTTCTTGATTACGGACGCCACAGCGAACCCTCCTTACTTATCTTTCCGCGCGCGCGTTGACTTCTATCGAAAACTTACCCGGATAACACAGGCAGCGCCCGTCCGGTATGATGTCGGGTCCGCTCATCGCGGAGAGTCCCCTAACGCCCGGCGTCAGCGCGAGGTCGATGATCGTGATGACGCAGGGCAGCGCGGATATCGCGCCGAAAACCTTGTCGAACAGCACGGGCGTGCCGAATTCCGCGTCGGAGGACACGAAGTCCAAAGCTTCATTGAGCGCGCGCTCGATGTCCGCGCGGGCGCCCGCGAAGCGGCTCTTGACGTAGATTGCGCCCTTCACGTCTATGGGCAGATACTGCGGCTGCACCAGCGCGAACTTGGACGCGAGCATGACGCGGGAGGACAGCAAATCCGTTATGCGCCTGATATAGCTCGCGGACAGGCCCGGAAAGCGCTCCTCGCCGCGCGGCTTGACCACGATGCGGACGAGGTTTTCCGACGGATTCGGCAGCGCTTTCACCTTGTGGATGCACAGGCCCGGCGCGGACATGACGATGGTCTCGTAATCCGAAGCCGTGACGGCCGTCCACGGCGTCTTGATGGAAGCGGAAAAGCGGCTGCGCAGGTTGGTTAGGGTTTCCGCCGTGAGGCCGCCTCTCCCCGGCGCGGGATTCACGAAGGTGACGCCCGCGCGCTCCGCGTCCATGAACACCTCCAGCGTGTTTTCCTCGCGGACGTTGCCCTCCGCGCCGAGCGTCATGGCGCAGGACGCGACGTAGGCCCTGCAGTCGCGGCCGATCTCCGGCCGCCGCACGCATATCTTGTTGTTTCCGGGAAGCAGCTCGTAGACAAAGCCCTCGGGCGAAGGCTCGTTCGGCCGCACGAAAGCGTAGGTTTTTTCTCCGGAGAGGGCGGTCGTTTCGAGCATGAGCGCAAAGTCGTCGCGAACGATGTCGCCCGCGAGATCGATGTCAAATTCCTGATCGACGTAGCCGAACACGGACCCGAGAGAGCGCGCTCTTTCCATCTCCTCCGTGCGGCAGAGCACGATCAAATCGCCCTCGCCCTCGCCGGGCGGGGGGCCGAAGCCCTCCTCGCCGAAGCGGAAGCGCAGTCTGCCGTCCTCGAGCCGGTCGGCGGCGAAGAAGCGCTCCTCGCCTTCGCGGCATTCCGGTTTCTCCGCCAAAGCGCTGTAAGCGCGATAAGGCGCCGCCGCGTTCTCGCGGCCGTAAACGCTTATGTGCGGATAGGCGGGGCCGAGATCGAGGAAAATGGAGTCGCCGCCGCGCAAGGCGTACATCGCGGCCATGGTGTTCCGCTGCACGAAGCGCGTCAGATTCACCGTCAGCGAGCAAATGCGCGGCGTCAGGTCATATTCGTGGGAGAGCAGCTCGCAGCGCAGCGCGTAACCCGCGACGGGCATCCCGTCGAACACGGCGGGCTCGAGACCCGGCGCGGGCTTCAGGACGATTTCGCCGCTCACGAGGAAACCGTGCGTCCCGTCCGTGTATTCCAAATTTTCCCATCCGTTTTCGGTGTACAGCCGCCAGGCGAGTTCCGCGAAGGGCCTGTCCGCGCCCTCCTCGAAGGGATTGCGCGCATCCTCTCCATGCACGACGGCATAGAGTATGAATTCCTTTGAAAGATCGGGCTTCCCGTTCAGCACGCAGCAGAGCGAGGCGCCCGCGCGGGCCGGCGCGCCGAACAAGGCGACGGCGCCGACGCCAAGCGATCTGTCGAGCAGGCTCGTCACGTCGGAGCAAACGCCCTCGCTTTCGCAGTACATGGCCTCCGCCTCAAGGGGCCGGCAGAGCACATCCTCCGCGACCTCGAACACCGTATCCTGCGACAGGAATTTGCGATATTTGCAGAGCCGCGTTTCCCGCGCGCCCGCGAAGGCGGCGAGCAGTTCGGCGGGGCGCGCCTTGCGCGGCGAGAAGCCCAGCAGCGCGAGCAGCTTGAACTTGATCGCCTCCGTCACGGTGTTGATGGCGGTCTGTTGCAGATAGTTGAACGCGGTCAGGTTTTGCAGGATCGTCACACCCGGATCCGACGGGTTGAAATTGGTCCATTCGCTGCCGTACAGCGGGATTCTGGATATCGCGTCCTCCAGCAGTTCCGTATAGCTTTGGTCGTTTAGATTGATGCTTTCAAGCATGATTCTTTCCTCTACGATCTAATCAGGTGAACCGTGTGCCGCCCATTCACGCCGATCATAAACGGACCCGTGCGGACATCGGACAAATTCCGCTCCTTGAAGCCCTTTTCGTCCGCGTAGCGCGCCGAGGTCACGATGCGGCGGATGCTCGCCGGGACGTGCAGCGAATTCAGCAGAAGCCGTATCTGCACCTCGTCGGGAAGCAGGCCGATCTCCCAATTGGCGCTCCCGTCCTTGGCGATGGGGGACAGGAAGCCCGTGAGCGCGTCGATGATCGTCTCTCTCACCGCAAAGGCATCCCTTTCGTCCGAAATGCCCGCGAACACCGAAACGGACAGCATGACGTACACGGGTTCCGTGACGGTCAGCATGTCGCGGGATATCGTCGCGTCGCACTTGGACAGGATGCGCTTTTCGAGACCCTCTTTTATGCCCGCGAAACTGTGCGTTCCCTTGTAATAGTCGCGCGTCAGGACGGCGACGGTGATGCGCCTGTCGTCCCTGCGCCCGTATCTGTCCGTTCCGGACGCGCAGGCCGCGCCCACCACGGCTTCGGAATACAGCCTCGCTTCGCGCAGGAAGTCCGGCACGCTGCGCAGCCTGTTCTGCGAGCAGAGGATGTTCGCGCTGCGCGCGTGCATGCGGTCGCTGTTCTCCATGTTGCCGCCCGCCCAGGTCGGCAGGGGGTTCGATACGCCGTCTATGTGCAGCAGTCTGCCCATGGGTTCGCCGATCGCGCCGGCGGGCAGGTTGCCCGCGTCGCCCCGGCAGCAGCGCAGCGTCACCGTAAAGGATTCGGCGGCGCCCGCCTTGGGAATCATCACGGAGACGCCGTCGCCGAAATGCAGCGTGTTGTTCATGCGGTCTATGCGGTAGTGCCTGTCCGAAGGTCCCGAGAGATCGAAATTCTCAACCTCCTCCCAGCGCACGAAGAATTCGCTGATCTCGCCCGCGGTGTTGTGGGATATGCGCACGTCCGACGGTCTTTCCGCCGCCATGCGGCGCATGGCCGCCCCCGTGTGCAGGCCCAGCTCGTTCACGAAGACCTCCGCGTACAGGATGTCGCCGGCGGGGAGCCGAAACGACATGTTGGGACGGACGGCGTCGATGTGATAGCTCTCCGTCGGCAGCGTTTCGGCGTTGAGCACCTGCGCCGCGTTCAGGAAGATGTTGCGCAGCAGCGGCCTGTGGGCCTCCGGCGCGTCGAAGCTGCCGTTCCTGTCCGATATGCGCAGCCAGAAGCGCTTCACGCCCTCCACCTCGCGCTCCGCGAAATCGCCCGGCGGAATGAATTGCAGCATCCCCGGCCCCGTCATGTCTCCCACGCTGTCCGCCGCGTTCAGTTCCTTGAAACCCAAAGGCGAAGAATATTCAAAGGACAGCCGGCGCCTGCCGAAGCGCGCGCTGCGCTCTATGTCGAACAGCAGACTGACCGGCGCCCCGGAAAACCTGCGGTCGAAGCCGAGGTAGAGCTCGTTGTGCGCGTAGGGCATGGGCAGGAAGGCCGCAAAGGGATGCTTCTTCCGCGCGGCGGCCGTGAGGTCCGTGGTCTCGGTGCCGGAAACGCGCTCCAATACGTCCGGCGCGCGATAGCCGTCGGGATAATGATAGGAGAGCGTCAAATTCCGCAGAAGCGGCATCCTGTGAACGCAGGGCTGGATGTAGCAGTTGTCCGCCTGCGTCACGCGTATGCGCAGACAGCGACCCGTGTATCCGCCGACGGTGAGCGGCGTCCAGTCCTCGGGGCAGATGAAGTCGATGGCGAGCTCGCCCGAGGCTTCGCCCGCAAACAGCGCGGATATGTCGTGAGAGAATGCGACGCGGCGCCAGCCCGTGCCGTTGAAGTATTCGACGGCGATGCGCTCCACGGCCGTGTGCGCGGTGTCGAAATTCACAGACCTGGGCTTCCGCTTGATGACCTTCAGATTCGCCATCTCGTCCTCTGCGGAAAAATTTACAAATTTCTCTTTAAATTCCAATGTGAAGCGGATGCAGACCGAAGCTTCGCGCTTTCCAAACACGCTGTCGCCGCCGATGTAGCATTCGTCGAAAATCGAAGCCGTGGCGCCGAAGGGCATGAACTCGCCCACCTCCAGATCGGAGGCGTTGTGGGTGACGAAATCCGGAATCGCGCTTTCCAGGGAGGAGCTGAAGCCGACGCTTTCGATGTCCGTTTTCCTTCGTATCGGACCCAGCGCTTCGAGTATGATGGCGGAAAACGGCTCGCCGCCGCGGCTGACCTTTACGGCGTCGGCGTCGGGCGCGAGCCAAATCGCGCCGTCGCGCGACGCGACGCGCTCGAAGGGGCGCGGACCGCTCTCGGAGACGTAGAGCCAGCGATACCGCGCCGGATCGGCAAACGACGCCGTGTCGTCCGCATGGACGCCCTTCACCAGCGCGGAGATCTCTCCGCCCGCCGTCATGTCAAAAAGGCTTCGGTGGTAGAAGATCAAGGCGTTTCGGGCGATGTTCGCGCCCGAGGCGTCGAACAGCCTGAAAGAGGGTATCCCGTCCGCCGCGGGCGCTTCCGCCGGGGCCGCGTCCTCGTCGAAGATCGAAACGCGGCGCGCGGCGCCCATGATGGAGACGATCTTGCCGGCGGCGGGAGAGACGGAGATGATGTCCCGCAGCTTCGCGTCCGTGATGTGCAGATCGGACTCCGTTTCAAAGATGATGGGTATGTCGTCGTTTTCGCCGTATCCGAGCAGCTTCGTTCCCCTGCGAACGTCGACGCCGGAGACGGTGTCCCCGACCAGCGAGAACACGACCGCGCCGCGCGCGGGCTGCGCGGGCTGCGGAGACAGGGCGAGCAGATTGACGAATTCCGTATGGAACTTCTCGAACACGCGGTTCAGGCGCAGGATGTTCCCTTCCATCTGCTCGGCGAAGATCATGGCTATCACGGAACCCACGTCCGGGTTCTGCTCGCTGAAAAGCCATTCCGGCGTGTAGGAGGCCGCCAGCGCCTTGATCTGCGCGCGGATTTCGGCCGCGCCGCGTTCGTCCGTCTTAAACTCGAAATTATTCATCCGCGTTCTCCGTGTCGCCCAAGCCCAGATAGAAAGGAAATACCATGTTCTCGATCGTATTGCTCTCGCGAAGCCTGTAGGAGATGTTCACGATCAGGCTGCCGCCGCCGGGGTTTTCCTCAAAGTCTATGTCCGCGTCGGAAATGCGCGGCTCCTGCCCGAGGATGGCGTTCCGTATCTCCGAGGAGAGCATGTTGAGCATGGCCGGCGAGGTGTCGAGGAAGGTGTAGCGCATGATGCGGCTGCCGAAATTCGGCTCCAGCCATCGCTCGCCGAGCCCCGTCATCAGTATGATGTAGACGGATTCCTTTACGTTTTCCGCCCCGGAGCTGACGGCAAAGCGCCCGGAATTTTTATTGATTCGAGGCGGGAACTTCATGCCGGTTCCCAAGAAAGCTTCGTTGTTTTCACTCATGTCACTTTACCCTATCTTGATGGGCGCGCCTGAAATATTCACCATCCCGCCCGACTCCGCCTTGAACATGGAAGAGGCGTTCAGGCTCATCTGCGCCCCGTCCAGCTTGATCATGCCGTCGCTCTTGGCCTTGAACTGATTGGAGGTCTGGATCGAGAACTCCGAAGCTTCCAGTTTCACCGATCCGGATTCCCCGTTGAACACCATTTTGATGCCGTCGCCCACCTCTATCGTCAGGCGCGATTTGGCCTTGATCGTCATCTGGCCGGTCTCGGTCTTGATTTCGAGCATGTTCTCCTTCGCCTTGTCGGTCAGGCGTATGAGCTTGTTTTCGTTGTCGAGCAGCAGCTCGTGCGATCCGCCCGCCGTCTCTATGCTGATCTTGTCCTTGGCGCCGTCGCCTTCCTTGTTGTCCTCGAAGGCGAGGGTGCTTCCGTTTTTTGTGACTATTCTCTTTATTTGGTTATGCTCGTCCACCGAGCCGCCGAGAAATTTCGCGTTGTCCTTGGGGACGCAGCCTATGACGTAGGGCTTCTCTATGTTGCCCCCCTCGAAGGCCAACAGCACCTGATCGCCGACCTCCGGCAGGAAGTAATGCCCCCATTTTTCCCCGCTCGAAAGCGCGGCCTGCCGCGCCCATTTCAGCTCGTTCTTGTCCTTGTCGCGCGTCGGCACGGTCACGCAGACGCGGCCGGGCATGTCCTTGTCGTAGTTCTTCGCGACGACGCCGAGCATCACGCCGTGGACGCGCGTGTCGCCCGTCTCGGTCTTCGTCGCGCCGCGCTCGCTGATTTCATCGATGATATCGTACAGGCTCATGCCTCTTTCATTCCTTTCCCGCGTCTTCGCCCGCCGCGCCCGCCCGGCCCGCTCATTTCTTCACCGAATCGGCGCAGCCGACCAGCTTCGCGCGATATCCCTCTTCGGCGGATACGGTATGCGTCACGTTCGTGACATAGAAGCGATTCTCCGCCGGCGAGCCGAGCCCCGTGATCTTCATGAAGCGCCCGGGCTGCAGCTCGGGCAGACCGATGCAGTCGCAGTTCAGAGCGCCGAGGCGATAGCTCATCGTTTCGAGCAGCGAATCCGCGCGCGCGTCCGCGTGCCGCTTGGACTCTATGGTCGGGTCGATGTACACGTGACGGCTCTTCGAGATGAGCTTCTTCGCGTAATTGCCCAGCGAAATATTGTTCGTGAACTTCTTCTTCGACGAGATGATCTTTCCCGTGCCGGCGTCCACGGAGCGCGCCTCTATCGTCTCCGCGAGGCCCGTGATGCTGTAACCTATGTCGAAGTTGATGAGCCCGTTTTCGATGCCGAGATCGGGCAGCGTCTCCGAGCCGCTTTTCGCCTTGCGGAAATACACCTTTCCGCGATCCGTGAAGAACTCGTAGTTGAACTTCTTCGCGGCCTTCACGACGAACTCGTAATCGCTTTCGGAGGACATCTCGATGGTGTAGGAGGACGCGCCGCGGTCGCCGCTTTCCTTATCCGGCGTGTCGCTGACGGCGATGCTCGTGATCGCCGAGCCGTCCTGCAAGCGTTCGTAGGCCGTCTTGCGCAGGATTTCCCGCACGGCCTCCCCGTAGGAGGTGGCGGCGAGCTGTTCGGCGTAGCTCCCCGACATCATGATGCCCTTGACGTCCATGCCCGTGACCTCGACGCAGGGCAGGCCGCCCAGCGCGAAAGAAAAGTTCACGCCCGCCACGAAGCCCGTGAAAACGGTCTCCAAGGCACCCAGATAGCCGAGCTTGATCGTGAGCGCGTTGCCGAGAAGCACCTGCTTTTTGAGCTCCTCGTACTCGAACTTGCCCGACTCCTGCCGGTAGACGCCGTAGATGCGAAAGCTCGCGACGGAGGCCTCGTAGCCGCTGGTCAGTTCGACGCTGACGTCGTTGACCGCCAATTGACCGCTCTTGTCCTTGAATTCCTTGCCGCCCAGCTCGATGAACACCTGCGGGTAGTAGAAGTTCTTGTATTTTTTTTTGAGCGCGTCGAAATTGCTTCCGCCGCCCACTCCGGAAAGGCCGCCGAGGGACAATGCCGCCATACTTTAACCTCCTGTGGCCGCGGTCTTGCGGGCCGGACCCGCCGCACCGCTCAAAAGCCGAGATTCAACAGATTGCCGACGTTCTGCCCCTTGGATTGGCCGCCGAAGGCGCCGCCCATATCCGCGCCGCCGAAGCACTTGTCCAAAGCCTTGTTCCAGTACATCTCATCGGCGCTGCCAACCAGATTCTGCGATATCCTGAGCTTCACGACGCTGCGCACGGGCCGGCCGGAGACGGAAAACATCGTGTATTTCGCCTGCGCCTCCACCACGATTCCGTTGAACGTCAGACCGGACCAGTAGAAGATCACGTGCTGGGTCTCCTTGCGCATCAGCATGGCCAGGAGCGCGTTCGTCTGCGGTTGCACCGTGTAGTTCGCCCTGTTTCTGATCGCGGCCGGCACGGAGACGAGATCGGAGACCTTGGGGCTGAATTTGTCCGCCATGAAGCTGTCCTTGACGTTCACCGCGTCGAACACGAGCTGAACCGACATCGTCACCGAAGGCGGCTTGTTGAACTGCGGCGGTATGTCGGAAAAGACGTTCTGCTGCAGCCTGCTCGCGGGGATAGGCTCCGAATTCGCCATGAATTCGATGGACGCGGGGTTGTACTGCACCTGCAAAATGTGCGTGTTTTCCCCGCCTCCGAATATGCCCGACATCGTCGCCGTGTCCGGGTTTACGCTCGCGCTCAGAAGGATGGCCTTCTCCGCGAGGGTCTCGACGTCGAGTCCGATTCCCATTTCCGTTCTCTTGTGAATGAGCAAAAATGCCTTTTTCGGATTCCCGAAGGCGCTCGCCGTGAGGTTGGCGCCCATTTCCTTTATACCCATATCTCACTCCGTCCTACAAACCCAAGTTCAACAGATTGGAAGCGCGCTGCTCCGGAAGCACCAGATTGCTTTGCTCGCCTCCAAAGGCGGCTTCAAAATCGCGCTCGACCCAGTCGGCCATATCCCGCTCGTTCGCTTCCTGCCGCACGCGGATCGATACCCGCGCGCGCACGGGCAGACCGGACATGGAGAACATCGTATACTGCGCGCTGACGCTGAAGAGCACGCCGGAGAACGTAATATCCGCCCAATGCAGGGTGATCCATTGCGTGTGGCGATTGCGCAGCGCGGCGATAAAGCCCTCCACCTCATCTCGCACGGTCTCTTCCTTCATGAACGATTTGGCGATGTTCGTGACGCCCGTGACGCTCGTGGGCGCGAGGGATTTTTCGAGCGCGAAAGAGCTCGCCTGCGACATCTTGTCGAACCACAGGCTCATGCTCATCTCCACCTTTCCGGGCAGAGGGCTGTCCTGCACGACGCGGTTTTCGTCGCTCCCTCTCCGGCGAAGATCCCGCACCCGCTCCTGCGGCGCCGAGGCGTAAAACTCCAATTCCGAAGGATTGTACTGCACGCGGAACACCTTGTCCTGCGATTCGAAGCTCTCCACGTCCGCTCCCGCGCCGCTCAAAGCCCGCGCCGTCATTCCCGATACGGAATACGCCGCGCCTTCGCCGATGAACGCCGCGGACTTGCGGAAATCGTGCACGACGATGTAGGCCGGCTCCGTGCTTCCGAGGATGCTGCTTTTGAGATCGTCCTTGATGCCCATGCGTTATATCCCGCCTCTCCTGGATTTTTCGTTCTTCAGCTTCTTTTCGAGCTGTCCGTACACCCTGTCCGTGATGGTTCCGAGTTGGCGCATCAATGTCTTGTTGATCATCTCCGTGATGTCGTCGGCTCTGCCGGCGACGAGGTTCTGCGCCATTTGTTCGCCGTGGGTGACGATTTCGTTCGTCCGCACGGTCGTCTCCCTGATTTCGTCGCGCGCCGTGCGCTCCGTGATCGCGCGCCGCTCTTGCCGCTCGCGCAGGAATTCTTCCATGTCCGGCGCCTCGGGCGTTCTTTTGTGTATGATGGGCGCCCGCTCCCATGCCGGACCGGGGGCTTGCGTCCGCGCGGCGTGCGGCGTCTCGGAGGCGAGGGTTCTCAGCTCGACAAGGCGCTCCCGGTCTTCGCGCGGCGCGATGTGACCGAGCGCCGCCGCGGGCGGCGCGGCGGTCTCCGCGCGCGCCTTCTCCACGGCCGCGATGTCCGCGATCAGCGCGGAGGGGTCCTGCGCGACCGTGACGCCGGCGGCCGCGGCCGCCGCCGGATCCTTCTCTAAAAGCCGCAGGAGTTCCACGACATTGCGCGAGGCTTCGTCCGCGAAAACCATGGGTTCGCCGCCGGCTTCCCCGGAGAGCCTCTCCGGCGCGGCATCCTCCCCCGCAAAGGCTTCCAAAAAGACCGTCTCCGGGTCTTCGATGGCCTTGAGCGCGTCCCGCATGATGCGGCGTTTGTCGGGGCGCGGCGCGGCGCGTTCGGCATGCGCGGTGTTCGTTTGCAGTTCCCGCAGACGTTCCAGGCGCTCCTTGTTCTCCCTGTCGACGCGATCCAGCATTTCGCGCAGGACTTTTTCGTCCCGCTCGGCGCCGCCCGCTTCCGCGCGCGGCGCGCTTTCGGCGGCGTCCGCGCTTCCTTCCGCGCGCGGCGCCGCCGCTTCGGAAGCGAGGATGCGCGTCTCGCGCTCGATTTCGGAAAGCAGGGTTTCCGCGCGCTCCGTTTCGCGGAGCGCGGGCGCCGTTTCCATGATGCGCGACAGCGCCGCCGCAATCGCTTCGTCCCGGGCGGCGGCGTCCGCGTCCGATTTGCCGGAAAACGCGGGCGCGTATCCTTTGCCATCCCCTTGCGCGCCGGTTTCGATCAGGGTCGTTTCTCCCGCGAAAACGAGGGTTTCGCCCTCCGGTTCTTCACGCGCGGCGGCGTCCGCCGCTTTCGCGCGCGAGAAAGGCTCGGATGCCGCCGCGCGGACGGGCGCGCGCGGCGCGCCGGTCTCCGCCTCCGGGGCCGGCGCGAAAGGGGCCGCTCCCGCTTCTTCCGCGCGCCGCGCGTCCGTCTCTCCGGCGCGGACGGCCTCCCCGGCCTCCGCGCCGGGCGTCCGCTCGGCGTGCGTGAGCGAAATCGCCGCTCCTTCCGCGCGCGGCGTCCGCGCCTCGGCCCGCTCCGCCGCAAGGATGCCGCGGCTTTCCGCAAGCGGCTGCGGCGGAGCCTCTTCCGCGACGCGCTCCCGCAGTCGCGGCGCCGGCGTCTCCAAGGAGCGCAGCCGCGCGCTGTGTACGCGCGCGAGTTCGAGGAGGGTTTCCCGCGCGCGCTCCCGCAAGGCGCGCGTTTCGGCTTCTTCGGGCGCGAAGCTCTGCGCCGGCCGCGCGGTCTCGTCCGCGACTTCGCCTTCCGCCGCCCTGCCGTCCCGGCGATCGTCCAATACGCGAAGCTCGCTTAGATGGTGAGACAGCACGCTTTCCTCGCTTTGCGACAGCAGGGTGAGACTGCGCAGGTCCGCCGGTTCGCGGCGCGCGTCCGCACCGGCGGCCGCGTATTCGCGGAAGGACAAGAAGCGTTCCACGGAGCTTCGCGCCGATTCGCGCAGGGCTTCCGTGACGTCGAGCCAAACGGCCCGCCGGTTCGCCGGATACTCCGCCCGCGTCGTCGTCACATTGTCGACGACCTGCAGCAGGGCGGCCGACAACGCCCGGCGCAGCGCGGATTTTTCGTCGCCGGGCGGGGCGAGGACATCGCCCGTTTCGTAGAGATTTCTATTATAATATGCGTCTCCGTATCCAAAGGCCGGGATCTCTCGCCTATACTCGTTCAAGGCGAAGACCATCGTGGCTTTCAGGTGTTCCGAGATTCGCATCTCGCGCGCGTCCACGCGCGAATGCAGCTCCGAAGCGCTCCGCGCGAAGCGCGCGAACGAGCGAACGATTTCCGGCACGCGCAGCCTCTTGTATATCTCGCCGTACAGGTAGAGTGCGCGATCCTTGCCCGGGGCTTCGCTTTCCGCGTCCGCCGTTTTCGCGCCGCCGCCGCGCGGCGCAAACTCGCGCGTCAGCGTTTCCCGCAGCACGCGCAGGTTGTCCTCATACAACTTCGTCAAGCTGTGCGCGCTCCCCGCTTCCGCGCGAAGCACGCGCACCTGCTCCATGAAGGACGCGACGTTTTCCACGCCGAGCTTTCGCAGCGCCATATCCAGATACACGATGTCCTGATAGCTGAGCGCGCTTTTGTCCTCGAGCAATATGCGGTTGACGATGTTGTTCACGACGCCGAACACGATGTTCTGCGTGTCCCGGCGGACATTCCCCATCGCGATGTTGATGAAATCGCCTTCTTGATAGGGTATCTCCGGCGGATTCACCAGAAGGAACAGCAGTTCCTCGGTGGAAAAGCCGGCCGTCATGATCCCGTAGTTCGCCTTGATCCTCTCGCCGAACGCGTCGGCCGGAGCGAGCGCGTCCGCCCGAACGGTGAGGGTTATGGGACGATCCAGTGTCAGCATATCTCTCCTTGCGCCGGAACTCTATATCGGTTACCACTCAAAAATATCAATCAAACTACTCGAACGCCGCGTCAGTTTTGTTCAGATCGGGTTCTGCCGACCCATTTGGCTCCCGGAGCGTACACAGACGTACGTGAGGAAGCCAATATGGGGTGGCAGGTTCCGAGATGGGCAAAAATGGCGTGGGGTTTGAGTAGTAACCTATATCGGAATGTCCACGCAGACCATCTCGCGATACGCGATGGTAATCGTATCCGTCAGCAGACCGGATTGCTCGGCTGTGAGCTCCCCGTAGACCTTCTTGATCACCGTGCAGCCCGTAAAGGCGTAGGTGCGCGCCGTGGACAGGAAATCGTCCTGCCTGCGGCTCACGAGCAGCATCACGGGCAGCGCCAGATCCGCGCCCAAGGGCAGGGGATCCACGTAATCCACGCCCGCGTAGCGTTCGACTTCCAGTATAAAGGGCCTCGAAATGGGTTTGCGCCGCATGTGCACGTAATCGTTCAGGCCGCCCTCCTGTATCAGCTCGTATTCCAGCTCGCGCGTGAAAGCCCGCACGCTCTTGCACGGCAGGTCTATCATCGCCTCCACGCGGAGCAGGAAGTTGAAGTTTACGAGCGGGTTGAGACCCTTGTTGATCACCCATGTGTTTTTGTCTTCAGCCATGGCCTTTGTTTACCGTCGCATATTCACTCGAAAGAGCGGCAGCGAACAATCACCGCACGGGCGTTCTTCCGAGCTCCAAAATGCTTTTTTCTTTTTTCTCCGAGGGATTCAGGCTCGCGTTGATCTCCGAAATTTCCCGGCACCAGCGCCTGCGCTCGTTGTGCGAAAGCGACTGCACATCCTCGCGGCCCCAATGGAAGTAATAGGAAATAAATGACATTTCCCGGAACATCGCTTCCTCCGGGTAGAGCGTTATCCCTCTCGCGTAAAATTTATGGGAACCTGCATGCTGTTCCCGCAGCTCTCGCACACGACCGTCATGGTCGGCGGCTCGATGTTGTTGATCCGCTGGTACATGTCCTGCAAAAAGGCCAGATCCGCCGTGAAGAAGCGCTCGATGATGTTGGGAACCACGGCGTCCATGCCTTCGAGTTCCGTAATCACCTTGGCCAGCACCGCGATGGTCAGATACGAGGGATTGGACAGCACGCGCGGGTCGCGCGTGGCGCCGATCTCGTCGCCGGCCGTCGCGAGGCGCATCTTGCCTCTGCGGTGTACGGTACCCTGCGAATCGACATAGCCTTTCGGCAGTTCAAAATCATAAACCGTTGTCATGGTGAACCTCTGTCAGCGCGCCCGGCGGCGGGCGAGGCGTTCGCCGGCCCGCCGCGCCGCGCGCGTTAATTCGGAATCGTAAGCTCTTCGTAGGCGATCTCCACGGACTCTATCGCGACCTCGCTCGTGGACGAGTTGAGATCGGGACCCGTGTACTTCGTGACCCAGGCGTCCTTGAGTATCCACGTCAAGGTCGCGTCCATCGTGCTTTCGACGATGGTCTGGGGAGAACCGTCGTTGATGTCGATCAGCTCTATCGTCACGTTGTGGCGGGGCGTTTCGCCGCGCCGCTCGCTCACGCAGTTCTGAATCCAGATTTTGAAATCCTGACTCCGCGTGTAGCCCATCTTCAGCGTGATGTTTCCGTGCTTCACGAGTCCCTGAATCTTGACGGGGGCCAAGCTGTTCGCGTTCCCCTGCCTGAACTCTATGACGTCGACGGACGCGTCGATGCCCGTCACCTCGTTGAACGCGGCGACGCCGCTGACGCCGTCCACCGTAACGAGGAAGTTCATTTTTGTCAATGGATAATACAATCCCGACGAATTTACCGTTGCCATAATGCAGCCTCCATTGTTCTAAATTTATAATTATAGTAAAAACTTTCTATCATTTCCCGAAACCGCGCCCTCACTCGGCCGCCGCGCCGGATTCCGCCGTGTACTGGGTCAGCCTGAAGATCACGAACTCGGCCGGACGCGACGGCGCTATGCCTATGTTGCAGATCAGACGGCCGTTCAAGATGTCGTCCTGACTCATCGTCGTCGGGCCTATCTCGACGAAGAAGGCCTCGTCGGCGGTTTCGCCCGCCAGCATGCCGGAACGGAAAAGCGTCTCGAGGAAGGCCGAAATCGTGACCTGTATGCGCGCCCACAGCGAGGAATTGTTCGGCTCGAACACCACCCAGTTCGTCGCCGCCTTGATGCTCTGCTCCACGAAGATGAAGAGACGCCTGACGTTGACGTACTTGAAGGCGGCGTTGGAACTTGCGGTGCGCGCGCCCCAGATGCGGATGCCCTGTCCGGGCAGCGCGCGGATCAGGTTCACGCCCGCCGGGTTGAGTATGTCCTGCTCGCCCGCCGTATAGCCGATGGAAAGCCCCGTGCAGCTGATGATCTCGTTGGCCGGCGCCTTATGCACGCCGCGGCTCACGTCCGTGCGCGAGAACACGCCCGCCACCGCGCCGCTCGGAGGCAAAAATGCCGGCTTTTTGGTTTCGCGGTCGAAGACCTGTATCCACGGATGGTAGAAGGCCGCGTAGGTGCTGTCTATCAGATTGCGGTACTCTATGATGTCGCCGGTCTTGATCAGCTCGCGCGGAACGTCAAGAATGGCGAAGCAGTTCTTCTCGCGCTCGCAGTACGCGGCCAAGGAGGCGATCACCTCGGGGATCGTGATGCCCGGCGCGAGCAGAAGGCTGGCGACGTTGTTTTCCACAAAGGCTTGCAGGCCGGTTCTGCGGCCGGGGCCGTTGTCCGTGCCGATGAAGCTTCCCGCGTTGACGGCGCCGAGGGAACCGTCGCTGCCGCCCTCGAAGGAGATCGAGCCTTTCAGCTTCCCTTCGCCGAAGATGGCGGACACGGGATTCACGAGGGGATCGGAAGGCGATTCCAACGTGGCCACAACGATGGAGCTGGCCATCAGCTTCTTGCCGAGATAAGCGGACGAGGACTCGTTGAGCGTCACGCCCGTGTAGGTCTCGACCTCGGCGCCGGCGCGGATCACGATGTCCATCTCGACGGAATAGACCAAGGTCTTGGGGATCAGCGCGTCGTCCACGGGGCTTGCCGCGAAGCTTTTCTCGAATGTGATCGTGTTTTCCGATATCGCCGCGATGCTGTTGATCTCGCCCGCGAATTCCACGAGGTCTCCCTCGCGGAAGCCCGCGGCGGACTTGGCCGTGTACACGAGATCGCTTTCGGCGGCGATCAGCTGGAGTTTGCGCTTGTTCGTGGAAATGAAGCCGATCGTGATCTTGTTGCCCCATTTTCCTTCGTTGGCGGCGCGCAGGGACAGGATCCCCTGCGAGGCCGTCGCAACCTTCGCGTCCTCGGGGATCACGCGGCTGACGTAGCAGCGCGTGCCGCCGTTCACGAAGAACTGCTCCACGGAGCTCGGGAGATAGCGGAACTCGCCGTGCGTGTGTTCGGGCAGGAATCCGCCGAACTGGCGCGTGAAATCGGCGAAGCTCGTCACGAGCGAGGGTGCGCCCACCGCGGGGCCTTTGACCGTCATGCCGATGAAGCCCGCCGTGCTTGTGCCGACGCCTTCAATGGCGCGCGGGGAAGAATCGTACTCTTCCACATATACGCCCGGGGAAAGATATTCTGCCATAATTTTTCCGGTTTAAGACCTTTGGGACTTAAACCATCCTCCTTTCATGCTTTACGCTAAAATATGACCGATGTTTGTCCGGGGGAAACGATGCTGAGCGAACCGCCGTAGGAGCACAGCAGCTTGGCGTCGTTTGCCAACCCGGGTTTGCCTGAGATCATGGGGCTTTTTCCGCCGAGCCAAGTCCCCACGGGAACGGGGATGCAGGGCTGCGGCGTCAGAACGCCCAGCGCGGCCGCCGTGGCGGCGGCCACCGTCGGATTCGACACGGTCGTGCACATGCCGCAGGGTGAAATCGAGGACATCGGCGCCACATCCATGATCGTGGCGGCCGGCCTTCCCGCTACCATGACGGCGGCCTGCGACATGACGTTCAAGGTTCCGGGCGAGGTCCCGAAGACGCACATGTACGTGGCGCCCGAAACGACGGCGATTGCCATATTTCCCTCCTCAATTCTTCTTCTCCTTTCCGCTCGCCTTTCCGCTTGCCTTGCGCGGCGCTTTGGCGGGCCGTGCGCTCTCCCGTCCGTCGTCGAATCGCAAGGTCTCCGGATTGTCGAAATCGACGAGTTCGAAGCGGTCTCCCTCGGCTTCCGCGAAGCGCACGATCCATCGCTTGTCCGCTCCCTCGTTGCGCACGCGCAGGAGATATGTCCCGTCCGTGCGCACCTCGCCGCCGATGAGGGGAGCTATCGGGCGATCCTCGGAAACGCTTGCAATAAACGGATGATCTATCCTAAACGCTCCTCCGGCGACGCGTTCCTCGATGACGAAGGGCTCGTAGGACAAGCCGTTCGGGTCCACGAGGGCGTAGCGCACCCGGTTGAGTTCGAGGCGATGTGGATTGTATACGCTGAGCCTTCGCTTTCTCGCGTCGAAGCTCCCGACAAAGCAAGAATTTTCTCCCTGCCTCACCGCGTCCAGCGCCGCAAGGCCCTCCCGTTTTCCCGAAATCGTGTCGAAGTTCACGTTCAGCAGGGGGTTTTCCTCCGGGATCAGCTCGATGTTCAGCAGCGGAGGGCCGATGCCCGGCGCCTCGAGCAGCACGCGCTTTTTCGTCGGCACGTAGCCGGAAGCGCGCACCTCCAAATCAAAGCTCTCCTCGGGCAGATCCTCCGTCAGAAAGGCGAAATATCCGCCCGACTTGGGCGCGGGTCTGCGCTGTTTCCCATCGATGGAGCATTGAATGTCGTTTTCTATGATCCTGCCGTCGATGGCGTCCGAAAATCTGAGCGCCAAGGCGAGTTTATGAGTGATTACAGAAGGCATATCCATTTCTCCTTTGCGGCAAGCGCCCAAAACGAACGTGCGAATCCGCGGTTGGCGCTTATATCTTTGAGCGGCGGCAATCCGCGCTTCATACGTTCTCCTCGCCCGTCGAAGCGAGCGTAAACCGCGCCTCCCGAACGGGCGTGTCCTCCATCACGATCTCGCTGGAGAGGAACACCGGCGCCGCCCTGTAGAACAGGCTGACCTGATAGGGCTTGTTTATGGCCGACCATACGCGAACCTTGTCGTCCAAGCTGATTTTGGCCGGCGACAGGATGACGGGCGACTCCTCGGCCTCCAGCCAGGTCTGCAGCGCGTTCGGGGAAACCGTGTTTCCGTCGTTTACGATCTGCGCCGCCCGCCCGATGATCTTCTGTATGTCGTGCGCCTTCAGGCCCATCTGCGACGATCCGTTGATGAAGATCATGTAGTACAGGCTGTAGGGCTTGGGCGGCTTCCTCGAACGCGCGTTGCCCACGCGGATCGAGCGCAGGGCGATCTCGCCCTCCTCGCGGATGTCGTACAAGTAGAGACCCAGGATGTAGTCGACGTCCTGCTCCGCCGGCGACGACACCTCGATGTTGTTCGGCGAGGGAATCGGCTCGGGACACATCTTCTCGCGCAGCATTCGCACGATGTGCGCGCTGACATCGGAAATAATTGAATAATCTGCCAATTTTGTACTCCTTTACGCCATGGCGGCGCCGAGCAAACGGGACAAAAGCTCAGCCGCGCAATTGTTGATTTCCGCGGAAATTAGCACCGAAAGCCCCGTCCCCGGAACGCTTTGGCACCAAACGCCATATGTGTCGTAGGTATGGTCGGTCGGCAGGTACAGCTCATCCGCGTAAGCGGCCGGGTAGGTCATGTATTCCAAATCGTCCGCGCCCTTGCCCGTCAGGATTTCGGCGGAATACACCGTGTAAAA
>JAISMX010000009.1 GCA_031276515.1 Eubacteriales Family XIII. Incertae Sedis bacterium | reverse complement strand
GGGCGATAAAGAGAGAATCCGCCTCCTTGCGACAGACAATTGCATATCGGACTTTTTGTGTTCCGAATCGGCTTCCTCCGAGGAGATGCCTTTCGGAATGAACAAGGGAACCGGGTGAGATTCCCGGGCAGGCTTTCTCCTCCGTCCGCGCCCACGCGACGCGCACACGGGGAAGATTGCGAACCGCTACCGTGTACGCGGAGTCCGTTTCCATGGCGAAAGCCGGCCACCGATAAAACGGGAAGGCCGGAAACGGGCGTGAAGGGCGTTGCAACGCCTTTCGGATGCGTGAGCCGGGAGACCTACAGGAAGTTGCCGCCGAAGGGCGGCGAAGGCAGGTTCGCGCGCGCGTTGCGAAAGGGCTTGCGGAAGATTGCGGAAATACGGCCGCGACGATTCTTTACGGATTGTCGCGGTCTTTTTGTTTCGGCGGGGACGCGTGAGCAAACCGCCGCGCCTTAAAAAGCAAACACGGCGACTTGGGCAAAACCGCAAGGCGCGAGCGACGCCGCTCGGGCTTGCGTCTGCGGACGGAAAAAAGCAAAATCGAACGAGCGGCATTTGCGCTTTATGCGCGGAGGAGGTTTGCAATGACCAAGATATTCAACAGAAGGTTTGCGGCGGCGCTGCTGTCCGTCGCGATGGCCGCGATCCTGTTCGCGGGATTCGGAACGCCGGCTTGGGCCGCGGAGGAGGATGGCGCGACCATTTCTTTCGCGGTGCTCGACACGCAGGACGGTTACTACGGCTTATTGGACGGCCCGTATGATGTCGCTGCGGGCGATTCGCTGTACGGCACGGTCAACGACTACTTCGGCGATGATGAAGCGCTCTACGGAGATTGGGATCCCATCTGGGAAGCCGGCGTCGATCCGTTCAACGGCGACACGATACATAAACTACTCTCATTCTTGGAGTGCAACGAAACAGAGGACTTCACTACTATCTATCCCGACGGCGAAAGCGGAATATCCGCATACTGGGATTGGATTTATACGATCAACGGGGATGTGCCGATTTTCGGACTCAACCCCGAAATCCATTTCAAGGCCATGGATCAGTACGAAGTGCAGGACGGCGATGAAATTGAACTGACGTACAGCTACATCGTCACGAGATGGACGGGCAACGATTATATGCTCTTTGAAGCGTACGATTACAAGGGCGGAAATGTGATCGCCGCCTACGAGTTCGAAGCGGAATAAAATCGCCGAACCGACCGTTCGTTGCGGCAATCTTTAAAGGAGATACGGATATATGTTTACCAATAAAATACGGCGATTCCTGTCAACGCTGACCGTCGCGGTTCTGCTGGCAAGCTTGCTTCCCGGCACGGCGATGAACGGCTTTTTTGGCGTCGCGACAGCGGCAGCGGAAACAATGGCGCCCGCCGCGAGCGACGCCGGGGCCATAAACGGCTTTGTGACGGATATATCATTTTATCGACAGAAGGAATTGAATCCGATACCCGGTATTTTTTTTGATCAAGCAACCACGTCCTACGATCTGACCGTACCCGACTTTGTGACCGGCGCCAACATGGTAGTCAGCGTCCGGGACGAGGACTTATCGTACGCGATATATTATGACGGCTATAAAATAAAAACTGAAGACCAGTGGGGTGTCGTCAAATCCATCTCGGCGGACAAGGCTTTTTCCGCCACCGGTTGGGCGACAATCGCGACTTCGCCAATCGGCACAACGAAAACATTGACCGTCCAAGTCGGCGAATACGACGAGGACAAAGACGAGTGGACGAGATCGGATGTGTACCGCTACGATATCTCGCGCTCGTTGAGCCTGAAACCGGCGGACTTGTCAAAAGAGTTAGAGAAGCCCGACAAAAATAACAAAACCATCCTGCATGTGGAGTATGGCAACAGCGATGTGAGCACGACGAGCGGAGCGTATAAAGCGACCTCGCCATCGTCGAAGAACCCGGCGGAAGTGATGGGCGTGTACGATTACACCCTCGTCGTGCCGGAAGGTACGAATACAGTGTTTTTGTCCGTCACACCGCATACCTCGAGCGCGCAGGTTTATCTCGGCAATGAAAACGCCGGCGCGGCGAAATGGGTACGCAAGGCCATTCCCCTGGCGGAGTATACCGCCGAAGGCAGCCCCATGGCGGACATTCCGTTCACCCTGCGTTACAACGGCGTCGAAACGCAGTATCACCTGTATGTCGGCACGAAGGATTATTTTCCCAAAGTCAAAAAATTAGAGGATATAACCACGGAGAAAAGCGATGTCCACCCGCTGACCGTCGAGCTTGCGGACGACGACGCGGGCGGAGGCGAACTGAGTTACCGGTGGTACAGCAATGCGATCAATCCGATAGAGGGCGCGACATCCGCGACATACCTTCCGGATCGAACCTATGCCGGAGTTTTTCATCCTTGGTGCAGGGTCACGCGCACGGTCAACGGTGTGAAGTTCATTACGGATACCAATAGCGCCAAAGTCACCGTCAATCGGACGTGGCTGACGGCGCCCGCGTTTAAAAAACAACCAAGCAGCGAAAGGACTGTTTATTACGAAAACGAAAACCCGCTCATTCTGTTCAATATACCGGGCGGAAGAGGCGACAACAGCGAGGGCAACGAGGCGGTCGAGGGGGCGCCGTATACGTTCGCGGTCTACCGCAACCCGACGAAAAGCGTTGAGATTACCGGCGAAACGGAGCAAGTCGCCTTTGAGAACATAGGGACGGGCACAGGTTCAGGAGCTTTTCAGATATTCAAACTGGCCGCGCAGCCGGCGGGAACATGGTATTATTGGATTGCCGTCACGGTAAATGATCCGGACGGCACACTCGCGAGCGATACGCGGAACAGCGCGCCGCTGCGGCTTACGGTCAAGAGCGCGACGGACGTGGTGACGGGGCTTGAAGGCAGCGGTTCGGCGGATTCGCCGTTCCTGCTGCGCGACGCGGAGGATCTCGCCTATGTCGCCGATCTGGTCGCGGGCACGAACAAATCCGGCAGGAACGGCACCGGGCATCTGTTCGACATGAATGGGCAAGTCCTCGCTTTTGCGGCCGATATAACGCTGCCGCAAGACTGGCTGCCCATCGGCGGCCTTACGGACAGGGACGTGGCCGAGATCGGCTATGACTTTCGGGATTACAGCCGTGGCGATACCGATGGCGCATACGAACAAGAAGGCGATGCCGGAAAAACCATTTTGCCTTTCGGCGGCGTCATCGACGGCAAGGATCCCGACACCGGCGAAATCCACACGCTTACGGTCGCCGACCACGGCAAACCGCTGATTTTCTACGCGCGGGAAGCGACGGTGAAGAACCTCGATCTGTACGGCGAACACATTGACGGCGACGGGCTGGTCTACAGGTACATCGTGGATTACGGCCCCGACGGAGATTACGGCAGAACGCCCACGACCATCACGATAGACAACGTGACGATCAAAAGCGGTACGCGAATTCTGCGTTCGGGCTTCCTGGGAGGCTACGCGTCGGGCCTAAACCATGTCAATATAAACAACTGCACGGTTGAAGAAGGCGTTGTGATCGGTTACGCCAAAGATCAATACGGAATAGGCTCGTTCGGGGGTGAATTCAACGGCACGATAACAAACAGCGTCAGTTACGCCACGGTATACGGAACGGACTACGTCGGCGGCCTGATCGGCAGGAAAGGCCAGTCCATGGGGTCGTGCGACGTTTTGAACAGCGCCTTCCTCGGCACGGTGGAAGCGGCGGGCGCCGGCGCCGGCGGCATAATCGGCGGCGGATATCCCGCAGCGAGCGGCACACCGGTCGTGCAAATTCACAACTGCTACGTAGCCGCCGATATCAAGGGCGCCGATTGGGTGGGCGGTATTCTGGGCGCCGAAGCCGGACACAGCAACAATGTTGACGAAGGCGACTTGTACGGCGTTCGCGGCACGACGGCGCTTTCCGACAATCACTTCTACGGCACGGTCAAGGCGACGACAGGCGGCAATGTCGGCGGCGTCGTCGGCTACTATGTGGATTTCACCAAACGGAAGGACGAGGCCGGCAACTACTATCTCGACACAAGCGGCGCGACGAGAGCGATCGGCGGCGTCGAACGCGGAGAGGTGGTCGGCGACGACAGGCTTGGCAAAAGCGCCACGGCGGAACAGTTTGCGGACGGAACGGTTTTGGCTTGGCTGAACGCGGGCACGTACAAAAACTGGACACAGGGTGAAGCCTATCCGACCTTGGATTCGGGCAAGGTTGTGATGGTCAACTTGAATGTCACGGCGCTTCCCGCGAAAACGCAATACTACATCGGCGATGAGCTTGACTTGACCGGCTTGGAAATAACGGCAAATTTTTCGGACGGCAAAAGCGAGATCATTCCAACGGAGAAAGTGACCGTAAGCGGCTATGACAATACGTCGCGCGCGGTGCAGACATTGCTGGCGATATACAACGGCTTGAGCGCGTCATTCGATGTGACCGTGCTGAAAAAACCGACCGGCGGCGACGCCGGCACTCCCGCGAGCGACACGATCACCGTCTACTTCACGCTGCTCGGCGCGCCGGTTCACGACAGCGAGGCCGACGGCATTTTTTACCTGAAAAAGAGCGGCAACCTCGAAACGTGGATCGCGCGCAAGAGCTTCACGGTCGACTTAAACGCGCGGGTCGTGGACGTTTTCAAACAAGCGCTTGCGGAAGCGGGGCTGAGCTACAAGATTCGCGACCAAAACAACTACATCTGGTCGATCACGCGAAACGGCGCGACGCTCGAGGAATTCACGAACGGCCGGAACTCCGGCTGGCAGTACACGCTGAACGGCAGATACTCGCTGCTCGGCGTGGGCGAGCAGTTCTTGGAAAACGGCGACAGCATCGTGTTCCACTACACGGACGACTGGACGAAGGACGACGCGGCGGACACCGTTGACCCGGACGGAGCTTGGCGGCCGGATTCCGCCGCCAAGGCCGACGAAAGCGCCGGCGCCGGCGCTTCGCTTCCCGCGGTCGAAATCGAGGCCAAGACGGCGGTGACGGACGGCAAGGCCTCCGCCGCGCTCGAAAAATCCGACATCGACGCGGCCATGGCCAAGGCCAAGGAGGAGAAAACCGAAGCGGTGTCCGTCACCGTCAAGGGCGACGCGAACACAAAGAGCGCCGGCGTGACGCTTCCCAAGTCCTCGGCGAAGGATCTCGGAGACAGCGGGCTGGCGCTCGTCGTGAAATCCCCCGTGGGCGAGGTGAGCCTCGGCAAGGACGCGCTGACGGCCATCGCGGCAAAGCCCGGCGACGCGCTCGAAATCGCCATCGCGGACGAGGGCAAGAGCGACGCGCTCGCGGCAAACAACAAGGAGTTTACGCTGACGGTCAAGGTCGGCGGCGCGGAGCTCAAGGAGCTCGGAGGCGTCGTCGCGGTCGCCCTCCCCTACGCCAAGCCGGCGGAGGAGGACGCGGAGCTTTTGACGGTCTACGACGAAAGCGGCAAGGAAATCAAGGGGGCGGCGTACGAGAACGGCAGGCTGCGCTTTGAGACCGAAAGCGCCGGCAAATTCACGGTCTGCGAATGGATCAGCCCCTTTGCGGACATCGAAAAGGGCGCGTGGTACTACAAATCGATCCGCTATGCGTATTCCAACGAGCTCGTGAAGGGCGTGGGCGAAGCGGCCTTCGCGCCGCAGGCGACGCTGACGCGGGCCATGCTCGTGACGATTCTCGCGCGGGAATCCGGCGCGGAGGCGGACGAAGCCGGCGGTGGCGCGGACGGCGGCGCGTGGTACGACAAGGCGCTCGAATGGGGCGTGCAAAGCGGCCTCACGGACGGCACGAACCCGAACGGCGAGATCACGCGCGAGCAGTTCGCCGTCATGCTCCACCGCCACGCGGGCGAGCCCAAGGCGGACGGCGGCCTCGGCGCCTACGGCGACGCGGAGAACGTGTCGGGCTGGGCCAAGGAGGCCATGGCGTGGGCGGTTTCGACCGGTCTCATCGGCGGCAGGACCGCCTCGGAGCTGGCCCCGGACGGCACGGCCACAAGGGCCGAGGCCGCGACGATGCTGCAACGCTACATGGAGCGCTAAGCAAATGTTACAAAATGTTACAAAAAAAAGACAAAATCGCGTTCCGCCTTGACACGGCAAAAAAATTGCGTTAGACTAATTTTCATAGTTCAGGCAAAGACGCCGAGAAGCATTTCTTGGCGTCTTTGCCTTTTCGAACCCGGAGGCGGCTTTTCACGCGAGCCGAGGGGTTCAAATCGGAGTATCCGCGCGCTCGTCGCGGGTTTGCACAATGGCGTGCGTTTCCTTGGGGAAATGCGCGCTTTTTGTTTTATCGGCAGTCGGGAGGTGATTTTATGTACTCATCCGTCAACACCATATGGGTTCTCCTCGGAGCGGCCCTTGTGTTCTTCATGCAGCCGGGTTTCGCCATGCTCGAAGCCGGCCTCATCCGCGCGAAAAACGTCGGAAACATCATCATGAAGAACGTCATCGATCTTTCGCTCGGCTCCATCGTCTATTGGATCGTCGGTTTCAGCATCATGTTCGGGGTTTCCAATTCCGGCATCGTAGGCACGCCGGACATATTCTTGCTCGGCGATACCCTCGCGAGCGCCGCGCCGGACGGCGTCAGCCCTTG
>JAISMX010000006.1 GCA_031276515.1 Eubacteriales Family XIII. Incertae Sedis bacterium | reverse complement strand
TACAAGGATATCACGCCGGAGGAGACGGAATACCTCCTCTTCGGCAAGGATTACGCTCGCAAGAACCTTTAGGAACAGTTCCTTACTGATTTTTCCGGGCCGCGATCCCCATTTTGTGTTTTGGGTTCGCCGAACCGGGCGCGCGAAAAAAAGAGAGCGGCGGGAGACTGAACTCCGCCGCTCTCTCTTTGATTGTCCGCAATTGTCCGCCGGATTTTAAACCGGCGAGCGATCTTGCCGCAAACTCACACAGCCTTCCTTCTGTCGATCTCGGCCTGCGTCTTGGGGAAGACGTAGGACAGGATCACGGTGGCGATGAAGGCCACGATGACGGCGGCGTAGGTTTCGGTCAGAGTGTCCGAAATCGGATAATGCCCCGTCGACATCCGGATCACCACCCAGACGACCGCGACTATGCCCGTGAGCACCATGCTCTGGCAGGCGGCCTTCTCGGAGGCCTTTCTCCAGTAGATTCCGAGCAGCACGACGATGAACATCGCGCCGCGCAGCGAATACGCGGAGTACACGACGTCGAGCACGGCGGTCATGTTCACGAGCGCGATCGCGCCCACCGAGCAGACGACGCCCGACAGCGCGGTCGTCAGGCGCGACATGAACAGCACCTGCGCATCCGTGGACTCGGGCCGCAGCACGCGCTGGTAGAGATCCTTCGTGATCATCGTGCCGGCGGCGAGGATGATCGGGGACACGGTCGAGAGGATCGCCGCCAGTATGGAAGCGAGCACCAGCCCTCCGACGACGGGCGGGAGGTTCATCATGAGCGTGGGGAGCGCCATCTTCGCGTCCGTGACGTTCACGCCGGCCGTGTCGAGCAGATCGCCCTTGCTCGACATGACCTTGGCGACCATGCCGAGGATCGCGGTGAAAAGCCCGAAGGGCGCCGCCACGAAGGCGGTGATGATGCAGGCCTTCCGCGCCGTCGGAACGTCCTTCGCCGCGAGCACGGGCTGTATGCCGGCCTGCGCCGTGCAAGCGCCGAGCAGGGAGGCGATGATCCAGGAACTCACCTTCGTCGGGCCGATGGCGATCATGTTGAAGTAGCTCGCCTTGTCCTCGGCGACCGCGACCGCCGCGATGCCTTCCGTAAAGGCGCCCCAGCCGTTGACCTTCATCAGGGCGAACACGATGGCGAGTATGACCCCGCCGTACATGACGAACAGGTGCATCTGGTTTGTGGAGGCCACCGCGTTCATGCCGCCCGCGAGCGTGTAGACTATGAATATGATTGCAAAGCCGATGACGGTCCACCTGAAATCAAAACCGAGGAGGGACTGCCCGAGCTTGCCGGCGGCGATCATCTGCGAGAGACCGACCGCAAGCATCACGATGGTGAGCAGCACGCTCGACACGGTGCGCGCCTTGACGCCGAAGAAGCTTTCGATGATTCCCGGCACCGTCACGCTGTTGAGACTGCGATAGAGCTTGGCGAAGCACAGGGCGAGGAACATGACGCCTATGCCGTTGGAGATCGTGTACCACGAGCCCGAAAGCCCGAAATTGAAGCCGTACTCCGACACGCCCGTCGTGGACGTGCCGCCCAGCCATTCACCCGCGGACGCGCAGACGATGGCGGCCACGCTCAACTCCGCGCCGTGGAAAGAGTCGGAGGTTTTGGACTTTTTCATTGACCACATGCCGATCGCCACGGTCAACGCGAAATAGATCACGATAATGATGATTTGTACCATGCGATTCCTCCGTTCCGTTGAAATTTCAACAATCACAAGGGGAGTTGGCGCGCTCCCCTTTTCCCGCTGAACCCGCTTTTATGTCATGAGACGCATAGGATCGACTTTTTCGGAAAGCACGGCGAGCGTTTCCAAGCTCGGAGGCTCCGCCTCCACGGCCCGCGACACATCCAGTTCGAAGCCCGTGCTTTCAACGATCTTTTCGGGAGTTACCCCGGGATAATACTCCGCCAGATACATGCGCTTGTCCTCGCCAAAGCGCAGGATGCCCAGTTCCGTTATGACGGCGCGGGGTCCTTTGTCAGGCAGCAGACCGATTCGTTCGCGCCCGTCGGGCCCGTCGATCCAGCCCGGACTCGTCACGTAATCGACTTTGTCCACGAAGCGCCGCTTCTCGTGCTTCATGATGATGATGGTGTCGCAGTACGAGGCGATGCCGTTGGCCCCGCCCGAGCCCGTGAAACGCGTTTCGGGCTTGTAATAGTCGCCTATGCTCGTCGCGTTCAGGTTGCCGTAGGGGTCGATCTGCGCGCCGCCCAAAAATCCCGCGTCGATGCCGCTTCGCCGCCCCGCGACCACCGCCTGAAAGCCGAAGTAACGATACTGCGGCCACAGCACGCTCGCGCCGTAGCATATCCGAAGGTCGCTCACGCTCGTGGGGACTTCCTGCGGATTGCCCTCGAACAGGCCGCTCTCGAACACGAGATGCGCGTGCGGCGCATGGGTGTTTTTCGCCAGCGTCGCCCCGATCAGAGGAAGGCCCGTGCCGATGATGTAAGTCTTGTTGTCCTCGATCTGACGCGAAAGGGCGACAGCCATCATTTGTTTCGAATTCCATTCCATCGCTTTATCCTCCTCACTTTCGTTTCAGCCCGGGAACATAGCCGTAACCTTTCGCGGCTCGCAGCTTCAAAAGTTCGGCCGCGCCCCACTTGTTCAGATAATCGTCGTGCGTGGGGCAATCGTACACGTTCTCTTTCAGGAAAACGTCGAAACCCTCCTGTGTGCGGCTGGCCTTCTCGTATTGAATATAAAAGCGGGCGTCGTAGTCGTACAGGCCGAAGCATTGGGAAGGATGCGTGCCGTAAGGCAGGTGTACCACCGCGTCCACGCAGAGTCCCGTCAGGGTGTTGAGATCGGGCCGGCGGCGCATTTCCTCGTCCGAAACGAGCTCGTCACAGGAAACGATCGTGTGCTTCGCCGCGATCGCGATGTCCATGTCTTGGAAGATGGGGCCTTCGATGCGGCAGATTCCGTCCGGACTCGCCTTTTGCGCGTGGATGACGGCCACGTCGATCTGCGGCGTCGGCACCAAGCAAAGCGTGCTGCCCGGGTTGAAGGGGTCTTCTTGAAGAATGTACTTTTTCGGGGGGAGCTTGGGATGCTTCTTGCGTTCCTCTTCGCTGATTCCCCACTTGTCCACCATGTCGGAACCCAGCATGTTCTTGACGGGAACGTAACTCAGGCCCAGCGCGGCGCCGTGATAGGCTATGGTGTGGACGTCGAGACTGAAGTCCTCAAACGGCAATTTGCCGTTTTCCACCGCATCGCGAAATCGCCGGCAAACCATTGTGAATCCCGAGTTCGCTATGTAGGAAATAGATATTGCGGTAACGCATCCGGCGCCGATGAGCATGTCGATGTCGCCGCCGGATGGGCCACCCTCGACGTAGAGCGTTTTTTTCTGTCTGATGATCTCGCGGATCAGCGCGTAGGGTCTGCGATTCGTCACGAATCCTCCCACGGCCAGACAATCGCCGTCTTTGATAAAGTTCGATACGGCTTCTTGTGCGGTCATTAATTTGTTCATGCCGTGCTTACCTCCATTTCAATTCCGCGCGGCGCAACGGCAAGTTCGAAAACATCGACCGTTTCCCTGCGTTTTGTGGTGAGATCAGTGGCAAAAACCTTTCTTCCATAGTGCCTCCTTTCATTCTCCGCTTGTAAGTATACTTGTCGGCGGAGAAAAAAGAGGAAGATTCCGTTGCAAAAAAGGCGATTTGACACAAAAAAAACCATAAATGCAACCCATTTATGGGTCTATATAGATGCGCACATAAGTATACTTTTCTGCGGAGAAAGGGGGACAAAAATAACCGAAAATTCAAGTATACACTGATTATGCCGGAAAAAATCAGAATTATCAAGTATTTATTTTCTCCGACGAATATATTTTTTCCGCCGGTTTTCCGCCGTTACCGCATCTCGTGTCGAATGTTCGTTTATTATGTAAGAAATACACACAAAGGGAGCCCTGCGGACTCCCTTTGTGTGTGGCACCCCCGAGATGATTCGAACATCCGACGCACGGTTTAGGAAACCGACGCTCTATCCTCTGAGCTACGGGGGCGCGACGCGGCGGGCCGGAAGGCTCGCCGTTCGTTTGCGATCTGCGGGATCTTGCGCGGCGCGGGCGTTGTCCCGCCGCCGTTTCGCGCTAAAACCGTTGGAACAAATGAGGTTCCAACGGTTTTCTTCTGGAGGCGACACCCGGACTTGAACCGGGGGTGAAGGTTTTGCAGACCTCTGCCTTACCGCTTGGCTATGTCGCCGCGCATATTGCTCTTTTGTTCTTGCAACGCGCGGATTCGCGCCGATTCCGGCGCAAATCCCGCCGCGCGCAACTGGCTAGGGTAGGAGGATTCGAACCTCCGAATGATGGAATCAGAATCCATTGCCTTACCGCTTGGCGATACCCCAACATCACGCTCGCAAAATCTTTGGGGTGGGTAGTGGGACTCGAACCCACGCATACAGGAACCACAACCCTGGGTCTTAACCGCTTGACGATACCCACCGCGCCTAAGGTCTTTAAACGAACCGGATACGGTTTGCGTGGTAGCGGCGGGTGGAGTCGAACCACCGACCTTCCGGGTATGAACCGGACGCTCTGACCAGCTAAGCTACGCCGCCGCGCCACAAACGATATCCCATTTCGGCGAAATACGCCGCAATAATCATGGTAGCATTTTCTTTTGCCGCTGTCAATGGATAAAAATTTCTTTTTCAGGATATATTATCCATGCGCCATCCTTAAATTGTCCTGAATTCGCCCATCGACGATTTCTCATGCGCGCGTCAATCAAAAAAATGCGTCGCTTCGTCAAACGGAACCCGTTCGCTGGAGAAGTCGTTGATTCTGTGCGCTTTGTCTATATGCCCGATGGCGATGCCTATGGTCACTTTAAGGTTGTCGGGAATGCGCATCTCGCGGCGCAGGACATCCGGATAGAGCACGAGCGTGATTGCGGGAATGGCGCCGAGACCGTTTTCGACGGCCGCGAGCATCAGATTCTGCGCGTAGGCGCCGATGTCGTACAAAGACCAATGGGACAGTACCTTGTCCATGCAGACGAATACGACCGCAGGCGCGTTGAACATCTCTCGGTTGAGCGCGCCAAACCGCTTCGCCGCTTCGCCGCAGACCCGTGCCATGCCATCGCTGAGACCTTGTCTGCGATCCTTTGCCGCCTGCGTCCACGCGGGAGGCATCGGCATATCGGTCGCCGGAGGTGTTTTGGAGGCGTATTTTTCGAGATAACCCGCCTTGATTCTTTCCAGTGTGGCTCCCGTGGCGACAAAAACCTCCCACGGCTGCGAGTTCGCCCAAGAGGGAGCGCGGGCGGCCGCTTCCAATATGGCGGTGAGCTTGTCCCTTTCCACGGGATCGGGCAGAAAAGCCCTCGTGGAGCGTCTCTCGTTTATCGCTTCGATCACATTCATGCAAAACACCTCCGTTTTTTTTCTCACACATGCCGGTCGAATCGGCCATTTCCGCGCAGCGGATGATGGTTTAATCCATGCAGACGCCGCTCGTTTATGATTATATCATGTTTTATTGCGAGCTGCCGCGACAAATTGCGAAAATCCGGACGTCGAATTGAAAAATCGGGCGATTTTCGGGCGATTTTTAGGTCTTTGGAAAGTTTACCGTTGACCATTTTGTCACATGTATGGTAGAATACCGATGAAACACAACCGGCTCGAAACGCCACTCGCCTGTGCGCGACAGCGCGTTTCCACTTCACCGAACTCAAATTTGGAGGTAAATGTCATGCGTCAAAAATTGTTTGCGGTCCTGATTTCTTCTGCGCTCTTGATCGCCGCCCTGTCCGGATGCGGCTCGGTTAAGGACGTCGCGCGAAACGCGGCGGAATCCGTCGTCGAACTGCTCTCGGGCGAAGTGACCGGCGAGATCGGCCAAACCTATTCCACCAAATGGTTTGAGTTCACCGTGCAATCCATCGACGAAGTATCCGAATACGAAGGATATTCTCCCGCCGAAGGTTCTGTGTTGTACGATGTGTTGATCACCGAGAAAGGCACATTTGAAGAACCTTCCCCCATGGGAACTTTTGATTTTTACATGGACGCGCCTTCTTTCCCCGATTACGTATACCCAATCGATCCTTTGAATGAAGACATGATGCCCCTGGAATTCGATCTGGCCAAGGATCAGACGGTGGAATACCACATGGTTTATGAAATTCCCGCCGACGTTTCGGGCTTAAACCTCATGTACACGGAAGTGGACGAAGACGACAATGAAGGCGTCACGTTCAACATCCCCATAGAATAGAGCGACGCGCGGTTGGCGGGAGATTCACAAAATCATTAGGCCGTCGGTAAAGAGAAGCAGCGGATTGTTGTTGTACAGTTCGCCCGCGAACATCGAGGCAAACAGCGCGCTTGAAACCGCCGCGTTCGCGGATTCGCTTACGAGCAGCGAAACAGGCAGCAGCAGCGCCAAAAGCACAAAGACGATAATCATCCCGCGCATGGCGCCGAAAACGAGACCGAGAAAGCCGTCTATGCCGCCGATGATCCCGCCGCCACCGCGACGGCGCTTGGAAAACAAGAAGGTAAGGAGGAAGGCGAGCAGCTTTATGGCAAGTGTTAGCGCGAGGTAGACGGAAATGCTGAAACAGACGGCGGCCACACCATCCGCCATGGAGACGGCAAAGGTTGAGACGAGATCGTTCGCCGCATTCGCGATTGCGTCCGGGATGTCTTCCGTGATAGCGCCGGCCTTGACGGCCGCGTGCTCGCTGAAACGTTCTTCGAGACCGCGCCGGACGTTGCGGTAGACGTCCGTGTGCGTGGAAAGCCAATCGGTTGCGTACGGATAGAGGATTGCCGCCGCGACGATCGACAACAACCAGCCGAACGCCCGCAGCACCGTGCGGATCAATCCGCTGCGATAGCCGTGCGTCATGGATACGATTACTGTGAGAACGATGAGTATGTCGAGCCACATGAGAACACCTGCCATTTACGTAAGTTGATCCGCCTTTGGACGCCGCCGAGCCCGTCAGGGTTTCCGCGCGGCGCGGAGGACACAACAGTATTCTACCGGTTGCGTGGCGCGTTTGCAATATTTTTATCCTCTTGCGCGTGCGCGGCCGCCGGAATAAAACGCCCCACGTATTTCCAAATCAAGGGAATCAGAATGGTTTCGAGCGGCAGCATGATTGCGGCCTTCGCGGCGCGCGTCGGCATCAGGGCGAGGAAACCTTTGCCCATTATGATGTAGAGCCAAAACGAATCGAGGCACAGGTTGTAAATGAGACATACGATCGCCGCGGCGGGCAGCGCGCGCTTCCACGTCACGCTTCGGCGGTGCAGGAATACGGCGAATGTAACGCCCGTGAGCAGAGCCGTAAGCGTGAATCCGGGAAAGAACGCGCCGGTGGGAAAGAGCGTGGCGCCGACGACGTCGTCCATGACACATGCGGCGCCGGCCCACAGGGGGCCGTATGCCGCGGAGATGAGCGCGACGGGTATGAAACTTAAACTCAGGCGCAGCGTTGGCGTGTTGACGATGGGCAAAAGGCGTGTGAGGACGATGTCCAAGGCCATGAGAAGCGCAATCGCGACCTTCCCGGACAATGGCAAAGCATTTTTGTTTTTACGCATAACGAAAATCTCCTTCATTTCGCAGTCGCGCCAATGAAAAAGATTTTCATCATCGCGTAGCGGACGCAATATTGTATCGCAAGCCCCTTCGCGGGCTTTTCGTTCATAAGCCACATCCCATCTTATGACACTTTACGCACAATATTTACTCTAGCGGTTGTTTTGTATCGAACGGCGCCGACATCGGAACGCGCCGTTTGTGTTTTCAGTATATCATTCGACCGGAGGATTTTCAAGATAAAACGTCGAGGCACTCTCAATGTCGGCGCTCTAAGAACATAATCGCTGCGGGCTAAAGACGGCGGAACGGCTTCCGCGGCGGTTCCGTATCCGTCGAGGTGGCGGGTGAGTGTGTGGAAAAAGTTTCGGCTTTCGTGTATAATATATTCATTGCATGCGCTTGGAGCGGAAAGGATCGGATTTTATGGAAATAACGGCGGTAATCATAGGCGTTCTGTTCGCGATCATATTGTCGAACATATTGGGCAGTCTGTTTCCCATGCTTCCGCTTACGCTGATACAGATCGTCTTTGGTTGCCTGATGGCTCTGATCGTGCCGGAATTCAAATTTCACCTGGAACCGGAGTTGTTCATGATTCTCGTGATCGCTCCTCTGCTGTTTCGCGAGGCTGACGAGGCCGATATCTCTTCGCTGTGGGAACTCCGCAAAACGGTGTTTTTGATGGCTTTTATCCTTGTGTTCATAACCGTGTTCGCGGTTGGGGGCGCGGTGAATCTGCTGATTCCCGGCATACCCTTGGCGGCATGCTTCGCGCTGGGAGCGATACTCGGACCCACGGACGCGGTCGCGGTGTTTTCCCTGTCGTCGCGCATCAAGATCAACGAGAACCTGAAAAACGCGCTGAAGGGCGAGGGCCTGATCAACGACGCGTCGGGTCTCATCGCCTTTCGCTTTGCGGTGGTCGCGCTGACGACGGGAGGTTTCTCCTTCTATATGGCATTTAAGGACCTTCTGCTCGCCTCATTGGGAGGTGTGCTGGTCGGCTTTGTCATTTCTTCCGTCGAGCGATGGGCCGTCGACATGCTGAAGAAACTCTCCATACACAATACGGGCGCGTATATGCTCACGGAGATCATGATGCCTTTCATCTGCTATATGTTCGCCGAAGAACTCGGCGTGTCGGGCGTGATTGCCGCGGTTGTCGCGGGCGCGCGGCAGACGCCGCCTTTTCGGAAGACGGATCTTTCGGAGGCGGAATTCGGCATAGCCAAGAGCGTCACTTGGGATATGATCACTTTTACGCTCAATTCGCTCGTCTTCCTGCTTCTGGGACTGCAACTTCCGGGAATATTTGCCGAAGTCTGGAACGATCCGGCCTACACGCATTTTTTCTTGGTGTTGTGTGCCGTGCTGGTCACGCTGATATTGCTCGTGGTTCGCTTTTTCAGTCTCGCCGTGTTCGCGACCGACGTCGTCGGAGATACGATGCGCGTCAAGCTGAAAAACACGCTGCTCTTGACGCTTTCCGGCGTAAAGGGCGCCGTCAGCCTCGCCACCGCTTTTGCTCTGCCCATATTCTACGGGAACGGTCTATACTTTTCCCATAGATCGCTGTTGCTCTTCATCACGGCGGGCGCCATCATACTCTCGTTGCTGGTGGCGCTGATTCTGCTGCCGGTCATCGCCGATTCCGCCATGCGCGACAATTCCGAGAGCAATGTGCGCATCGCGATTCTGCGCGAGGTGATCGCGCAGCTCAAAGAACTCTTCTATGTGAACGACGAAGGCGGCAAGAGCCGCGCCGCCCGCGACGTAATCAAGAATTACAAAGAACGCATCAGAGGCATAGAGGACGTGGAGTATGACAGGCGGAAAAAAAAGGCCATACGCACACTGTGGCGCTTCATGTACCGAACGGAAAAAGAGATATTGGAAGAGCTTCGAAAGAACGCGGAAATCTGCGACGATCTCTGCCGCGACACGCGCGAACTGCTGCCCTTCATATACAGAGACAGGCTGCGCGAGGCGGCGGCGCGCGCCATGGTAACATCCCTTTCTTCGCGCTTTTTTGGCGGAGGGAAGCGCATGCTGAGATTGCTTGACGAGGCGCACAGTCTCGCCGTGCGCGATCAGTTTATAAAAAACGGCGCACTGCTCGCCAAGGTTTTGCGCGCCACGCACGCGGACTTGCCGGAGAGACTGGCGGACAGAATGCTGAACGAAAGGCGATCCAAGGCCATCGAAATAGAAAGCGGCATGTTCGGGCGGGCGCTCCGCGAGTATTCGCCGGACTATGAAGACAAGTTGATCAACGGATTTTACGTTGAACGGCGCGTGATACACCAATTTCTCGAAAGGGGAGAGATCACGGTGGAACAGGCCAACGCGCTGCGCGGAGACATAAATCGCTTGGAACTCTATGCTCTTTCCGAAAAATACAACGAAACCGCGCCGTTTATCAAAATGTTCTCAAAGCTGCGCGAAAACACGCGGAAACGAGGGTCCGGCCGATAACGGACGCCGCAATCCATATTCCCTCTCGCTCACAGCGCATCCGCGGAATCGAGCACCCTGTCGAGTATCCCCAGCGCGTCCTTCAGTTCGCCGTCCGTGATGGTCAGCGGCGGCGCGACGATGATCATGTTCTCGTGGGAATAGGTGACAAAGCCTTCCGCCTTGAGCATGGCGCAGATTCTCGCGATCCGGCCTTCGGGGTCGCCGTTGAAGGGCGCGAGCGGCTCGCGACTCGCCTTGTCTTTCACGAATTCGATCATCGCGAAGAGGCCGATGTGCCGCACCTCGCCGACGCACTTGTGCTTCTTTTCGATGGCGTCGAGGGTATCCGCAAGCAATTTGCCCTGTTTGCGAACGTTTTCCTCTATGCCGAGGCGCTCGTATTCGTCGAGCGTGGCGACGGCCGCCGCGCAGCCAATCGGGTGCGCGCTGTAGGTCAGACCGTTGAACATCTTGCGATCGTCGAAGTGCGCGGCGATCTCCTTCTTGACGATGACGCCGCCGAGCGGGACGTAGCCGCAGGTGGAGCCTTTGGCGAAAGTGACGATGTCGGGCCGCACGTCGAACTGCATGAAGGCGAATTTGCTGCCCGTCCGATAGAAGCCCGCCATGACCTCGTCGCAGACGAGCAGGATGCCGTGGCGCGCGCAGAGCTCGCCGACGCCCTTGAGATAGCCCTTCGGGGGGATGAGTACGCCGTTTGAGCCGACCACCGTCTCGACGAAGATCGCCGCTATGGCCTTGGGATCTTCGTACTGTATCTGATTTTCAAGAAGATCGAGGTAGAAGGCCGTGACGTCCTCCTCCGAGTTGAATTTGCAAGCTTTGGGCGCCCTGTAGGCGTAGGGGCCGTCGAAGTGGATGAAGCCCGGAACGCCGGGTTCCGCGATCCAGCGCCTCGGCTCGCCGTTCAGCGCGGAAGCGCCGAAGGTCGCTCCGTGGTACGATCTGTACATCGAGAATATCTTCCACCTTCCCGTGAAAGCCTTTGCGAATTTGATCGCGTTTTCGTTGGCCTCCGCTCCGGCGTTCGTGAAAAACACCTTGCCGCCCTCGAAGTGCGGCCCCGCGAATTCGACGAGCTTGCGCGCGGCTTCGGAGCGGACGTCTATCGCGTAGCCCGGGCCGACGAACGCCATCTTCTCGGCCTGCGCCTTGATCGCCTCGATGATGGCTCTGTTGCCGTGACCGAGGTTCGAGTTCACGAGCTGCGAGGACATATCGAAGTACTTGTTGCCTTCGTCGTCCCAGAAGTATATGCCTTCCGCCTTCGTCACCGTCATGGGATTCAGCTTGCCCTGCGCGCTCCACGAGTGCAGGTTGTATTTTTTGCTCATTTCGCTTATCTTCGACATGTTGTTTCCTCCCTATTATGTCATAAAATCTCTGTTTTCCGAGAGACCGGCCGTCGGACCCGCCGGTCCGCATCGCCCACCCGCGCCGTTTCCATCAAGCGAAAGCCGCGCGCACCTCGTCGCTGAACAGTTCCTCGTCCTTGGGTTGCCAGGACGGAATGGGCCGCGCCACATAGGTGAAATTCAGCAAATCCATATATGTCGCGTTCCACGAGATGCTGTTGTGTCCCCAAGTCCCGCAGCCGAGCGTCATGGACATCGGAAAACCGCAGGTCCACGAGCCGGAATTGGATAGGCTTTGCGGCAGGTTGACGCAGACCTTGCAGACGGGTATCTTTTCTCCAAGGTAGGTGACCCTTTCCTTCAACGAGGTGTGAATGCCGATGCTGTGACCCTTGCCTTGGTATTCGAGGATGTGCATCGTCTGCTTCACCGCGTCGTCGAAATCCTTTGCCCTGCGCAGTTCCGCGACGGGGGAGAGCTTTTCGCCCGTGAGGGGAAAATCGTTCCCATATCCTCCATTTTCCTCTACGAGGATGACCTTGGCGTTCGGGGCGTCGATGCCGGCGATCTCGGCGATGCGCGCGGCGGATTGCGCCACGATGTGCCGATTCAGATCGTGATTGGCCGGCGTTTCCGGCCACAGCGCCTTCACGACCTTTTCCTTCTCCGGCGTACCCTCCCGCGCGATGTAGGCGCCTTGCTTTTCGATGGCCCGCGCGAAATCGTCGTAGGCGTTTTCGAGCACGATGATGTTGTTTTCCGTCGAGCAGGAAGTCGCGTGGTCGAATATCTTGGAGCGTATGATCATGTCGGCGGCTTCGTCGAGGTTCGTCGTGCCGTCGACGATGCAGACGACGTTGCCCGTGCCGACGCCTATGGTCGGATTTCCGGAGGAATACGCTTGCCGCACCATGGGGGTTCCGCCCGTCGCGAGTATGAAATCGACCTGCTTCATGATTCGCTGCGAACACTCCACGGAAACGTACTCCGGATCGAGCGCCTGCACGAGATTCTCCGGCGCGCCGTACTTCTTCAGGACGCTTCGGATGAGCGCGGTGACGGCGAAATTCGTGTTTTTTGCCTTGGGATGCGGCGCGAGGATGATCGCGTTCCGCGTCTTGATGGCCATCAGAGATTTGACGGCGGGCGTGGCTTCGCCGTTTGTCACGGGCATGATGGCGCCGACGACGCCCATGGGTTTGGCGTATTTCTCGATGCCCATCTTCTCATCCGTCTCGATGAGTCCGACGGAGGGCCGGCCCTTCATCTGGGCGTAGGCGCCCTTGATCTTGCTGAACATTTTGGCTTGTTTGTCCGTCGCGATGCCCATGCCGCTCTCTTCGACGAGCATCTCGCCGAATTTCAAAGCGGTTTCGGGGATCGTGAGCGCGTAGGCCACGGCTTCGGTCAGCTTGTCGACCGTCTTTTGGTCGTAATCCTCCGCAATGCGCTGCGCCGCGCGGCCTTTCTCGACAAGGCCCGCGACGTATTCTTCATAATTCAATGCCATTTTAAAAATCTCCTTCCCGCGAGTGCGTCAAGTCGCTTACACTCTTGAATGAATCGGAGCAAATTTTGTGCCAATGCCGAAAAGGGGCGTTTTGTTCGCGCGCGCCCGGCGAACAATGCGGCGGCGAATCGATGGGACGGGCGCGTTTCGCGCAAATGAGCGATTTGCCGAGATTGGCGAAACGACGAAGCGATTCGATATTGAATCGCGGGATTCATCGCCGCATCATACGGCTTGCTCCCAAGCGGCCATGTCGGCGCGAGGTTAGGGACTGTTACGAAATAAATTGTGTAAGTTGGCGTAGGATTTTTTTCGACGGGCAAGGCGGAGGAAGCGCAGATAGCATCGCTATCTAAGCTGACGACAACACAGCCCGGCGGAAAAAAGACAAGCCAAATGTCCAAGTAATTTCGTAACAGTTCCTTAGGTCGCCGCGCGCACGGCCTTCGCGGTTCGCGCGGGGGAAACCGGTATGTATTTGTGCAGCTTGGCGAGCACATCGTCGAAGTCGAGCGGTTTGCCCACGTGGTCGTTCATGCCGCATTCCAAACATTTTTCTATGTCTTCGCGAAATACGTTCGCGGTCATCGCGATGATGGGGACGCTTTCGGCCTCCGGCACGCCGAGCGCGCGTATGCGGCGCGTGGCTTCGTAACCGTCCATTTCCGGCATGTGTACGTCCATGAAGATCATGTCGTATTTGCCGGGCGCCTCACCGAATATGCGCAGGGCCTCCGCGCCGTCTTCCGCGCAGGTGATGGCGAGCTCGGTCGATTCCAACAAGGTCAAGAGAATCTCGCGGTTGATCTCGATGTCTTCGGCCAGCAGGAGACTGCGGCCGGCGAAGACGCCCGTTTCATCCGGCTTCGCGTTTTCGGCTTCGACAAGAGCTTCCGTTCCAAGACATTCGTTGATGCAGTCGGCGATTGTGGAAGCGAACAGGGGTTTGGCCAGGAATTTGTTTACGCCCACGCCGCGCGCTTCCCGTTCGATGCGGCTCCATTCGATGGCGGAGATCATGATGATGACGGAATCGGTCGCGCCGAACTCGCGTATGCGGCGCGAGAGCTCTATGCCGTCCATGTTCGGCATGTAGCGATCCACGAAGTAGAGATCGTAAGCGCCTTTCTTTTCGATCAGCGCCACGGCCTCCTTGCCGTCGGCGGCGAGGTCGCAGGAAATGCCGAACTGCCGCGCTATCTCCTCGAAGTATTCGAGTATCTCGGGCGCGTCGTCCACGGCGAGGACGCGGATGCCGGCGCGGTTGACGCCGGGGCGGATCAGTTCTGGCTGCGCGTCCGCGGCGCGCTCCGCTCGCAGCGTGAATATGAAGGAAGCGCCTTCTCCGAGTTTCGATTCGACGCGAATTTGTCCGCCCATCATTTCGACGATGCGTTTGGATATCGCGAGACCGAGACCCGTTCCGCCGAACTTGCGCGAGGTGCTGCTGTCGGCCTGCTCGAAGGAATTGAAAAGCCGCGCCTGCTGTTCCTCGCTGATCCCGATGCCCGAGTCCGTCACCTTGATTTGTATGAGCCGGGAATCGCCTTCTTCTTCCAAAAGAGTCGCTTCAAGGCGTATCGTTCCCTCGTCGGGCGTGAATTTTACGGCATTGGAAAGCAGATTGGTGACAACCTGGGCCAAACGCTGTTCGTCGCCGACCATCGCGCGAGGAATGCGCCTGTCCAAGCGCACGAGGAAATTCTGTTTCTTCTCATCCACGCGAAAATTGATGACGTTCACGACCTTTTGCAGCATTTTTTCGAAGTTGAAGGTTGTGAATGAAAGGTCGAATTTGTTTGCTTCGATTTTGGACATGTCCAATATGTCGTTGATGACGCCGAGCAGATGCGCGGAAGCGTCCTCGATCTTTTTCAGGCAATAATCCTTGCGTTCGAGCGCGTTCGAGGCCTTCGCGATCAGCGTCATGCCTATGATCGCGTTCATCGGTGTGCGCATTTCGTGACTCATGTTCGCGAGGAAGGTGCTCTTGGCCATGCTCGCGCTTTCCGCCGCGTCTTTCGCCCGCACGAGTTCCGTTATGTCGTGCAGCAGAAGCATGGACGAAGCGAGACTTCCGCCGGCGTCGTACATGGGCGTGAAGTGTATCGAATAATCGCGGGGTTCGCCGCAGGCGCCGATGTCAATGCTTTCTTCGAGGGAAATGCCAATTTTTTCGCGGATGGCGTCTTGAAAAAGCTCTCGCATCTTTTCGCCCCAAGCCTCGCCCATGAAGCGCGTAAAGAGGTCGATGCAGTTCATGCCGTCGATTTGCCCGAAGGTCTCGATATTCGTCTTTTTCAAGAAAGCGTCCGTGCAATAGGAAAAATTTCCCTTATCGTCCAGAAGTATGATCATGTCGGGGCTGTTTTCGAGCAGGAGGCGCATGTGCTTTTCCAACTTCTTCTGCTCGAAGGTTCGCATCATTTCCAAGCCCGTTGCGGCCGAGGCCACGGCTTGGTTGCGTTCCAATGTCTCCTGCAGCGTTTTGATCTGCCGCGTCTGTCTTATTCCCGCGCGGCGCAAAGCGATGTTTTCCGCTTCCAGTTCGTCCAGTCGTTGGCGAAGCGCTTCCGCTTCCGTGAGTGAGTTCGCGATTGCCGTTGTGTTTGCCATAAAAAGGGGGTCACCGTCCCATCGTGCCGCGCGCATTTCCCAAAATCCTCGAAAATGGCGGCGGCTTTACAGAGATTTAAGAATCGAATACGCAGGCCGTAAATGTAAAATTATGAAATCTATTGCGCGTCTTTCCGTCTTCGACGCAGACCGGGCAGATCTCCCCGCCGGAATAAGCGATGTGGTAAGGCGCGGCGTCGCCGAGTTCTTTCACGGCCAATCGCAGTTCGCCCTCCGAGTTCGCGCCGAGCAGCAGACTCCGCGACAGGCAGGGCAGCATCAAGATGCCTCGCGGCTTTGTCTCGCTCCCGATTTGCCGCAACAGGGATTCGGCTGTGGACAGTATTCCGCTTATGTCTCGCATCCCGATGGAAAATTTGGCGCCGACGGGAACATTCGCGCCGACTCGCAAAAATCCCTCCGGCGTGATATTGTAGATGCCGCAGGCGAGCGGCGCCGATCCGTCTTGATAATCGATCATCACGGGGATGGACGAGGGCGCCCGGATCACGGTTTCCTTCGTTATCCCGCAGGATTCGATAAAATCGATGGCCGCCACGCCGTCCACCGTCCTGATCAGCGGGCCGTCCGAATCCGTGGTCGTTCCCTTTTTCTTGCCCATTCGGTCGTCGGAGAGGGCCGTGAGGAAGAATCGCGGTTTCACGTTTCCTCGAATCATGACGATGGCCATGACGTCCCGCGCGGCGTCGCCGTTCCATATCGTGAGACTGCCGGACAGATCGGCGTTCCCGCTGCACGAGAGTGTGCCGTACAGGGGCGCGTCGCCGCAATTGAGGTCGATTTGACTGAACATGCTCATGCCGTCCACGGCGTTCATGAAGGGAGCAAAGACGAGCACGAGTGCGGGAGAGGGCGTCGCGAGTCCCGCGAGCGCACGGTTGTAGGCATCGCGGATCGTCTCCCCGACGTTGTCCGGGGAGATGGTTTCCGACAGCGCGGAGGAGAACTCCACATCGTCCCCGGTCAGTACCGAAACGGCCATCAGATGGTGTCCTCCCTCGCCGCTTGCGGCGCTGCCCAGCGTCGTGCAACCCACGACGGGAAACGGCAGATGTTCGCACAGGGCTTTGACCACGCCGGTTTGCACGAACTCGGTGTGGCAGGTGATTATGCCGACCGCCCGACGCGGATCGGCGACTTCATCGAGATTGAGCTGTTGCAGCACCTCAGATACGGCGTCGTCGACAAAGTCCATTTCGGACGTGTGCGCGGTAAGCATTTTGATCATGTGGAAACCTCCGTTCGCATGGCGGGATCGAAAAACAAAAATGGCATTCTGAGCAATCGCTGTTCTTACATTATACACCGAAAGCATTGTTTGAAAAAGAGGAATTTTTTAAAGCGGGAAAAATGTAACTGCCCGCATGCAACTGACCAATACAGGCGCAAAGCGCTCAAACGCCGACCAAACGCCGATCTCATTTGCATGGGATCAAAATATGTGATATACTACCATCACCACAGGGGGTTCTTTATGAGACTTGGAATGGATGTCGGCTCCACGACGGTAAAGCTCGTGTTGCTGAACGAACAAAACGATATCGTGTTTCGCCGTTACGCGCGGCATATGTCAAACGTGCTCGACAAGGTTACGGAGCTTGTGTCGGAGCTTTTCGTGGCATTCCCTTCGCAGGAGGTGCGGGCCGTGATCACGGGTTCCGGCGGCTTGTCGCTCTCCGCGCTGCTCGGCATTCCGTTCGAGCAGGAGGTCATCGCGTGCGGCAGGGCCGTCGAGGAGTTGATACCCGAAACCGACGTCGCGATAGAGCTCGGCGGCGAGGACGCGAAGATCACTTTCTACGGAGCCACGACGGAGCAGCGCATGAACGGAACCTGCGCCGGCGGCACGGGCGCCTTCATCGACCAGATGGCGGTCCTCCTGAACACGGACGCCGCGGGGCTCGACAAAAAGGCATCCGCGCACAAACTGATCTATCCGATAGCCGCCCGCTGCGGCGTGTTCGCGAAGACGGACATACAGCCCCTGATCAACGAGGGCGCGCGCATCGAGGATCTGGCGGCCTCCATCTTTCAAGCCGTCGTCAACCAGACCATCGGCGGCTTGGCCTGCGGCAGAACCATACGCGGCAAAGTGGCGTTTCTCGGCGGCCCGCTCGCCTTCCTGCCTGAGCTGCGCAAGCGCTTCGTCGAAACGCTCGGCCTTTCGCGCGAGGACGTCCTGTTCCCCGAGGATTCCCAGTATTTTGTGGCCGTCGGCGCCGCCATGCTCGCGGAAAAGCGGGAGAGCCGCTCGACGAGCTCGCTCCTCGCGGCGGTTCGCGATGCCGACCGCACATTTTTGAACGACACGAAGCACATCGCGCCCTTGTTTCGAGATTTCGCGGAATACGAGGAATTCAGGAACAGGCACGACGGGAACAAAGCGCCCCGCAGGGACATAAAGAAGGCAAAGGGTCGGCTCTTTCTCGGCATAGACGCCGGTTCCACAACCACGAAGGCCGTCGTGATCGACGACGAGAAGCGCATCCTCTATTCGTTTTACAAGAACAACGAGGGGAAGCCGCTCGACGCCGTGCGCCTGATGCTGTGGGAACTGTATTCCCTGATGAACGACCGCTCCCACATAGCCAATTCCGCGGTTACGGGCTACGGCGAGGGTTTGGTCAAGGCCGCGTACAAGGTTGACATGGGCGAAATCGAAACCATCGCTCACTACAAGGCCGCCGAAGAATTTCTGCCCGGCGTCAGCTTCATACTCGACATCGGCGGACAGGACATGAAATGCATGAAGATACGCGACGGCGCAATCTACAGCATCATGCTGAACGAAGCCTGCTCCTCCGGTTGCGGTTCATTCATAGAAACCTATTCCAAATCCGTCAACATGGACGTGGAGACTTTCGCGCGGGAGGCGCTTTTCGCGAAGGCGCCCGTGGATCTCGGCACGCGCTGCACGGTGTTCATGAATTCCAAGGTGAAGCAAGCGCAGAAAGAGGGCGCGACGATAGGAGACATCTCCGCGGGTCTTTCCTGCTCCGTGATCAAGAACGCGCTTTACAAGGTGATCAAACTGCGCGACGCGGAAGAAGCCGGAGAAAAGATCGTCGTACAGGGCGGGACCTTTCTGAACGACGCGGTGCTGCGCGGCATCGAGATCATCATGGGTCGCGAGGTCGTGCGCCCCGACATAGCCGGCAACATGGGCGCCTACGGCGCCGCGCTGCTCGCGCGCGAAAACCGCATAGAGGGCGTGCGCTCGAGCGTGCTTTCCGCCTCCGATCTGGATGCCTTCGGCGTGGAAACGAGCCATGCGCGCTGCAAGAAATGCGAGAACAACTGCCTTCTCACGATCAACAAATTCAAGGGCGGCAAGCGCTTCATCACGGGCAATCGCTGCGAAAGAGGCGCGGGCGCGGAGAGACGCGATTCCGAGCTGCCGAACCTGTTCGAATACAAATACAAGCGACTGTTCTCCTACGAGCCGATGGACGAGGCTTATGCGCCGCGCGGCGTGATAGGCATACCGCGCGTGCTGAACATGCACGAAAACTACCCGTTTTGGTTCACCTTTTTCACGAAGCTTGGCTTTCACGTCAAGCTGTCGCCGCCATCGTCGAAATCGATGTACGAAAATGGTATGGAAACGATATCGTCGGACACGATTTGCTACCCCGCAAAACTCGTCCACGGCCATGTGAAATGGCTCGTCGATCAAGGCGTCAAGCGCATCTTCTATCCCAGCGTCAACTACGAGAGGCAAGAGGACGACGGTGCGGACAACCATTACAATTGCCCCGTCGTGGCGACCTATCCCGAGGTCATAGCCAACAATATGGATGATGTTTTCGAAGAAAACGACGTTGTGTTTTCGCATCCCTTTCTGCCCTACGACATGGACGACCGGCTGGTGAATCGGCTCTGCGCGGAGCTCGCGGATCTCCACATCAAACGCAGCGAAGTGATGAACGCCGTGGGCGAGGCGCGGCTCGAAGACAAGCGCTTCAAGGACGATATCAAGCGCGCCGGCGCGGAAGCGCTGAAGTACGTCAAGACCTCCAAATGCAAGGCCGTTGTGCTGGCGGGACGGCCGTATCACCTCGATCCGGAGGTTCATCACGGTCTCGACACCCTGTTCACATCCTTCGGCATCGCCGTGTTGACGGAGGATTCCGTCGCGCATTTCGCGGAAGCGGAGCGGCCGCTGCGCGTGCTGAACCAGTGGATGTACCATTCGCGGCTTTACCGGGCCGCCACCTTCGCCGGCAGCGGCGACGAACTCGAATTCGTGCAGCTCAATTCCTTCGGCTGCGGTCTCGACGCGGTCACGACGGATCAGGTCGAGGAGATATTGGCGCGCAAGAACAAGCTGTACACGCTTTTGAAGATAGACGAGGGTTCCAATCTCGGCGCGGCGCGCATACGCGTCCGCTCGCTCAAGGCCGCGATGGAAGAGCGCGAGAAGAACGACGTGCGCCGCGCCGACACCCCATACAAATTCGAAAGGCGCGTATTCACGAAGGCGATGCGGCGGGAGTACACCATCTTGATACCGCAGATGTCGCCGGTTCATTTCCAGTTCCTGGAACCCGTATTGAACGCCTGCGGCTATAACGCGAAGCTGCTGCCTCCCGTGGACGTCCACGCGGTCGAGGAGGGTCTGAAATACATCAACAACGATGTCTGCTACCCGACCATCGTGTCGCTTGGACAGATCCTTTCCTATTTGAAGTCCGGAGAGTGCGATCTCGACCGCACGGCCGTGTTCATGTCGCAGACGGGCGGCGGGTGCAGGGCCAGCAATTACATCGCGCTGCTGCGCAAGGCCCTCATGCAGCTCAAAATGGAACAAGTACCCGTGATCTCCGCGAATTTCGCGGGTCTCGAATCGAACCCGGGCTTCAAGATCACGCCGGCCCTCATAGAGAAAGCCATCATGGCGCTCGTCATCGGCGACGTCATGATGCGCGTGCTGTACGCCACGCGGCCCTACGAAGCCGAGAAGGGGGCGGCCGACCGCCTCGCGGCGGAATGGTCGGAATGGATACGCGAGCGCATAGGTTTCATGCATCCGCGCTATTACAGAAAGGTGCTGAAAGGTCTCGTCGGCGATTTCGACAAGCTTCCGCTGCTGCCGCTGAAAAAGCCCAAGGTGGGCGTGGTCGGCGAGATTCTCGTCAAATATCATCCCACGGCCAACAACGACATCGTGAAGATCATCGAGGACGAGGGCGGCGAGGCGGTGGTGCTCGACCTGATCGACTTTTTCCTGTACGGCATGCACAGCAAGGAATACAATTTCCGCAACCTCTCCGGGAAGTACAACGCCATGTTCGCGAACAACACGGCAATCAAGCTCATCGAATGGTTCAGAAAGCCCGCGCGGGCGGCGCTCGCCGGCAGCGAACGCTTTCACGCGCCGCTTGAGATCGGCGCGCTCGCGGAGAAGGCGAAGAAAATCGTCTCGCTGGGAAACCAATGCGGGGAAGGGTGGCTTCTGACGGGAGAGATGGTGGAACTGATCGACAGCGGCGTGGAAAACATCGTGTGTTTGCAACCCTTCGCCTGTCTGCCGAACCACATAACGGGCAAGGGCATGATGAAGGCTCTGAGAAAATACAATCCGCTCGCGAACATCGCGGCCATAGACTACGATCCGGGCGCCAGCGACGTGAACCAGCTGAACCGCATCAAGCTCATGATGGCCGCCGCCTATAAAAATATGGAAAAGAAGGCCGCCTCGGGAGGGTGAATTTGCAGGACAAACGCATCAATCGCGCCGAAATCATAAAAGAAAGGTTAAACGGGGACGGATAAAACAAAGAAACGGCAATGCCTGCGTGGCATCGGTCGTGTCTTTGTCGTCGGGCGCGAAAACCGAATGAACACGGTGATTTTGAAGTCGGGCGTTCCCCGGTCTTCCGAAAAGAACGGATTACTTTGATTTTTTCACATTTGCGTTTCTGAGAGCGGTTTCGAGATGCGTTTCGTCGAGCGTGCCGAGGA
>JAISMX010000001.1 GCA_031276515.1 Eubacteriales Family XIII. Incertae Sedis bacterium | reverse complement strand
AAAAGCGGAGCGTCCGCTCCGCTTCGTCTTGTTCCATCCCAATTGCCACAATTTTGCGCGAGGATATCAGTCCTCGTTTTTTTCTTCGGAATCGCCCGCCCCGGCCTCGGCTTCATCGCCGGGCGCTTCTTCCGCTTCCTCCGCGGACGTTTCTTCGGCGGCCCGCGCGTCGTCCGTCTCGGGTGCGACATCCTCCGCATCCGGCGCGGCTTCTTCCGCAGGCGCGGCCTCCGCCTCGGGCGCGGGTTCCTCGACCGACGCGGATTCCTCCGCAGGCTCGCCGCCCGTCTCGGGCGCGCCCTGCGCTTCGGCTTCGGCCTGCGCAAACACCTCCGCGTCGGACGCCGATTCTTCGGCTTCCTCCGCGCGATATTCCGCTTCGGCGGTCTCGGCGGCGGCGTATTCTTCCTCGGGCGCCGCGAATGCATCGTCCGCGGACGCTTCCGTCTCGCGCGCGTCGTCGTCCGCATCCCTGTCCAAGGTCTCCTTGATGCTCAGGCTGATGCGCTTCCTGTTTTTGTCGATTTCGAGGATCTTCGCGGCGACCTCCTGCCCGACGGAGATCTCGTCGGTGATGTTGTTCACGCGCTTAAACGCGATTTCGGATATGTGAACGAGACCGTCAAGACCCGGTTCAAGCTCGACAAACACGCCGTAATCCTTGATCTGAACGGCCCTGCCGTGGATGATTTGACCCACGTAATACTTCTCGTCTATGACGCTCCAAGGCTCGGGCCTGTTCTGCTTGTAGCCGAGGGATATCTTCTCCTTCTCGCGCACGATGGAGAGGATTTTCACGGGAATCTTTTCGCCGATTTTCAAGACCTCCTGCGGATGCTTGAGCTTGCCCCAGGATATCTCGGAGATGTGCAGCAAACCGTCGATGCCGCCTATGTCCACGAAGGCGCCGTAGTCGGTGAAGCGCATGACCGTACCCTCGATCACATCGCCGATGTTGATGGACTCCCATATTTCAAGCAAGCGCTTCTGTCGCGCCTCGGCCAGAACCGCCTTGTGCGAAAACACGACCTTGTTGCGCCGCTGATCCACGCGCGTGACGCGCACGTTCAGCACTTTTCCGATGAACTCGTCGGCTTTTTCGACAAACCTGTCCGAAAGCTGCGAAAGGGGGATAAAGCCATAGATTTCTTTGAACACCGCGATGACGCCGCCGTTGACTTCTTTGACGACCTTGACGTCCAGCGTGGTCTTTTCTTCCAGCGCGCGATTGATATCCTCCCAATGCTCGTTGATCACGACCTTTTTCTTGGAGAGGAGAATATTTCCGTCGCCGTCGTCTGTCTTCAGTACCTTGGCCTGCACCTCGTCGCCCTCTTTGAACATATCGAGCAAGGTTTGATCCGGTTCAAGCGCGATCTCATCCTTGGGAATGACGCCGTCCTTCTTGCATCCCAAATTGATGATGACGTCCCTGTTCGAAACCTGAATGACGGTTCCGGTCACGATCTCCCCCGTTCGCGGAAGGCGCAAAGATTTTTCGATTTCCTCCATGAAATCATCCATTGTCGTTTCAGTGCTGTCATTGTTAAATGTCATGTTGGCGATAACCTCCTTAATCATGCGATCGGGCGTCGACGCACCCGCCGCAACCCCTATTGTATTACATTTTCTCAGCGCTTTCAATGGCAAATCATTTATATTTTCAATAAAATGCGAATTTTTGCAAGCGGCCTTGGCAATTTCAAACAGTTTTTGCGTATTTGCGCTGTTCCCGTCGCCCAAAACGAGCATCGCGTCCGCTTCTTCGGCCAGTTTGCGGCAGCTTTCCTGGCGTTTGCGCGTGGCGTCGCAGATCGTGTTTCGCAGTTCGAGCTCTCGTCCGGGACGCGCAAGACGCGCCGCCATCGCGTCGAAATCCGCCTGCGCCGTCGTCGTCTGCGCGACCGCGAAAATCCCATCTCCCGTCACGCGCGACGCCTCGTCCGCGTCCTTTACGATCGCGGCCCCGGCGTCGCACCATCCGCTTATCCCCACGACCTCCGGATGCCGCGCGTCGCCCAAGATCACGACCGTCCTTCCGCGCGCGCACGCCGCGCGCACCAGAACGTGTATGCGCTTCACAAAGGGGCAGGTGGCGTCGATGAGCGAAAGACCTCGCGCCGCGGCTTCCTCGTGAAAAGCCTTTGTCTCGCCGTGCGAACGAACGATCAGCACTCCGCCGATCTCCGCCTCGTCAAGGCTTTCTATGAAACGCAAACCCCGGCTCGCGAGCTCCCGCATGACCGATTCGTTGTGGATGAGCGGCCCGCAGGCGTACACCGGCCGCGCGCCCGCCGCGCGCAGGGCATTCTCCGTCATGTCGAGGGTGCGCTTCACGCCGAAGCAGTAACCCGCGTGTTCGGCGACAATGATCTTCGGCGCCCTCTCCGTCATATGCAGTCGCAGAGCATATCCGCGCAGCACCAGCATTGCAAGAAGCGGCAAAGCTGGCTGTTGGGATCTTGATAGCCCCTGTCGTGCGCGCCGCCGCGGTACGCGCCCGTCCGCGCCATGAGGTTGTTCATGGCGCTGCGGTATTCGAAGTTCGAGGGTTCCATGGAAATGGCCGTTTGGAGGTTCGTCACCGCCTCATTGTACCAGCCGCGCCGCAGACTCAGCATCGCCGTGAGAAAATACCATTCGCCGTTGCGCACGGCGCTTCTGCTCAGAACCTCCTGCGCGCGCGCGAGGTCGCCGCGATCTATCGCGCTGCGCACGTCTTGAAATTCCGGCGTGGAGGCGGCCCCGCTCCCGGCGCTTCCCGCGCGGCCTCCGGAAGCGTATCCGCCGCCGCGTGAAGCGCCGCCGCCGTTTTTCATCAGATATTCGTAGGCTTCGTTGATTTCTTGGAGTTTTTCCTCGGCCAACTCGTAGAGCGGATTGTCCTGGTGCTTGTCGGGGTGATATTTCTTGACCTGCGCCTTGTACGCGGCCTTGATCTCCTCCTTGCTCGCGCCCTCCTTGATGCCCAGTATTTCGTAAGGGTTGTTCATGTTCTTTTCCTCTCCCCGTTTTCGCCCACGATCTCCTCCGTACGCCGCAGCAAGCCCATATAGATGATGTTCTCCAATATGCCTTTGTTCTTCTTGATCGGCAGCAGGGCGGCCAGCTCCGCCAGCTCCGAAAGGTACAGCGTGGCGGCAAAACGCACGCGTTCCGCTATCCTTTCCCGAAACCGCGCCGCGCTCTCGCCCGCGTGTTCCGCAAGGCCGTAGCCGTGGCTGCGCGTCAGCGGATTGTAGACGCCCCGGCGCAGATCCTCTTCCGCGTCGTCGTAGGCGTCGATCAGGTATATCCACTTTCCGAGGCTGTGTCCCATGCGCCTGAGCGCGTGACGCGCGCTGTCCGCAAGCTTCGGGGAAATGTCCGAATGCACGGGTCCGTCGTAATCGAGCAGCTCTCCCATGAAGCGCGCGAAGGGTTCGGCGGCGCGGTCAAAGGAATCGCAAGCCTCGCTTTCGAGCCGGCCGAGCTCCAACATGCAATCCTCGAGCGCTTGCGACTTGTCTTCATTGCGCGCGCGAATCCCGCGAACGACGCCGCGCAGAAGAAATTCCCCCGCGGAGCCGCGCAAGCTCCCCTCGTCCAGGCGGTCGTCCCGCAGTTTGTAATACGCCGACAGCAGCATCATGTCCGCCGCGTATTCCATGACGGGCGAAATTTCCAAAACGAAACGCTTCTTCATCGGATGCAGGAGACATCTGAAAGGTTTAAGCGAATCGGGCGCATCAAACACCGCGGAGAGCAGGACGGCGAGAAACGCAAAATCGTAGCTCAACAGAAGCCGGGGGAGCCTCCCGCTTCGCGCACCCACCGCGCGGCAAATCCCGCAGTAGTACGCGCCGTAGACCTCGAACTCCCGCAACTTCAATTCGCCCTTTTCCGGCGTGATGTATCCCAGCATGCGGCGCGACCCCCGGAACAAACCCTGCAATGAAGATATTGCGCGTTCGCAAATCGTCGTTTTTTGATTCTTGCCTAATTTTATCAAAAATACGCGGGCGAATCAACAGATGTTTTGTGTCGCGGCGAAAAAAGGCTGCGAGAAACTTAAAGAATCCCGCCGAAGCTCGGTATCGAGCTCCGGCGGGATATTCGCGCGCTTGCGGACAGGCATCCTACGGCAGCAGGTCGATGAAGCTGCTCGCCACCTCGGTCTTGCCGCCGACGAGCCTGGTCGCCAAATCCAGCTTCTCCGCGGAATCCAAGGGCTGTATGTCCTTGGTGAGGTGCGTGTACGTGAACGCGTCCGTCCCGATCGTCACGGTGGCCGTGACGCCGGCCTTGCTCAGCGTGATCGGTCGCGCGTTCGACACCCATGTTACGGTGTAGCCCTTGGCCTCGGCGGCGGCGCGCAGCCCCACATAGACGACGGGCGCGGATTCTTCGGGCGCTTCTTCCGGCGCGCTCGCGACGGGCGCCTCCGACAGGATCAGGACGAATTTGGGCGCGGTCTGCGCGGGCAGACTCGTCGTGACCACCTCATAAAACACGATCAGTTCCTCGTTCTTCAAATCGTCGGCTGTGAACACGCGCTTCTCGCCCGTATCCTTGCCGATGAGCGTGTCCTTGGAGATGTTCAGCTTGAGACTCTTGTCGCCGGACAGAAGCTCTTCGTCGAACACGTCCAGCTTGATCGTCCCCGCGTCTTCGTTCAATATCAGGCCGAACACGGCGCCCGTTTGGGGGGGCGCGGAGAGCGCAAGGGGCGCGTTCTTCGGCAGAACGGCGGCGATCCGGATGCCTTCCTTCACGTCGTCCAAAGACGCGTAAGCTTTCGCCTTTTGATCGTACACGAAGCGCGGCTCCGATATGTTCAGTACGATGCCGCCCTTGCCGTCGTCGAGGGTGATGGCGACGCCGTCGTCGCTTTTCGTCACCTTTGTCACCTTGCCCGCGATCAGGGCGTCGGACGCCTCGGTTTCGCTCGCCGCGGCCGTCGTCGCGGTCCCGGACGCCGCGTCTTCGGCGAAGGCGGCGCAGGGCGCGAGCGCCGCAAGCAGCAGAAGCGATGATATCGCCGCCAAAACGCCGAACTTTTTGATGATGCTGTTCATAAAATACTCCCTTCCTTTCTTTTACTCAATTCACTTTTTTTGACCCTCGCGCACAACAAACGCGCGGGCATTGCTCAAACGGACTCGATGCCCCGCGATCTTGCCGCGAAGCGCTTTATCTTCGCATTTTATCACAAACGCGGGCGGCATGGATACAATCGTTTCCAATTTTAATCAAACGGTAACAAATAAGTAACATTCGCCATGCGTTGCGAAATCACAGCAAAGCGTTTATGGCCTCGGCCGCCGCGTCGTATTCGAACAGCAGAATGCGCTGTTCGATTTCCGCGAGATTCATTTCGGCTTTGACCTTCGACGGCAAGGCCGCGTACGCGAGCAGCAGCTCGTTCACGGTTTTGATGTCCATGTCCGACAGCGCCGCGCGCAAATCCTTCAGTTTCGCCGCGCGCGCTTCTTCCGTCAGATCCAAATTGGATTCCTCCGGCACCCGCCGCGCGAGCGCGGATTCGATATCGTCCACCAGCGCGCTCATCTCCGCGAGCAATTCGCCGGTCCTCACGCGAATCGCTTCGCGGTTGTGATTTTTCGCGTTCTTCTCCATCGCGGCGGCGAAATTCGCAAAATCCTCCGCGCCTATGCTGCGGGCCGCGCCTTTCAGGGCGTGTACAAGCGTCCTGTAAAGCGCGAAATCCTCTGCGTCCGCGCTCTCCTCGATGCTCTTGCCGCGCGCCTCCGCGTCTCGGCAAAAATCCTCCAAAATATCCGTGTACATGACGATCGAACCGCCCAAATTGCGCAAGCCCGTCTCAACGGACACGCCGGGTATGACAAAATTGTTCGCCGCCTCGTCGTCCGCGGAGACGCGCTCGAGCGGCAGCAGTTCTTCTTGTTTTTCTTTCGGAATCCATTTTTTCAGGATAGCGCTCAGTTTTTGCAACTCTATGGGCTTCGCGAGAAAGTCGTTCATGCCGCCGCTCAAAAATATTTCGCGCTGCCCGACGACCGCGTTCGCGGTGAGCGCCACGATGGGCAGTTTGCCGTAGTACGCATCCTCCGGGTTTATGTCGCGTATGGCGGCGGCCGTCGCCATGCCGTCCATATCCGGCATCATGTGATCCATGAAGACCATGTCATAGCGGTTCGCCCGCGCGAGCGCGACCGCGTCGCGTCCGCTCAGGCACACGTCCGTCTTGATTTCGTACGGCGACAGCAAGCCCTTGATCACTTTCAGATTCGTGTTTATATCGTCCACGACCAAGACGCGGGCCGATGGCGCGGTGAATCGCGGATAAAAGCCGCCGCCGGCGCCTTCGTTTTCAAGATGGGCGCCGCGCGTTTCGCGGTCGTTCAGCAGATTGGCGATGGAAGTGGCGTACACGGGCGTGTCCAGCACCTTGATGCCGGCATTGAAATCGGCCTTTCCCGACTCGGAGAGCAGTACCGGCGTCGGGCGCGGCTCTCGCCACGTTTCCAGCGTCCGCAACACCTCGGCAAGCAGCGATTCGGAGACGAAAATATGACTGTAAGGGCCGTTTTGCATGGCGCGCAGGAATTCGGAACGGCTCGATGCCGGCGTACACCATACATCCAGGCTTTTGAGCGAGCGCGCGATGGATTTCGCACAGAAAGACCTGTTTTCATATATGAGAACCCGTTTTGTCCACGGAGACTCGACGGAAGCCAAAGGCTGCGCATCCGCCGTTTCTTGCGGAATCCGCACGGTAAAGACGCTTCCTTCGCCGTATTTGCTGTCGACGGTGATCTCTCCTCCCATGGCGGCGCAGAGACTTCTGGTTATGGCCAGCCCCAAGCCCGTACCCTCGGTGCTCCTGTTCCTGGCGAGGTCGAGCCGCGTAAAATCGCCGAACAGCTTGTCCATTTCTTCCTCTTTTATGCCTATGCCCGTATCAAGCACCTCGAATTTCAAGATCAGGCGTCCATCCTCCACGCTTTCTCCGTCCACGGTGAGAGAAAAATAACCTTCGCGGGTGTATTTGAGCGCGTTGGTGAGGAGGTTCAGCAGGATCTGCCGAAGGCGAGCCTCGTCGCCGATGAGGGCGGAAGGCAGCTTGCTGTTTATGTCCGTTATAAAGCACAGCGGCTTCTCGAGGAGGCGTATGCGTATGATGCTTACCGCGTCGTTTATAAGAGAAGCCAAGCTGTAACGATCCGGAATCAGCTCAAATTTTCCGGATTCTATCTTTGAAAAATCGAGAATGTCGTTGATGATGGACAGGAGGTTCGCTCCCGAATGACGAACGAGGAGCGTGTCCTCGCGGACGTCGGGCGGCAGATCCTTGCGCAAAATCAACTCCAACATGCCCAGTATGGCGTTCATGGGCGTGCGTATCTCATGGCTCATGTGCGCGAGAAATTCGCTCTTGGCTTTCGAGGCGGTCTGCGCCGCCGCCGACGCCTCCTCCGCTATGCGCGCCTGTATCTCGAGTTCCAGCGTCCGCGCGCGCACCGCCTCTTCCAATGTCGCGTTCATTTCGTCCAGCGCGACCTTCGACGCGCGCAAGCGTTCGAGCAGACGGCTGAAACTCTCGGACAGATTGCAGGCGCTTATGGCTGCGAAAGCGAAGAAGCCATAGCGGAAAATACCGTAATTGTAATGAAAAAACGTGACGTCGGCCGCGTCGAACACGGCGCAGCCCAGCATGAAGAAGGAAGCCGCCAATGTGTTGCCCCGCGCCGTCGCGACTACGGCAAACATGCAGATTCCAAAAAACGAACGCCGCTTTGGGGACTCCAAAGACTGTCTCCAAATCATGCGATTTTCCTTTAAAAACGAACTCAAAATGACGAAAAGCGCCAAATAGAGCATGTACACGATCGAACAGGCGACGCCCAGAAGCATGGCGTCGTCCGCGTACTGCCGCGAAAACAGCAAGATCGAGACCAACAGCACGACGGAAAACGCGACATACGCGATGCTGACGCGGCTCAACTTCTTTCGCGTGGTGATCGACTCGATGAACATGCCCACGACGGACATCATGATGAGCAAAGTGGCGTATTCAAAGCGCGTGGCAAGATGGCTGTCGGGAATGAAATCGTAGATGTAGCGGCCCCGCGCGACGACGTAAAAACTCATCAGAACCGAAAATATGCAGTGGTAGAGATGGGAAAGATTTTTTTTGAAGCTGAAAAACAGCATGAGATGGTACAGACCCATGAAAAAATAGATTCCGCAGAGCATGGTCAGCAGCGTGTCGTCATGCGTTTTTTCAATATCGCCGTAATTCTCTATGTAATAGGATCTTCCGTAGAAAAAGCCCGTCGAACCGCAAGTGGGATCGCCGACGACGCGAAACGCGAAGAAGTTCGTTCCTTGGCGGAACAAGGCCTTGTCGATGGGAAAAAAGACGTCGCGCCAGGATCTGTGGCTCGTGAGACGCCCCGCGTCGTCCAAATGCATCTCCGAACGCAACAAGCTTCCGTTCAGAAACACCTCCCAATTTTCGCCCACTCCGGCGAGACTTATACCGGGGATGCGTGACGCTTCGGCATTTAAAAAGGCCATCTTGGCCGCATCCATCTCCACGGGTATCACAATCGTGTATTCCCGCGCCTCGCCGCCGAAGGGCGAAAGAAAGCGGCGCTCGGGAACGTCGGGAAGGCCGGAATCCCGAATGCGCAGCGGCGCGTGTTCTCCATCGCGCGGAAACTCCCGCCACACGCCTCCCGAGAGTTCGGGCCGCGCGTTGAGCTCCGCAGCGTCGAAACCGCTGCGCACATAAGCCGGAAAAGCCATCAAATCCGTAAATAACGGCGTAACGCCGCGCGTCATGCCGGCGCGAACCGCAGGCGCGTACGTCAGTATGATCAGCGTGATCACCATGCAAACGGCGGGGACGACGACCTTTGCTTTGCGATCATAACCCAAATCGACGGCCTGCGATTTCAAACTTGCCATCATTGCCACCATTCGGTCGCACAAACATTGTGTAAGCGGTAACTGCTTTTTAATATTTGTCGGAACTCCCGCCATACGACTTGGCGTCGAGAACGATCTGCGGCGCGTCCTGCGAACCCGCGCCAATCGCCTCACCGCGCGATTGCGGCAGGTAGGCGCCCGACGAATTTCGCAGCTTGAACTGCGCGATAAGATTGCTCAGCATAGAGGACTGCCCGCTGAGTTCTTCCGAAGCCGCCGCGCTCTCCTCCGCCGTCGCGCTGTTCTGCTGCACGACCTGCGACACCTGGTCGATTCCCGTGTTGATCTCGCCTATCGCGGCGTACTGACGATCCGCGCTCGCGGCGATCTCGCCGGCAATGCGGCTGGAGGTCATGATGCCTTCGACTATCTCGCTGAGGGATTCGTTCGTTTCGTTGGCGATCTTGACGCCGAGGACGGCCCTGCTGATGGAATTCTCGATCAGGGCTTCCGTATCCTGCGCGGCCTCCGCGCTCTTTGCGGCCAGATTTCTGACCTCCTCCGCGACGACGGCGAAGCCCCTGCCCGCCGCGCCCGCGCGCGCCGCTTCGACGGCCGCGTTGAGCGCGAGGATGTTGGTCTGGAAAGCGATGTCGTCGATCACCTTGATCACCTTGCCGATGCTCTGCGACGCGTCGTTGATGGCCTGCACGGCATCCATCATGGCGTGCATCTGTTCGGAACCTCGCTCCGCCTTGCTCTTGATGTTTCCCGTCATCTCCGCGGCGCTTCGCGCGGATTCGGCCGCGTCCCTGACGGAAGCGGACACCTCGGCTATGGCGGCGGACAGCTGCTCGACGGACGCGGCCTGCTCCGAGGCGCCCTGCGCAAGGCTCTGCGCGCCGTTCGCAATCTGCTGTGAGCCGCCTGACACCTGTTCGGACGCGGTGTTGATCTCGGCGAACATATCGTTCAGATTGTCGACCATGGTCGTCAGCGCGTTGCCCATCGTATCCTTCGGACCCAAGGTGTTCACGCGCAGGGTCAGGTCGCGCGCGGCCACCGTTTCCAAAGCGCGTCCGTAATAGTTCAGTTGTTCCATCATCTTGATGAAGGCGGCGAGCGAGAGGGACACCTCGTCCTTGTACACGGCGGCCGCGCGCGTCTTCGTCTTCATCTCCTCGGAGAACACGAGATCGCCGGTTTCGCCCACCTGCCGCAGCAAAGCCATCATCAGGTTCACGGGCCTTGAGATCCCGTTCGCGAGGAAGAGACCCAAGACGACGGCGACGATTATGGCCACTGCGAGCACACCCGCGGTGAGGAAGGTTGTGCGCATGCTGACTTTGGCCACATCCAATGCCTGCTGATCCGTCAAGGCCTCGATGAAATCGGTCAGTTCATTGATTTTGTCGTTGAGCGGGCCGACGGACGTCACGACGGAAAGCAAAGCGTCTCGCACATTCGTGCGCGCGCCGGTCCCGTCTCCGGCCGCGGTTCCCGAGGTCACGTCAATGACGACGCGGGATTCGGCGATCCGATCCATGATCGTCACAAAACCGTCGCGCAGATCCGCGAAATCCGCGTAGGCGGCTTTGACCTCTCCCATCAAGCGCTTGGCTTCTTCGGTGGTGAGACGCCCTTCCAAATCCCGAACCTGTTCGTCAAATTCGATTATGAGCGAGTTCAATGTCTCCTTGTAGCCGTCCGCGGTTTCGTAGTCGCCTATTTCATCGAAGGCGGTCAACCCGAGATACGCCGCGCGCTGCTGATGCATGTTGCGAACGAGCCGCATCGAGATGATTGCCATGGTGGAGCGCTCGTTGAGCAGTTGCGTTTCCGACGACGATCTCGCAAGCGAATAGATTCCCGCGCCTCCGACGATGGCCGTCAGGACGGCGATGATCATAAATCCCGCCACCAATTTCGTTTTAATCTTCAAGTTCTTCATTCCCTTACCTCCTTGTCGCATCGATTTTTTCGTTGATTGCGTTTGCGCATTGCATATATTTTACTACTCAACCATCGATTGCGCAATGGCTCTGAGAAATATAATCGTTTTTTCGCAAGAATCCGCGGCAATGCGTTATGTCTCGGTCGCGGGCGGCGGACCGTCGGACGAGCGCGCGTTTCGGCGTGAATTCGTTTGCCGTCGCGGCGTCCGCGTCGCTCAGGCCGAATGCTCCTCGCTGTCGAACGCGGAGACAAAGGCGTCGAGAATGGCCGGATCGAAGTGCGTGCCTCTCGACTCGTTTATGATCCGCATGGCCATTTCGTGCGAAAAAGCTTCTTTGTACGGACGCTTTGACACAAGCGCGTCATAGACGTCGGCAATGGCCATAAGCCTGCCCTGAAGCGGGATGTTTTCGCCGACCGTGCCGCGCGGATATCCGGAGCCGTCCCATTTTTCGTGATGCGATCCGGCCAAGATCTTCGCGTGCGTCAAAAACACGTTCTCACTCGTGTTTCTCTGTATTCTGTCGATGATTTCCTCTCCGAACAGGGCGTGCTTTTTCATCTCCTCAAATTCTTCCTTCGTCAGCTTGCCCGGCTTCAGCAATATGTCGTCGTGAATGGATATCTTGCCCACGTCGTGAAGCTGCGACGACTGCAAAAACAATTCGATGTCCCAAGACGAGAGCTCGTCGAGGTACACGCCTTGCTTCATCATCTCGCTCACGAGTTTTCGCATGGTGCGCGAAGTGCGTTCCACATGCCCTCCCGTGATGTCGTCCCTGCACTCGACGAGTTCGCTGACCGTCGCGAGCACGGCGTTTTGCAGCTCCAACACCGCGCTCGTCTTCGCCTGGACGATGCGTTCGAGGTTGGCGTTGATGTATTTCAATTCTTCCTTCTGCGCCTCCATAAGCATGTGCGTTTCGACGCGCTTCAAGAGGAGCTGCGGGATAAAAGGCTTTGCGATATAGTCCACGGCGCCCAGAGAAAGCCCTTCCATTTCGCTTCCCATGTCCGCCATCGAGGTCAAAAAAATGACGGGAATGTGCTTTGTGCGATCATCGCCCATCAGGCGCCGCATCGCTTCGTACCCGTTGATCCCGGGCATGAGCACATCGAGAAGAATCATATCCGGCAGCGTTTTTTCAAGGAAGAGAAACATTTTTTCCGCGTTTGGGACGGTAAAAACGTCGTAAAATCCCATCAAGGTGTTTCTTGCCAGTTTCAGATTGACGGGATTGTCGTCAACGAGAAGTATTTTCTTTCTGTCGAATCGCATCGTAAGATTCACCCCCATACATTGAAAAAGCATGACCACAAGCTTTATTTCGCGGGAATACGCGACGGGCCGTTCGCATTGCCGATACACATAATACTAATTATGTATAGTATTAAAGAAATCGCAGCATCCCTGCCTTTCCGAACAAAACCGCACGGGTCAAAACATCGAGCGTCCGCGCGATTTTGACATATCCGTCTTTCGGCTATTATACTACACGGAGCGCGCGTTCGTAAAGGGTTTTTGACACGCAAAAAGTTTAAAAAAGTTTAAAAAAAAGTTTATTCTCGTTACCACTCAAAGATATCAATCAAAATCACTCGAACGCCGCGGCTTGATCAGCGTATTGTACAACACGGATCTGATTTCCGTCACATTGATGGGTTTTGAAATGTGTCCGTCCATGCCCGCGTCACGGCTGAGCTCCCTGTCTTCGCGCATGGCGTTGGCCGTCATGGCGATGATCGGCACGCGATGCGCTCGCGCGCCCGAAGCGGCGCGTTCCGCTTCCACGCGCCGTATCTCCCGCGAGGCCGCGAGACCGTCCATGACCGGCATGCGAATGTCCATGAAAATCAGATCATAGTCCTTTTTCAAGAACGCATCCACGCCCTCCAGTCCGTTTTCCGCGATATCTATCGAAAATCCCATCTCCGACAACAGCGTTTCCGCTATGACTTGATTGATTTCGTTGTCCTCCACGATGAGCAGGGAACATCCGTCATAGCGGCAATTCGCGGCTTCCTCGTCAACGAGCGGGACACCCTCTTTCGCCTCGCCGTCGTACGGCGCAAATACGGCGAAGAAAGAAAATTCGCTTCCCTTGTCGGGTTCGCTGGTCACCGACAAGCGTCCGCCCATCAGTTCCACGAGCGCCTTGCTTATGGACAACCCGAGACCCGTGCCTCCGAACTTGCGCGCCGTGGAGCTGTCGGCCTGCGTAAAGGGTTTGAGAATATTTTCCAATTGCTGCTCGCTCATGCCTATGCCGGTGTCGCGCACGGCGAAGCGCAGCCCAATCATGCCGTCGTCCGCGGGTACCGTCTTGATCTTTAGCGTTATATCGCCTCTCGGAGTGAATTTCACGGCATTGCCGAGGAGATTGAGCAGTATTTGGGAGAGACGCAATCCGTCCCCATTCACCGTTTCCGGAACGGATTCGTCCACAAAAACGTTGAAATTCAGCTTTTTTTCATCCGCCTTGGGACGGATGAGATCGCGGACGTTTTCGACGATTTCACCGATGCGAAACGGCGCGTTTTCGATCTCCATCTTTCCGGCTTCGATCTTGGAAAAATCGAGAATGTCGTTGATGATGCCGAGCAAAAGCGACGCGGACATGTGAATCTTGTCTATGTATTCCATGCGCTGCCGTTCCGACGGCGCGGTTTTCGCGAGAAGCGTCATGCCGATCACGCCGTTCATGGGCGTCCTGATTTCGTGGCTCATGCGGGCGAGGAA
>JAISMX010000088.1 GCA_031276515.1 Eubacteriales Family XIII. Incertae Sedis bacterium | reverse complement strand
TCGGAAATAAAACAATTGAAATAAATATAAAATTTCTGAATTATTCGAGCGTCTCAAACGCTTCGCGGCTCACGGCGGAACCCAGCACAAGCATGTCCTTCTCCAACACGCGCACCGCGTCGCCGATTTCGAGTATGCGTTCGGCGGGCAAGTCCGCATCGAATACCAAGCTTGTATTATAGAGTATATTCTCAAGGGCGCCGTGAAGCTTCGCGAGCTTCTCGCGCACGGAGGCGAGTTGTTCTCCATCCGCCAAACCGCGCAGCATCTCCTGCCGCGTGAGGACGGCGCCTCGGCTCAAATCGAATTCGGAAAGCCTCTCCACCGCCGTCACGGCATAGCCGAGCTCTTGCCCGATGCGCTCCGCGAGGGCGCGCTTTGCGGCTTGCTCCCCGTGAACGAGGAAGACCATTTCGGGCGGCAGGCGGAAGCCGGATATCCATTCCATCAGCCCGTCGCGGTCGGCGTGACCCGAAAAACCCTCGAGATTGTGTATGCGCGCGTTCACGCGAACCTCCTCGCCGAACAGCGTCACGCTCGTGGCGCCGTCCAGCAGCGCGCGGCCCAGCGTGCCGACGGCCTGATAGCCGACGAACACGACGCTCGACTCGGGATTCCACAGGTTGTGCTTGAGGTGGTGACGGATGCGGCCGGCCTCGCACATGCCGCTCGCCGACAGGATCACCTTCGCCCCTTCGCGCTCGTTCAGCGACTTCGATTCCTCGCTCGTGCGCGTGAAGCGCAGATTTTTGAAGTCGAGCGGGTTGTCGCCCCGCAGGATGTACTCCTTGGTTTCCTCGTCGAACACCTGCGCGTTCCCGCGAAAGATCTCGGTCGCGTTCGTGGCCATGGGGCTGTCGACGTAGAACATGACGCCGTCGAGTTCGCGCCGCGCCCGCGGATTCCGCTCGTAGAAGCGGTTGAACTCGAAGATCAGCTCCTGCGTTCTGCCCACGGCGAAGGCCGGAATCACGACGGTTCCGCCCCGCCGCGCGGCTTCCAGCACGATGTCCATCAGACGGTCGATGCCCGTGCCGCCGCTCCGCTCGTGCAGTCTGTCTCCGTAGGTGCTCTCCATGATCACGCAGTCGGCTTTTTTGATGCGCTTGGGATCGCGCAGGATCGGACGCCCGGTCACACCGAGGTCGCCCGTGTAGACGAGCTTCGTGGTGCGCCCGTTCTCCTCCGCCCACAGCTCCGTAACGGCGGAGCCCAGCACGTGGCCCGCCTCGTTGAACACGAAGCGCAGCTTGTCGCTCGGCTCCACGAGCCGGTCGTACATGACGGGTTCGAAGTGTTTCAGCGCGTTCTCGGCGTCCTTGGCCGTGTAAAGCGGCTCCGTGAGCGGTTTTCCCGCGCGCTCGGCCTTGCGGTTCCGCCACTCGGCCTCCTTCTCGTGTATGTAGGCGCCGTCGAGCAGCATGACGCGCGCCAGATCGGCCGTGGCGTCGGTGCAGTATATCTTGCCGGAAAATCCGCGCTTCACGAGCAGGGGTATGCGCCCGCAATGGTCGATGTGCGCGTGGCTGAGCAGCAGGAAGTCCACCTCCGCCGGATTGAAAGGAAAGGGCTCGGCGTTGCGGGCCTCCTGCACCTTGGAGCCCTGAAATTGCCCGCAATCGAGCAGCACGTTGAAGCCCTCTCCGGAAACCAGATGACAGGAGCCCGTGACGGAGGTTGCCGCTCCATAGAATTTGATTTTCATACCGCCCCCTTTCGGTGCAAGGTAACTATTCAAGATTTTGAGCCGTAACGGCCCGAGAAACTCGCGCGCAAGGTCAATCGTAATGGCGTTTCAGGAGGATGTCCGTATTCCTTCGGCCCTCTTTGAATTTGACCTCGCCCGGCGTGACGCAGTCCGCGACGGGGCATACGTTCAGGCACAGATGGCAGCCCACGCATTTGTCGTTGATCGCGGGCCGGCGAAGCTCTTCGTTCCAGTCGATGGCTTGGTGCGCGCCGTCGTAACAGGAGATGTAACACCGGCCGCAGCCCACGCATTTGTCGACATCGATTTTCGGAACGATCTTGAAGTCGCGGTTCAGCTCTTCGGCCGGGATGATGTTCGGCAGCGCCTTGCCGATCAGAGCGTCGAGATCGTCATAGCCGCGCTCGTCCATGAAATGCGACAGCCCGCCGATCATGTCCTCGACGATGCGGTAGCCGTACTGCATGACGGCCGTCGTCACTTGGACGTTGCGGCAGCCGACGAGCAGAAACTCCAAGGCGTCGCGCCAGGTTTCCACGCCGCCGACGCCGGAGAACTCCGCGTCCCGCAAAAGCGCGTCCTGCGCCAGCAGCGCGCAGAAGCGCAGCGCGACGGGACGCACCGCGGCGCCCGAATAGCCGGATATCGAGGATTTGCCGTCCACGACCGGCATGGCCGTCATGTGCTCGAAATCGATGTTGGTGATGGATTTGATCGTGTTGATGGCCGAAACGCCCTTCGCGCCGCCGTCGACCGCCGCGCGCGCGGGCAGGTTCATGTTCGTGATGTTGGGCGTCATCTTGGCGATGAAGGGGATGTCCGTGACCGACGTGACGGCCTCGCTGTATCGCTTCACAAGCTCGGGCGAGGAACCGACGTCGCTGCCCATCGCGTGGCTCGTCATCTGAGGACAGGAAAAATTTCCCTCTATCAGGTCGACGCCCGCCTGCGCCGACAGCTTCGCGAGCTTTTTCCACTCATCGACGTCGCTGCCCATGATGCTGGACACGACGACCTTGTCGGGATAGTCCCGCTTGAGCCGCGCCAGATATTCAAAGTTTTGCTCCGTGGGTTTGTCGGAGATCTGCTCCATGTTTTTGAAGCCGATCCAGGGCAGACCCTCCTTGCCGTTGTTGTCGAAGCGCGGCGAGCATTCGTCGGCGACGAATATGCCCACCGTCTTGAAAAACACGCCGCCCCAGCCCGTCTCAAAGCATTTCGCGACCATGTCGTAGTTGCCGCCGACGGGCGACGACGAGAGGAAGAAGGGGTTTTCGCACTTTACGCCCAGATATTCTATGCTTAGGTCTCTTTTAACCGCCATCATCGCACCTCCTTCAAAGTCCCGTCCGCGCCGTCCCCCGGCGCTTTTTCCAGCCACGCGATCATCTCGGCCGCAACGGCCTTGCCCTCGGCGACGGCTTCCACGGCGGTCCTGCCGCCGTTCACCGCGTCGCCCGCCGCGAACACGAAGGGGATGTTCGTGCCGCCGCTCTCATCGGCGTCGATCAGCCCCTTTTGCGTCAGGCGCAGATCTTTCGCGAGCCGCGTCATATCCTCAGGCGCCTGTCCCGTGGCGAACACGACGACGTCGGCGGCGACGCTTGCGGACGATTTTCCGTCTCTGCCGGCAAACTCCGCGGATTTGAGCTTTCCGCCTTCGCCGACGAGCCGCGCCGGGGCGAAATTCGTCACGATGGGTATGCCCAGCGAAAACGCGTATCGCAACTCGTCCGCGTTGGCCGGAGCCTCTTCCATGGTTCGCCTGTAATAGACCGCGACCGAAGCCGCGCCCGTCAGCTTGGCCGTCGCCGCGCAGTCCATGGCGACGTCACCGCCGCCGATCACGATCACGTTCTTGCCCGCAAGCCCCGTATCGCCGCCCGTGCTTCTCGCCTTCTTCAAAAAGTCGATGGCGTTCAAGACGCCGTCGAGCTCCGCGCCCTCGATCGCCGGCGATTTGGACATCCAAAGGCCGACGCCGACGAACACGGCGGCGAAGCCCTTGGCCTTGATGTCGCCTAAGCTTATGTCCTTGCCCACCTTCGTGTTAAAAACAAATTCGACGCCGAGTCCCTTGACCGCGTCGATGTCCCCGTCCACCACCTCCTGCGGCAGCCGCGTCGGCGGAACGCCGTAGGTCAGCATACCGCCCGCCTTGTCCTCCGCCTCGAATATCGTGACGCCGTAGCCCGCCGAGGCCAGCGCGGCGGCGCAGGCAAGCGACGCCGGCCCCGCGCCCACGCAAGCGACGCGCGCGTCCTTTTTCCGGCTCGGCGCCTTTAGCGTCTTCATCTTGAATATCTTTTCCTGTTCCATGGCGTATCGCTGCAGTTTGCCGATTTCGATGGGCCTGTCTATGCCCGAACGGCTGCAAGCCTCCTCGCAGAGCCTGTCGTAGGGGCATATCCGCGCGCAGCTGCCGCCCAGAATGTTGTTCTCCCGTATCGTCT
>JAISMX010000066.1 GCA_031276515.1 Eubacteriales Family XIII. Incertae Sedis bacterium | reverse complement strand
GAGCCGAACTGCCGCATGCGCTTCTTGCCTTCCTTCTGCTTTTCCAAAAGCTTGCGCTTCCGCGAGATGTCGCCGCCGTAGCACTTGGCCGTCACGTCCTTGCGGTAGGCGCCCACGGTCTCCCGCGCGATCACCGCGCGGCCGATCGCCGCCTGAATCGGGATCTCGAACTGGTGCCTTGGGATGATCTCCTTCAGCTTCTCGCACACGAAACGGCCCCGCGCGTAGGCCTTCGATTCGTGAACCATCATAGAAAAAGCGTCGACGAGATCGCGGTTCAGCAGGATGTCCATCTTCACGATGTTCGATTTTTCGTAGCGCACGAACTCGTAATCCAGCGAGCCGTAGCCGCGCGTCCTCGACTTGAGCGCGTCGAAGAAATCGTAGATCACCTCGTTCAGAGGCAGCTCGTAATGCAGGTTCACGCGCGTTTCCATGATGTATTCCATGTGCAGCATACGACCGCGCCGCTCCTGGCACAGTTCCATGATCGAGCCGACGTATTCCTTGGGTATGATGATGTCGGCCTTTACGATCGGCTCCTCGATGCGCTCGATCAGCGCGGGATCGGGCAGATTCGTCGGGTTTTGAATCATCTCCTCGGCGCCGCTCGCCAGCACGACCTTGTAGATGACGCTCGGCGAGGTCGTGATGACGGACAAATCGAACTCGCGTTCGAGCCGCTCCACGATGATCTCCATGTGCAGCAAACCGAGAAAGCCGCAGCGGAAGCCGAAGCCCAGCGCCGTCGAGGTTTCGGGTTCAAAGCGGAAGGCCGCGTCGTTGACCTGCAACTTCTCCAGCGCGTCCTTCACGCTCTCGTATTTTTCGCCCTCCGCCGGATAGATGCCGCAATAGACCATCGACTGCATCGCCTTGTAGCCCGGCAGCGCCGCGTCGGCCGGGGCCTCGTCCAAGGTCACCGTGTCGCCCACGCGCGCGTCGGCCACCTGCTTGATGCCGGCGCAGATATAGCCCACCTCGCCGGCCGAGAGCGCGTCGCGCGGCGCCGGCCCCGGCGCGTACACGCCCACCTCCGTCACCTCGTAACGCTTCTTCGTGCTCATGAGGCGGATGACGTCGCCCTTTTTGACGCTTCCGTCGAACACGCGCGCGTAGATCACCACGCCCTTGAACTTGTCGTAATACGAATCGAAGATCAGCGCCTTGAGCCGGCCGGCCGCGTCGCCCGACGGCGGCGGAACGCGCCGCACGACGGCCTCCAGCACATCCTCTATGCCGATGCCCTCCTTCGCGGAAATCAGCGGCGCGTCCGCGGCTTCGATCCCGAGAAGCTCCTCGATCTCGAGCTTGACGCCGTCCGGATTCGCGCTCGCCAGATCGATCTTGTTCAGCACGGGGATGATCTCGAGATCCTCGTCCAGCGCCAGATAGACGTTGGCCAGGGTCTGCGCCTCCACGCCCTGCGTGGCGTCCACCACTAAAACCGCGCCCTCACAGGCCGCGAGACTCCTGGAAACCTCATAGGTGAAATCCACATGGCCGGGCGTGTCGATCAGGTTCAGCACGTATTCCTCGCCGTCCTTCGCCCTGTAGGCGAGCCGCGTGGTTTGCAGCTTGATGGTGATGCCGCGCTCGCGCTCCAGATCCATATTGTCGAGAAACTGCTCCTTCATGTCGCGCAGCGCCACGAGACCCGTCTTCTCGATGATGCGGTCGGCCAGGGTCGATTTGCCGTGGTCTATGTGGGCTATGATACAAAAATTCCTTATATTTTCCATATTTTTAGAATATCCCACACAGCGTTTTCCCCGTCGCAATGTCCATCGCGATCGTCAGCCCCATATCGGAGACGTCGCAGACGCGCACGATGTCGGACAGATCCGATTCCGCCTCCGAATCGCCGTACACCTCTTTCAAAATGTTCTCGCGGCCGCTCAGGAAATCGGGATCGTAATACAGCGTCGTGTTCTTGTTCTCGAATATGGACGCGTAGAATATGTCCGTCTCGACGAGATCCTGAAAGAAATGGCTGCCGAACGAAAGCTCCGGCATATAGCCGGCGCCTTCGTAGGCCACCTCGCAGGCGATGCTCATATTGCTGATCTCCGCGAATTTCACGGGGACGCCCAATTCCGGAGAGGTCGTGCCGAGCCGCCCGGGAACGAGCAGCATGAGGACCTTGTCCTCGTTCCCGTAATAGCGGTTGATCGCGCCGATGGCGCGCGCGACCGCCGGCTTCTTGTGATAGGGATATTCGTAGTAGAGCCGAGGATCCACGCGCACCACGACGTCTATGCGCTTGCGATGCGCACCGCCCATCGTGCCGCCGTCGAGGAGGAAATATGTTTTTTCCTTTTCGATCCGCGGGAGTTCCGCGCGTATGCCGTTGCCACCCACCTGCAGGGGTCTGCATTGCAACAGATTGATCATGAAATCGCCTTCCTTCGAAAAGTTCACGGCGAACTCCACGTCCACGGGATAATTGTACTCATTTTCCACTGCCTCCAGAATCCGGCGCATTCCGGTCACGAAATCCTCGCGTCGCAGGATGTTTTGGCAGGTCGTGAACGCGATCTTGCGGTTGATGCCGAGTTCCCTGAGTTGACGCTCGCGCGCGTAGTCATGCTCTATCATGAACGCGCGAAACCAATCGGACATCTTATCCTGCACCGTCTGTATGTCCAGCGTGGTCAGGGAATTCGTCGCGAATTCGAGCACGTCCACCTTGTGCTGTGCGAATTTCGACAAATCTTCGGCGCCGCTTGCGCGAAGCTCCGGCTTGTCGAGAGCGGCAATGCGCGGATAATCGCCGTCCGTGCGATCGACGGCGCGCGTGCCGAGTCCCATGACGATGCGTATCATGCCTTTCGTCGGATCGATTTCACTGCTCCAGCGGTAGGAATTGTAGGAATACGCCACACCGGCGGCGGCCGGCATGTAGAAATCGCGGAACAGCGAACCCGACACGCGCTGCACGAGCAGGGCCATCTGCTCTTCGCGCTCCGACAGGCCCCTGTTCAACCTGTAGGCCAGCACCGACTCGTCCATGGTGCTCGCGTAGACGGTTTTCACGGCGCTTTCAAAAGCGACGAGTCTCTCGTCCAGCGTACCCACGTTCACGCAGAAAACGGACTCGTATTTGCCCGCGAAGGCGTTGCCGAAGCCATCCTCGAGCAGACTGCTCGAACGGACGATGATGGGACTTTGCCCGTAATATTCGAGCATCCTGCGGAACTGCTCGCGTATGTTGTCCGAGAAGCTGCCCTCCATGATCTTTTCCTTCAGGATTTCGGCGACCGTAAAGTAGCCGCGCTTCGTCCGCTGCTTGAGCTTCAGCCCCCAGCAGTTGTTCTTGATCAGGAAGGTGTAGTACAGATTCGAACAGATATAAAACGAATCGTGCGGTTCGAGCATCTTCGCGATATCGGGCAGCCGCTTGTCAACGATCATGCGGGACAGCAGCATGCCCGTGGCCTTGCCGCCTATGCCGCCGACGCCGATCATGCGCGCCTTGATTTCGAGTATGTCCTTGAGCGTCACGTTGTTCGTCGCGATGTCCAGAATGTGATCGTCGGCGCCGAACACCATGCGACAGAGCGCTCTGACGCCCTCTCCTCCCACGGCGTTTCCGGCGTTCACCGCGGCTTCTCCGGCCACCTCTCTGTCGAGCGAACGCTGCATCTTGATGAAGAAGCGGTCCCAACTGTCGAGGCGCTGCTCGCTGTCCACATTGCCGCTCGCGCCGACGATGGAATAAAAGCGGCTGATCGCGATGCCGTTCGTCAGAGGTTCTATCTTGTCGGCGTCGTCCTTGTCCACCTTGTGCGGCAGGAACATGCTGAAATGATAGCGATCCGTTACGCGCAGAGGATAAAGATACAGGTTGCCGTCCGCGTGAAACACGTCGAGCAGCAGCTGCGCCGCCTCGCGTATGCGCGCCACGGCCTCCGTGGAATGCAGGTTCCGCGTGAAGGCGTAATAGGCCACGCATTTGTGCTTCACGATGTCCGGCGCCACGACGGCAAAGAAATTGCTCAGCATGAAATCCGCGACCCATTCCTTTTGCAGAGCCGTCATGGAATCGAAGATGTAATGGGTTTCGTCCCCTTCCCGCTCGATGATGTCGTGAATCTGCATCACCGCCATCTCAAATCCGGCCGCGAGATCCAGCTCCACGATCTTGAGACCGTACACGGGTTTCAACAGGGGCGCATCCTTTCCGTAGCGAAAATACACGGTGTTCTTGCGATTGCGTATCGAAATATCCGCAAAAGGCTCCGCGAAGAACGCGTATTCGCCGATGTCCGAAATCTGCCAGACGACGTTGTCCCCGTAGCGCAGGTCGTCGACCGCCCTGTCAAGACCCGCCAGCCCCGACGGCGCTTTCTTTTGATTGATCATATCGCGAACCCCCTTTGGGCCGATTTACATGAAAAGAGTGCGATAAAAACAAAAAAGATGGGAGACGCGTACCATCTTTTCCGGAATTCCGTTGCCGACAAGCGAGCAAATGCGAGATAAGGATCTGTTGCGAAATAAATTGTGCAAATTGGCGTAGGATTTTTTTCGCCCGGCAAGGCGGAGGAAGCGCAGATAGCATCGCTATCTAAGCTGACGACAACACAGCCCGGCGGAAAAAAGACAAGCCAAATGT
>JAISMX010000098.1 GCA_031276515.1 Eubacteriales Family XIII. Incertae Sedis bacterium | reverse complement strand
ACAAGATCAACAACGTGCTCGGGCAGGCCCTGCTCGCGCGGCGCATGGGCAAGACGCGCGTCATCGCGGAAACGGGCGCGGGGCAGCACGGCGTCGCGACGGCGACGGCGGCGGCGCTTCTCGGTCTAAAATGCGAGATATTCATGGGCCAAGAGGACACGGAGCGGCAGGCGCTGAACGTGTACCGCATGGAGCTGCTCGGCGCGCGCGTCCACGCCGTGACGGGCGGCACGGCGACGCTCAAAGACGCCGTGAACGAAACGATGCGCGAATGGGTGTCGCGCACGAGCGACACGCACTACCTGCTCGGCTCCGCGATGGGGCCGCACCCCTTTCCGATGATCGTGCGCGACTTTCAGAGCGTGATCGGCCGCGAGGCGCGCGCGCAGATTTTGGAGCGGGAGGGGAGGCTCCCGCGCGCCGTGCTCGCCTGCGTCGGCGGCGGCAGCAACGCCATCGGCATCTTTCATCCCTTCATCCCCGACGCGGACGTCCGGCTGATCGGCTGCGAGGCGGCGGGGCGGGGCGTCGATACGCCGTACAACGCCGCGACGCTCGCGAAGGGCGCCGTCGGCGTGTTCCAGGGAATGAAGTCCTATTTCTGTCAGGATGACCAAGGACAGATCGCGCCCGTGTACTCGATATCGGCGGGGCTGGATTATCCCGGCATCGGCCCGGAGCACGCCATGCTGCACGACACGGGCCGGGCGGAATACGTACCCGTGACGGACGAGGAGGCCGTGGACGCCTTCGAATTCCTCGCGCGGACGGAAGGCATCATCTGCGCGATCGAGAGCGCGCACGCCGTCGCGCACGCGCGGAAGCTCGCGCCCGCGCTGGACGCTTCGGACAGCGTCGTCGTCTGCCTTTCGGGGCGCGGCGACAAGGACGTCGCCGCCATTGCGCGGCACAGGGGGGTGAACGTACATGAATAGCAAGGACGGCAATCGCATTTCAAAGGCCTTCGCGCGGGGAAAGGCCTTCATCGCCTTTCTGACGGGCGGCGACCCCTCGCTCGAAGCGAGCGAGGCGTTCATCCTCGAGATGATTCGCGCGGGCGCGGATTTGATCGAGATCGGCGTACCCTTTTCCGACCCCATCGCCGAGGGCGAGGTGATACAGCGCGCGAACCTGCGCGCCCTGTCGTCGGGAACGATCTTGGAGGGGCTGTTCGGCCTCGTAGAGCGCGTGCGCGGGAAAAGCGACGTGCCGCTCGTGTTTCTGAGCTATCTGAATCCGCTGTTCCGCTACGGCTACGAGGCCTTCTTCGAGCGCTGCCGCGCGGCGGGCGCGGACGGCGTGATCGTGCCCGACCTGCCCTTCGAGGAGCAGGCGGAGCTGCTCGAACCCGCGCGGGCTTCGGGCGTGGACGTCGTCTCCCTCGTCGCGCCGACGAGCGAGGCGCGCATCCTCGAGATCGCGAAAAACGCCTCCGGCTTCCTCTACATCGTTTCCTCCATGGGCGTCACGGGCGTGCGCGGCGCATTCGAGAGCGACGTCGCCGCCATGGTCCGCCTCGCGAAGTCCGCGTCGAGCATCCCCGCCGCCGTCGGCTTCGGCGTTGGAACGCCGGACCGCGCGCGCGAGACGGCGCGCGTCGCGGACGGCGTGATCGTCGGCAGCGCCATCGTGCGCATCATCGAAGAGCGCGGCGCCGAAGCCGGGCCGGAGCTGTACCGCTTCGTGAAGGAAATGAAGTCCGCAGCAACGGGTTAGTGGTTGCTACTGCAACAATCCCAAAACCCTCTTGTGATTTGCGGGAAATCATGCTATGATATCCATGGAACGGTTATTTGTCTTTGATGGCAATGCCGAATTCTCGGGAGATCATTCGAGCGCCTCCTCAATCATGGGAGATTGTGAGCGGATTGCGATGAAACGCTTTTTTTTGTATTCCATACAGGGCAAGGTTATTGCGTTGCTGTTGTTGTTTATGACGATATCCCTGGCCGCGTCGTGGTTTACGGTGCATTACATGTCGCAGAAAATCATAATGGAGGAAAAGGCCGAAAAACTCATGGCCTTCGCTTCGTTTCTCGATGTGTACATGGGAAATCGCGATTACGCGGAAATCCTCGCGTCGCACGGCGCGCTTTCGGCTTCGCGCGAAGAAAAAATCGCGATACTGAACGGCGAGCTGCGCGAGACCACCGACGAGGTGGCGGCCGCCTATCCGGGTCTGGGCGTGGGCTTCTACTCGCGCGAGCTGGACGCCATATTGACCTACGGCCCCTCGTCGGAGTACGAGCACACGGTGGGTACGCCCATCGCCGAGGACCATCCCGGGCGCGACGTCATGGCGACGAATCGCGCCGCCGTGCGGATGGGTTCGATGGTGCGCGGCGACATCATGAACGCCATGCACCCGCTTGAACGGCACGGCGAGGTGATCGGCTACATCTGGGCGAACGAACTGACGACGGAGATCGAAAAGGAATTCAATCGCGTCGCGAACGGCATATTGCTGGTGATCGTCCTCTTTTACGCCATTTCCGTTTTCGCCGCCATGGTGCTGTTCCGACGCACGATGCGCGACATAGACGATGTGGTCAAGGGCGTGCGCGAGCTGCGCTACGATTTGACGAAGACGCTGACCGGCACGGGCGGCGATCTGGGCGAGATTGTGGACAGCATAAACGCGATGGCCGCGGACATATTGAAGGCCAACGAGGAGCGCAAAGCGCTGCTCATGGCCGAGGCATCCAACCGGGCGCAGAAGGAATTCCTCGCCCGCATGAGCCACGAAATCAGGACGCCCATGAACGGCGTGATCGGCATGACGCTTCTCGCGAAAACCGCGCCGTCGGAACGGCAGCGCATGGAATACATAGACAAGATTCA